>NZ_WMEA01000001.1:0-342500 GCF_021735925.1 Loktanella sp. M215
CTGACCGGCATCCTTGTCGCCGCCGCGCACCTTGCGCTGCAGGTTCGCCAGCCGCTTCTCGATGCTCTCCAGATCCGACAGCATCAGCTCCGTCTCGATCACCTCGGCATCGGAAACAGGATCGACGCGGCCTTCGACATGGGTGATGTCGTCATCCTCGAAACAGCGCAGCACATGGGCGATGGCATCGCACTCGCGGATGTTGGCCAAAAACTGGTTCCCCAGACCCTCACCCTTGGACGCACCCTTCACGAGTCCCGCGATATCCACGAAGGTCATCCGCGTCGGGATGATCTGCTTGCTGCCCGCGATCCCGGCCAGCTTGTCCAGCCGCGCATCGGGCACCGCCACGTCGCCCACGTTCGGCTCGATCGTGCAGAACGGAAAGTTCGCGGCCTGTGCCGCGGCCGTGCGCGTCAGCGCATTGAACAGCGTCGACTTGCCGACGTTCGGCAGCCCGACGATCCCCATCTTGAAGCCCATGACGCATCTCCTGACTGAATACCGCCCGGCCATAGCCCCGGCGCCCCGCCCGTGCAAGCCAAACGCTTTGGCCGCGGCCCGTTCCAGGCCATCCCGGCGCGATTTTCGCAATCAAACGCCAGACGTCCAGCCCGGACCTGGCCGTTCGTCGCGGCCCCCCGCAAAGCCGCGTTCACGTGCGACGCCGGCGTCTGCCGCACGGCCCTAACAGTCAGGCGCGTCAAGACAGGATCGGCGCCTGTTCCAAAACCGAGACAGCAGGCCCCTAGGCCGTGCGGTTGCGACCCTCGTAGATCAGGATCCAGGCCAGGATCACGAACATCGGGTGGGTCAGACCGCCGCTCAGCAGGATCGCCGGAATCCAGATCAGGAAGGTGATGATGGCCACGATGGGACGACCTGCGAATAGGATCGACAGAGGCGGGAGCAGCAGGGCAAGGATGTAATTCATGCCCCTGATATGGGCGTGACCGGCGGTATTTCAATTCCAGCCCCATTGCATTTGCGCGGTCCATCGCCCAGAAACGCCACGACCCATGAAAGATTGCGCCATGTCCCGTATCGACGCCAAATTCGCAGACCTGAACGCCCGCGGCCAGAAGGCCTTCGTCGCCTACGTGATGGCGGGCGATCCGACCTACGACACGAGCCTCGCCATCGTGAAAGGCCTGCCCGCCGCCGGCGTCGACATCATCGAACTGGGCCTGCCCTTCACCGACCCGATGGCCGACGGCACGACGATCCAGCTGGCGGGCCAGCGCGCCCTCGCGGGTCACATGACGCTGGACAAGACACTCGCCATCGCGCGGTCCTTGCGCGAAACCGACGACACCACGCCGATCGTCCTGATGGGGTACTACAACCCGATCTATTCCCGCGGCGTGCCGCTGTTCCTCGAACAGGCCAAGGCCGCCGGGATCGACGGCCTCATCATCGTCGACCTGCCCCCCGAAGAGGACGAGGAACTCTGCCTGCCCGCGCAGGCCGCCGGCCTGAACTTCATCCGCCTCGCCACGCCGACGACGGACGACAAGCGCCTGCCCAAGGTGCTCACGAACACCTCGGGCTTCCTCTACTACGTCTCGGTCACCGGTATCACCGGCACCGCCAGCGCCCAGACCGCCGACGTCGCCCCCGAAGTCGCGCGCATCAAGTCCCACACGGACCTGCCCGTCATCGTGGGCTTCGGGATCAAGACGCCGGAGGCCGCCCATGCCATCGCTGAGGTCGCCGACGGCGCCGTCGTGGGATCCGCCATCGTGGAAAAGATCGGGGCCGGAGAATCCGTCGCCGACGTCCTCGCCTTCGTCAAAACACTGGCCGACGGCTGCCACAGCGCCTGAGCGATATCCTCGCTTTTTCCAAAATACTCCGGGGGAGGTGCGCAGCACCGGGGGCAGCGCCCCCACAGCCGGTTTTTCGTCGAAAAACCGGCTAGCCGCGCCGTTTTGCGGCCCGCTTCAGCAGCATGTCGCGCTTCAGCTTCGTCAGTCGGTCGAAATACATCTGCCCCGCCAGATGGTCGATCTGGTGCTGCACGCTGACGGCCCAGAGGCCGACGAAATCGCGCTCGACCGTGGCACTGGCCTCGTCCATGAACCGCACCGTCACCGCCCGGGGCCGCTTCACCATGGCGCTCACCCCCGGCAGACAGGGGCTCGCTTCCTCATGGTCACGGAATTCCACGCTGGCGTGCAGGATTTCGGGATTGGCCATGCGCACCGCCTGACCGCGTGCCGTGCTGGCGTCGACCACCGCCAGCCGCAACGGCACGCCCAGCTGCACGGCGGCAAGCCCCACCCCCGGCATCGCCTCCATCACCGCGATCATGTCGGACCACAGCGCGCGGATCTCGTCAGTGATCTCGGCCACATCGGCGGCGGGTGTCCGCAGCACCGGATGCGGCCAAGGCACGACCGTCCGCATCACGGAAGGTCCACGTAATCGGTGCAAAGGATACCATCCAGATGGTCCCGTTCATGCTGCACGATCACCGCATCCGTCCCGTCAAAGTCGCCCTCGTGCACCCCGCCTTGCAAGTCCTGCCAGCGCAGCCGCACGGCCCGCGGGCGCGGCACGGCGACGGTCTGCTGCGGGATCGACAGGCAGGCTTCCTCGTTCACCACCAGCGCCGGGTCCGCCGTCAGGATCTCGGCGTTGATGAACACGCGCGGCGTATGATCACCCGTCTTCCAGGTCGCATCCATGACAAAGACGCGGGACAGAACGCCGATCTGCGGTGCGGCCAACCCGCGCCCGGGGGCCGCATACATCGCGGCAAACATCTCTTCGGTCAGCGCCGCGAGCGCTGCATCAAAGTGTGTCACAGGCGCGCAGATGGCCCGCAGGGCGTCGTGCGGCACGGTCAGAATGGGCCGCGTCACGCCCGCGCCCTTTCGCGCTTCAGCTTCTGCATCTTGCGCGTGATCATCTGCCGCCGCAGCGGCTTGAGGTAGTCGATGAACAGCTTGCCATCCAGATGGTCGATCTCGTGCTGCACGCAGGTCGCCCACAACCCGCTGAACCGCTCGGTCTGCGTGGCGCCCTCCAGATCCATCCAGCGCACCTCGACCTCCGCCGGGCGCTCCACGTCCGCATATTGCTCGGGGATCGACAAACACCCTTCCTCATAGGTGCTCAGCGCCTCGCTGACCCAGGTCACTTGCGGGTTCAGCAGGACCATGGGGCGCGCGGGCTGCGTCTCGTCCTTGACGCAGTCCATCACCAGCACGCGGCTCATCACGCCGACCTGTGGGGCGGCCAGACCGATGCCGGGCGCGTTGTACATCGTCTCCAGCATGTCGTCGGCCAGCGTCCGCAACTCTGCCGTGACGGCGCCGACGGGGTCCGTGACCTTTTTCAGGCGGGGATCGGGATGGATCAGGATGGGGCGTATTGTCATGCCCCCGATCTAGCCCCTGTCCCGCCGCTTGCCAAGACACCCCGCAATTTTCGCCTTGGCACCCGCACCTGTCCTGCTAGGGTCGCGCCGTTCCCAGCCAGCAGGTCCCCCAGATGAGTTTCGATGCCCCCGTGAACCGCCGCAACACCCACTGCGTCAAGTGGGACGGGATGCAGTCCGCCTACGGCGTCAGCCCCGAGGACGGTATCCCGATGTGGGTCGCCGACATGGAATTCCGCGCCCCCGACGTGATTCAGGACGCGGTACAGAACATGCGCGACCACGGCGTCTACGGCTACTTCGGCAACCCAACACCCTACACCGACGCGATCCGCTGGTGGATGCAGACCCGCCACGGCTGGCAGGTCGAGGCGGACGCCATCTTCACCACCCACGGCCTCGTCAACGGCACCGGTCTCTGCGTCGACGCCTACACCGCCCCGGGCGACGCCGTCGTCCTGTTTACCCCGGTCTACCACGCCTTCGCCCGCGTCATCAAAGCGGCCGGGCGGGAAGTCCGGTCCTGCGAACTGGTCAACGCAGATGGCCGTTACGAGATGGACTTCGACACCTACGACACCCAGATGACCGGGACCGAGCGGATGGTCATCCTCTGCTCGCCCCACAACCCCGGCGGCCGCGTCTGGTCGCGGGCAGAACTGCAGCAGGTCGCGGCCTTCGCCAAACGCCACGACCTCGTGCTGGTCAGCGACGAGATCCACCACGACCTGCTGATGCCCGGCCAGACCCATATCCCGATGGCCAGCATCGACGGGATCGCCGACCGCCTCGTGATGATGACGGCGGCCACCAAGACCTTCAACATCGCGGGCTCGCACACCGGCAACGTCATCATCCCGGACCCTGCCCTGCGCGCCCCCTTTGCCGCCCGGATGCACGCACTGGGCACCTCGCCCAACAGCTTCGGCCTGCACATGACGACCGCCGCCTATTCGGCGCAGGGTGCGGCATGGGTCGACGACCTCTGCGCCTACCTCGACGACAACCGCCGCCTGTTCGAGGCGGGCGTGAACGCGATCCCCGGCGTCCACGCCATGCCGCTGGAGGCGACCTATCTCGCCTGGGTCGATTTCGCCGGCACCGGCATGTCGCAAGACGAGGTGATCCGCCGCGTCCAGCAGGACGCCCGCATCGCGCCGAACCACGGCGAGACCTTCGGCAAAGGCGGCGACAGCTTCCTGCGCTTCAACTTCGGCGCACCGCGCGCGCAGATCGAGGATGCGGTCGACCGCCTGCAAAAGGCCTTCGCCGACCTGCAATGATGCAAACCCGCTGTCCCGCCATCAGGCGCGGGGCAGCAACCCTGCCGGAGTCTGGTCCAGACGCGCGTAATCGACGGGGGCGGTCTCGCTCACGAGGCTCAGCCACTTGAAATCGACGATGCACTCGCCGCCCTCGATCCGGGTGCCGGTGATCAGCGCCTGATACAGGTGCCGCATGCCGTCATAGATATCGACCCGGCCCCGCAGCAGATCGCAGGCACCGGCGTCCAGTGCCATCCCCTCGGCCCAGAACCGCCGGATGCGCAACACCTCTTCACCGTCATGCACGCACAGGCGATTGCCGCGCTGCGTCGACAGGCGGCGGGCATCCTGCAACCCCTTCAGGACGGCTTCGGGCAGATAATCAGTCATGGCAGCGCTCCTTCACTGCCAAGGTAACGCGCAATTGTAACGATTGTTCAAAGAACTTTTTCCGCCGCGCCGCCGCAACGCAAGTGCAGAAAATGTCAGGCCTTTTTCGCTACGGGCCGCAAAACATGGGGTTTCGCCGCATCATAAAGCGCGCTGTCGGGAAACCCGTGTTGCGCGCCCAGCACGGGACCGACCATGATCAGCGCCGTCCGCGTGATTTTCGCAGCCCTGACGGCGGCATGGATGTCCTCCAGCGTGCCGCGCAGAATCACCTGATCGGGCCAGGAGGCGCGATAGATCACCGCCACCGGACAATCCGCGCCATAGAACGGCACCAGCCGCCGGGTGATGTCGCGCAACGCCCGGATCCCCAGATGAATCGCCAGCGTCGTGCCGGTGGCCGCGAAATTCTCCAGCGTCTCGCCAGCGGGCATGCCCGTCGATTTCATGCTCATGCGCGTCAGCACGATGGACTGCCCGACCTCCGGCACGGTCAACTCCGTCCCCATCGCCGCCGCCGCCGCCGCATAGGCCGGCACGCCGGGGATGATCGCGTAATCGATCCCGTCCGCCTTCAGCCGCCGAATCTGCTCGGCGATGGCACCGTACAGCGACGGATCCCCCGAATGCACCCGCGCCACATCCTGCCCCGCCGCATGGGCCGCGACAATTTCCGCATGGGTCTCCTCCAGCGTCATGGCCGCCGTATCCAGCACGCGGGCGGCCGCAGGCACATGGGCCACCACCGCCTCCGGCACCAAGGAACCCGCATACAGACACACCGGACAGGCCCCGATCAGCCGCGCCGCCTTCAGCGTCAAAAGTTCAGGATCGCCCGGACCCGCCCCGATGAAATAAACCGTCATGTCTGTCCCTCCATGGGACGGTGCGCGGGGCGCCTTCGGTCGTCAGCCCGAACAGCGCCGCACACCGTCATCCCGCCAGATCGCCATCGATCTTGCGCGCATAACCCCGCGGCGTGAACATCCGCGGCCCTTCGCCCAGCTGCGCCAACCTGCTGTTGCTCGACCCCACCAGCACCACGGTCAACATGTCGACCTCGTCGACCTCCAGCTGATCCAGCCGCCGGTACCGCACATGCTCCTCCGGCCGCCCCAGTGACGAGGCCAGCATCACTGGCGTATCGCCGGGCCGGTGGGCCAGCAGAATATCCCGCGCCTCCGCCAGCAGCGTCCGCCGTGTTTTTGACACCGGATTGTAAAAGGCCACAACGAAATCCCCCTCCGCCGCCGCCCGCAGCCGCCGCAGGATATCGTCCCGCGGCGTCAGCAGATCGCTCAGGGAAATCGCGCAGAAATCATGCCCCAAAGGCGCCCCCGCCCGGGCCGCGGCCCCCTGCAACGCACTGACCCCGGGCGAGCATACCACCTCGACCCGCCGCGCGGCATCAGAGACTCCCTGCGCCTCCGGCCCCCGGTCCAGCAGTTCGAACACCAGCGCCCCCATGGCATAGATCCCCGCGTCCCCCGAACAGACCAGCGCCACGGTCTTGCCCAGCCCTGCCTGCTCCAGCGCATGCCGGCACCGCGCCTCTTCCCCACCCAGCGGGAAATCAGACCGCGCCTTGCCCAACGCCAGCGGTCCCAGCAGGTCGATATACAGCCCGTAGCCCACCAGCTCCTCGGCCTCCGCCACCAGACGCGACACCTCGGGTGTGCGCCACGCCGCCTGCCCCGGTCCAATCCCCACGACCGCCAGCTTGCCCCGCGCCCGACCGCGCAAGTCCACCAGCGACTCATCCGAGACCGCCACCGCACAAGTCGCCATCGCCGCTTTACGCTTCGCCAGATGCAGCCGCCCCGCGGGTCCCACCTGCGCCAGCGCCGCCGCCTCCGCCACGCCATGTGCGCCGACCTCGGCAAAAACCACGTCCGACGGGTGTGCCAGCCGGTGCGTCTCCGCCTCCAGCACGTCAGCCGCGAAGACCCGCAACGGCACCCCGAAATCCCGCGACAGCGCAATGATCGCAGGCTCGTCCGCCTTCAGCGCAATCGTGTTCACACAGGCCAGCGCCTCCGGCGCGATCCCCGCCTCCGCCAGTGCCGCATCGACCAGCGCGCGCAGATCGCCAACCGGGCAATTCCGTGCGCAGCCGACCCCCAGCGCGTAGCGTTGCGGCGCAAACTGCAGATGATCCGCCCCCAGACCCGCCACCGGCCCGTCGCCACAGGTGATCGTCAGGCCGTCGCCCACAGGCAGCCCCGCCAGCCAGCCAGCCGCCTGCGCATCCGGCCCCTTGATCCGCACGCCCTCCCCCGCCAGCAGCCGCGCCATCGCGTCCTTCGCATCGCCGGGATTGACCAGCCGCCAGCCCGCCGGCGGCGCGTCCAGCGCCACCCCAAGGCTCACGTCCCCCGCCGTCGTCACCGCCGCGACGGCGCCAAGCGCCTCCGCGATCCGCGCCGCCAGCCGGTTCGCGCCGCGATGCCCCCCCAGCAGCGGGACCACGACCGCACCATCGTCACTGACCGACAGCACCGGCGGCTCCGTCACCTTGTCCGCCAGCAACGGCGCCACCGCCCGGATCAGGATGCCGCTGGCACAGACGGCGACGATCGGCACCCCCGCCGCAAACAGATCCCGCGCATGATCCAGCGCGTTGTCGAAAAAGGCATCCGCCCGCTCCACACGCCCCCGCCGCCCGTGGACCAGACAGCCCAAAATCCCGGCCACACGATGAGCCACAGCCTCACCCGACCGCGACAGCGCCAGCACCACAGGGTCTACAGCCATGGATCGGCCCCCTTCGTCAGCAGGATCATAGAAAAATAAGGCGCGACCTCGGGCGCCTCCGCCAGCGCACAGACCACCTCCTCGGGCAGGGTCGCGCGTTCGACGTAGACCGCACTGTCGGTCAGCCCCAGGTCCGCGATCACGGCGCGGATCTTGCCCAGATGCCGCCCCACCTTCATGATCGCGACACTCTCCGCACCCGCGATCCGCTCACGCAACTCCGCTTCAGGCAGCGGCCCCGGCAGCACCGTCAGACGTTCGTTACGCGCCACCAGCGGCCGCCCCGCCCGCGCCGCACAGGCCGCGATCGAAGTGACCCCCGGCACGACCTCCACCCGGAACCGCGCCGACAGCCGCGCAAACAGATACATGAACGATCCGTAAAAGAACGGATCCCCCTCGCACAGGCAGACCACGTCGCGTCCCGCATCCAGATGCACCGCGATCGCCGCCGCCCCCGCGTCATAGGCCGCCTGCGCCGGTGCGCGCTCCACACTCATCGGCACATCCATCGCGATCTCGATGGCCCCGACTGGGATCACCTCCGCCGCAATCGCGCGGGCAAAACTCGCCCCCCCCGCCAGCGTCGGATAGGCCACAACCTCAGCCGCGGAAATCAGCCGCGCCGCCCGCAGCGTCATCAGGTCCGCCGCCCCCGGCCCCACGCCGACACCGTAAAGCACACCGCTCATCCGCATTGACCTGACCGGACAAACGCCCACCGAAAGCTCCGGCCACCGCCACAGGCGCAGGCGCCTGCCCTTTCCACCCGGTCCTCGCTTTTTCCGAAATACTCCCCCCGGAGGGTCCGACCCCTCATCGCTTGACCCGGCTCCACTGGGTCACCGGCATCGCCGCACGCCAGCCCGTCAAGCGGCCCACAGGCTCCGCCCGGCAGACCGACAGCCGCACGAGGTCGCCGCCGTGCCGCGCGTGCAGGTCGATCAGCACCGCCTCGGATTCCAGCGTCACCGCATTCACGACCAGCCGCCCCAGCGGGCGCAGGGCCGCCCAGGCTGCGGCAAAGACCGCCTCGCTCAACCCGCCGCCGATGAAGATCGCATCGGGTGCCGCCAATCCGTCCAGACAGTCCGGCGCCGTGCCCTCGATCAGCTCCAGACGCGGGGCGCCCAGCGCCAGCGCGTTGGCCGCCGCCATCGCCCGGCGGTCATCGCGCGGCTCGATCCCGATGGCGCGGGCATAGCGGGCGGCACGCATCCACTCGATCGCGACCGACCCGGACCCGCAGCCGATATCCCACAGCAAAGCACCCCGCATCGGCATCAGCTTGGCCAGCGTCGCCGCACGGATCTCCTGCTTGGTCATCGTGCCATCGGACTGGAACAGATCGTCCGCCAGCCCCGGCACGCGCGGCAGCAGGGCCGCATCGGGGGCGGCGATACATTCGACCGCCAGCGTGTTGAAAGGCGGCACGACATGATTCCAGCTTTCCGCCACGCCGTCGAAGCGTGCCTCATCCTTGCCGCCCATCGCCGCCAGCACGGTCATCCGCGACTGCCCGAACCCGCGCTGCGCCAGATAGGCGGCAATCTGGGCGGGCGTCTCGGCGCCCGTCGTCAGGATCAGCAAACGCGCGTCGGGCTGGATGAAGGCCACCATCTGCGCCACGGGCCGCCCGTGCACGGTCAGCGTCTCGACATCCGCAAGGCTCCAGCCCATGCGGGCCGCGGCCAGCTGAAAGGCGCTCAGCTGCGGATGATAGACGATCTCGGCCGGGTCGATGGCCCGCCCGATCCGGGCACCGACGGAAAACCACAGCGGATCGCCGGTGACCAGCACGACGGCCCGCCGCCCGCGCAGACCCCGGATCGTGTCGATCATCGCGTCAAAGGGCGACGGCCAGGCCAGACGTTCCGCCGTGACGTTGTCCGACAGCGCATGGTGCCGGTCGCCGCCGAGGATGACCTCCGCCGCCTCGACAACCGCGCGCGTCGCAGGGTTCAACCCGTCCATGCCATCTTCGCCGATGCCGACGATATGCAGCCAGGGTGTCATGCGGTGCGCCTCCGATTTTGTGCCGATACTCTTGCCGGACGCATCACGCCCGGTCCTCCGGCAGACCGGCGGCCAGCGCATTCACCGCCGCCGCCGCCATGGCCGATCCGCCGCGCCGCCCGCGCAAGGCGATGAACTCGCAGCCGCGCGGGTCGGCCGCCAGTTCCGCCTTTGATTCAGCTGCCCCGACAAAACCCACGGGAAAGCCCAGGATAACCGCGGGTCTTGGCCCGCCCGCGTCGATCAGTTCCAGCAGATGAAACAGCGCCGTCGGAGCATTGCCGATGGCGACAACGGCCCCCGCCAGATGATCAGTCCACAGCTCCACCGCCGCCGCGGACCGCGTGTTGCCGATGGCCTGCGCCCGGGGCGCCACGGCGGGATCGTTCAGCGTCACGATCACGGCATTGTCTGCCGGCAACTGCCGGCGGATGATCCCCGCGGCCACCATCTCGCAATCGCACAGGATCGGCGCGCCAGCGGCCAGCGCGGCGTGTCCCGCCGCTGCGGCCCCGGCAGAGAACGCCAGACGGTCCGCGACCTCGACCATGCCGCAGGCGTGGATCAGGCGGGTGATGACCGGATGCATGTCTGCCGCAAAACGGTCCAGCCGCGCCTCGGCCCGGACGGTCGCAAAGCTTTGCGCGTAGATCGCGGCGGGGTCTTTTTCGTAGGGTCTCAAGCGGCGACGCCTTTGCGTGGGGGAAGGGTCGGACCCTCCGGGGGGAGTATTTGATAAAAAGCGAGGACTTAAGGTTTTCGGGTCTTGCGCGCGCTTTCGGGGCCGAGAGGGTGTTGGGCATGGGGATAGACCGGGTGGGCGTGGTCGTGGTGATGATCGTGGCCGTGGTCGTGATGGTGGTGGCCGTCCGCGTGATCGTGGGGGTGAGCGTGATCGTGGCTGTGGGCCAATCCATGGGCATGGGCATGGGCGTGCTGCGCCTCCAGCCGGCACAGGCCGGTGCAGAAGGTGTCGCACAGGGTGCAGTCGGCGACGTTCGACCCGGGCGCGTTGGCGCCCTGCCCTTCGACGTGGTGGTGGTGGCTTTCCTGCACCGCGCCGACCTCGCCCTCGAACCCCAGAACGCGGGTGCGGTATTTGCACATGACGCAGAGCGCGGGCGGCACGGCGCCGAAGGCAGGATGCGTGCGGTCGGCGGCGCTGATGTCCCTTGTGCGGCCATCGGCCATGGCCAGCACCTGATCGCGGTAGCCGCAGATACCGCAGTTCGGCGGCGGCGTGGCCCCTGCCTGTTCGGTGATCCGCTCGGCGAAGGTCGCCAGCACCTGCGGATGATCGCCGAGGTAGCCGGCCTTGATGAACTGGACCTGGGGATGCTCTGCCGCAACCCGGTCGGTAAAGCCGTAAATCCGGTCGATCAGGATGCCCGAGAACAGGAAATACGGGAACACGATCACACGGCTGTAGGGCAGCCGCACGACGTGTTGCAGGCAAGGTTCCACCAGCGGGAAGGTCACGCCGGAATAGCCGACCTCGTGCCAGCCGAAGCCCATGCCTTCGGCGATCATCCGCGCGATCTTGGCCACGTTGCCGTTCGCATCCGGGTCCGACGCCCCGCGCCCGACCACCACGAGGCAGGTTTCGGTCAGCGGCAGCGGGCCGTGCTTGGCATTGGCGCGGTCCACCGCCTCTTGCACACGCGCGGCGGCGGCGGCGATCATCTTGGGATCGACGCCCAGCTCGCGGCCATAGCTGATCGTGACGCCGTGCTGGGCGGCATAGGTGTTCAGCACGGTGGGAATGTCGTTCTTGGCGTGCATCGCGGCAAAGAGCATCCCCGGCACCGCCAAAATCCGGTCGCAGCCAGCCGCGCGCAGGCGATCAAGGCCGTCGCGGATCACCGGGTTCGCGAATTCGAGGTAGCCGTAGTCCACCAGCCAGTCGTCGGGCAGCCATGCGGGCAGTTTCTGCGCCAAGGTCGCGAATTCATCGACCGCCGACTGGCTACGCGACCCGTGGCCGCAGATCATGACCCCGGTCTTCATGCGCTTTGCGCCTCGGGTTCGGGGTCGCGGGCGGCCTTGCCCTTGCGGTCCTTCAAGGCGCCCAGCACGATCGCGATCCCCGCCGCCCCCAGCGCAATCCCGGCGACCCAGTGGTTGTGTCCCGCCGCGTCGACCAGATGGCCGGGGTGGGCAGAGGCGGCAGAGCCGGTGGCGATCAGGATGAGGGTCAGCAGGCGCATGGCAGTCTCCGGACATGGGTCATCGGGCGCAGAGCTGCGTTTCGACGATATGGTGCCCGGTCCCCGTCAGGGTCGACCTTGCCGCCAACAACCGCTCTGGCCCCGTAAAGGGCGTCGTCGTCGAGGGGTATAGAACGGGCCGTCCGCGACCGCAATGCAACTGACCGACGGTTCCGGACCGGTCAGCGGCGCCTGTGTCATCCTCGCGGCCAGACCGGCCCCTGTTTTATGACAGCAGAAGTTGCGCCTCGCGCCGCTTCAGAGCCGGGCGGGCAGAGCCGTAGGCCTGCAGCCCGTCCGCATTGGCCAGCGCCGGGAACAGCACCATGATCTCGGCCCGCTGCGACTGGCCCACGCCCTGCAGCGATTCCACCCCCGGCTGAAAGCTTTCGGTCCAGGCGCAATCGGACAGCACGATCTCGTGGTGCGCGAACATGAAATGAAAGTAGGTCACCCGTTCCGCCTGCGCGACGACGACCGTCCGGCCATCCACCAGATGCTTGGCGGCGACCAGCACCTCGCGTTCGCCAAAGTGGATTTCCGCCGTGGCGTTCGACACCAGCACGCGGTGATTGGGGAGACCATCATGTCACGTTCCGGCGCCCCGTTGCCCAGCGCACCGGCCTTGATCAGGATGGGGCGCATCTGCGGTCTGGTCTGAAGGTCGACGCCGGACAGCCCCTTTGCCCCGGCCCAGGCGATCGGTTGCACGCCGTTGTCGCGGGTCAGCACAAGGTCGCCGGGCCGAAGCGTCTCGACCGCGATCTGGCCCGTCGGTGTCGCGATCAGGCTGCCGGCGGTAAAGCAGGGCACAGCGGTGCCGACGTAGAACTTGCCGTTGCCGTCCTCCAGCGTGTGCGGGTCGATGACGCCATTGCCATTGAAATCCTGATCGGTATTGCGATCGATGACCAGCGTGCCGAAATTGTCCGCAGCATTGGTGCCGGGCGCGACAAGCAGATTTCCAAAGACCGGCGCCGCAGTGTCCGGCGCACCCGACGCCGTCCGCGGCACCAGCACGCCCGCATTGAACCGGACGTAGGTATCGCCCAAGCCGCTGACATCGCCCTGGATATTCGCGGATTGACCGGGGTTCTGCGGCACATAATTGTATTGCACGATACCGGCCTTGTAGGCGTCGATGTCGGCATAGACGCGGATCCCGACAAAAGATGACCCGCCGTCCAGTTCGCCCCCGGCGGTTTCGTTCTGGGTGATGAATTCGACGATGGCATCGTCCGGAAACGGCTGGCTGCCGCCCATCAACGTCATCTGGCCAGCGCCGTCCTGACCAACCGATGAATTGGTCGACACGGCCGGATTATTGATCACGTCAATCCCAAGCGCAAAGAAACTGGCCACGGTGCTTTCCTTTTCAGATCATGGCCGAACCCACCGCCGGGGCGCGCCACAGATTGCGGATGTTAGATGTCGTGGCCGCGCCGGCAGGCATATCCGTTCAGATGGCGCAGGCGCAGCTGCGTCTGCGGCAGCATCACCTGTTAGGATTTTATTTAGCAATCAAACTAAATCGCGACAAGATCGTTTTTGCATTGATGCGGGCGTGGATCCAATCAATCAAAATACAGACTATTGTTCCGTTAGCGACAGCGCCGTGCTGCGCACAGGGCCTGCGCGCAGGGTCGGGTTTAGCCCCGGCGGCGGATGGCCTAGGGTCTGGGTCAATCAACGGAGGAATGTACGATGGGCCTGCTGGTCGACGGGAAATGGCAAGACAAGTGGTATGACACCGATGAAAACGGCGGCTCGTTCAAACGGGACGAGGCAAGCTTTCGCAACTGGATCACCCCCGATGGCAGCGCCGGGCCGTCTGGCGACGCGGGTTTCAAGGCTGAATCCGGCCGCTACCACATGTATGTCAGCTACGCCTGCCCCTGGGCGCACCGCGCACTGGCCCTTCGCAAGCTCAAGGGGCTGACCGACCACATCGGCGTCTCGGTCGTGCATCCAGAGATGCTGTCCGAAGGCTGGACGCTCAGCCCGGACTATCCCGGTGCGACGGGGGACGCGCTCTTCGGCCTCGATTACCTGCGGCAGGTCTATCTGAAGGATACGCCCGACATGACCGGCCATGTCACCGTGCCGTTGCTGTGGGACACGGCAAGCGGTCGCATCGTGTCCAACGAATCCTCCGAGATCATCCGCATGTTCAACAGCGCCTTCGACGACCTGACCGGCAACACCGACGACTACTGGCCCGCGGACCTGCGCGACGCCATCGCCCCGGTGAACGACCGCGTCTATCACACGGTGAACAACGGGGTCTACAAGGCGGGCTTTGCCACGTCGCAACAGGCCTATGACGACGCCGTGGTGCCCCTTTTCGACAGCCTCGACTGGCTCGAAGGGATCCTCTGCGCCAACCGCTACCTGACGGGTGACCGCATCACCGAGGCCGACTGGCGCCTGTGGACCACGCTGATGCGGTTCGACAACGTCTATCACACGCACTTCAAATGCAACCGGGCCTTCATCCGCGACTATCCGGCGCTCTGGGGTTTCACCCGAGAGCTTTACCAGTGGCAGACGCCGGACGGGCCGATGGCGGATACGGTGAACATGGATCACATCGTGCGGCACTATCACTACAGCCACGAGACGGTGAACCCGCACCGGATCATCCCGATCAATCCCTGGCCGGACTTTGCCCTACCGCACGGTCGCGGCTGACTGCGCGCCGTAATGCGACACGATCGCCGCCAGTTCCTCTGGCGGCGTCTCGCGGCGCAGCATCAGCCGAGCCGTGGCACTGTGGGCAAAGATCGACCCGTCCGAAAAGAAGGTGCTGTCCGTCACGCAGATGACATTCGCCTCCGGCTGCCGAAAGGCCGCGATGTCGGCCACGATCAGCGCGTTGCCGTCGGACAGCACCATGTCGAGGATGATGGCGTGAAAATTCACCCGCAGCAGCGCCTTCAGCGCGTCGTCCGCCGTCAGGGCCAGCGTCACCCCGGCCCCCTGCCGTTCCAGATGCCCGGACCAGAGCGCGCCCAGATCGGCATTGCTTTGCACGATCAGCACCCGGAGGGGCGCCGGTCCCGGAAAAGAGTGAGTCTGATCTACCATGTGCCAGAGCTAGGCGGTTTCGCCCCCGCACAACAGCAAAAATGCAATGCCTCCGGGTTACGGGCAGTTTACTGCCGTCCTGCGACTTGTGTCGCGCCGCGAAATCCGGTTGAACCTGTAGAATACCGGCAAAAAGGCGTTCTGCGATGACCACATGGATCACCATCTGCGACACGTGCAAGCGCGATGGCTGGGACCAGTCCGGTGCGACCGTCACCGACGGCGAAACCCTCGCCGCGCTGATCGAAACTGCGGCCACGGGTGTCGCAGGCCTGCGCACCCGCCGCGTCGCCTGCCTGATGGGCTGCAAGACGGGATGCAACGTGACCGTGCAGGCCCACGGCAAGCTGTCCTATACCCTCGGCAGCTTTGAACCCGTGGAAGACGCCGCCGCAGGCATCGTGACCTACGCCGCGCTCCATGCGGAGTCCGCCACCGGGCAGGTGCCCTACCGGACATGGCCACAGGCGATCAAGGGCCACTTCGTCACGCGCCATCCGCCGCTGCCCGACGCCGCAGGTGACACCGCATGACGCCGCCCCGCGATCACGGCGGCGGCCTTGACGCGGCCATCGCGACCTGGGGCGGCAAGCGGGCCGACTGGCTGGACCTGTCCACCGGCATCAACCCGGTGCCCTACCCGATGCCGACCCTGCCCGCGACCGCCTGGACCGCCCTGCCCGACCACGATGCCATGACGATCCTGATCCAGCGCGCCCGCGCCTTCTGGAACGTCCCCGCCGAGGCCGCCGTCCTTGCCGTGCCCGGCGCATCCGCCGCTATCGCCCAATTGCCACGCCTACGGCCGCCGGGGCGCGTCGCGATCCCAGGTCCGACCTACAACGAACATGCCGCGGCCTTTCGCGCCGCCGGCTGGACAGTCGATGGCCGCACGTACGACGCAATCGTCGCGGTTCACCCCAACAATCCCGACGGCCTGACGTGGAACCCCAATCTGCTGAAGTCGCCACTGACCATCATCGACGAAAGCTTCTGCGACGTGATGCCCGCCGCGTCCCTGATCCGCCTGGCCGCGCGTCCCGGCACTATCGTGTTGAAATCCTTTGGCAAGTTCTGGGGCCTCGCGGGTCTGCGGCTGGGCTTCGCCATCGGCGACCCCGCGATCATCGCCGATCTGGCCGAGGCACTGGGCCCCTGGCCCGTCTCCGGCCCGGCGCTCGCCATCGGGGCAGAGGCGCTGGCCGATCCCCTCTGGGCGGACGAGACCTGCGACAGACTCGCCGCCGACGCCCAGCGCCTCGACGCGCTGCTGACGGCACAGGGCGCGCTGATCAAGGGCGGCACGACGCTCTTTCGCCTCTATCAGGTCGAGGACGCCGCCGCCGCCCAAGCCCACCTCGCCCGGCACCGCATCTGGAGCAGGGTCTTCCCCTACGCCACCGACTGGCTGCGCCTCGGCCTGCCGCCGCCCGACCGCTGGGCGCAGGTGGACGCCGCATTTTGACGCTGATCCTTGGCCTGCTGCTGGACTCCCTGTTGGGCGAACCGCGCTGGCTCTGGTCGCGCCTGCCGCACCCCGCCGTCCTGATGGGCCGCTGCGTCAGCTTTATCGACACCCGCACCAACCACGGCCGCAACCGCCGCACCAAGGGCATCGTCGCCTTCGCGCTGCTCTGCCTGGGCTTTATAGCTTTAGGGCTGGCGCTGGCCGCGTTCCCCGGCCGCATCGTCGACGTCGTGGTGCTGGCCATCCTGCTGGCCCAGCGCAGCCTCGTCGACCACGTCCGTCTTGTCGCCGTGGCCCTGCGCCAGTCCCTGCCCGCAGGCCGTACAGCCGTCGCCCAGATCGTCGGTCGGGAAACGAAGTCGCTCGACGCCCCCGCCATCAGTCGTGCCGCCATCGAATCCGCGGCCGAGAATCTCTCCGACGGCGTCATCGCCCCCGCTTTCTGGTTCGCCATCGGCGGCCTGCCGGGTCTGCTGCTCTACAAGATCACCAATACTGCCGATTCGATGATCGGCTACCGCACTGAAAAATACGCAGACTTCGGTTGGGCCGCCGCCCGTTTCGACGACCTGCTGAACCTGATCCCCGCCCGCCTGACCGCCCTGCTGATCTGGGCCACGGCCCCCAAACGCGCAGCCCTCCCCGCGATCATGGCAGAGGCACCGCGCCACCGCTCGCCCAACGCCGGCTGGCCAGAGGCGGCGATGGCGCAGGTCCTCGGCATCGCCCTCTCCGGCCCGCGCACCTACGACGGCGCGCGCCGCGACTATCCCTTCGTGAACGCCCACGGTCGCCACGCCATCGGTCCCGCCGACATCGACAACGCCTGCGCGGTGCTGTGGCGCACATGGGCGCTGGCCCTTCTCGCGGCCGTGATCCTGACGCTGTTCTAATCTGCGCCCCGGTCTGGCAAGGTAGCGCCGAACCGACAAGGACCGACCCCATGCGCCTCACCGCCCTCGCCCTGACCCTCGCCACGCCGCTCGCCGCACAGGACTGCGGCGCCTCGCTGCCAGACTTCAAGGCCGGGTTGCAGGCCGAGGCCACCGCCATGGGCATCCCCGCCGCCACCGCGCGCGCCTTCCTCGCGGATGCGCAGATCGACCCCGCCGTGCTGCGCGCGGATCAGGCGCAGGGCGTCTTCCAGCTCGATTTCGTCACCTTCGCGCGCCGCCTGATCAGCGCCGCCCGGATCGAGAACGGGCAGGCCATGTCCGCCCGCTATGACGACACCTTCACCCGGATCGAAGACCAATACGGCATCCCCCGCGGCGTCCTGCTCGCCTTCTGGGCGTTCGAGACGGACTACGGCGCGATCCAGGGCGATTTCAGCACCCGCAACGCGCTCTTCACCCTCGCCCACGACTGCCGCAGGCCAGAGCTCTTCCGCCCCGAACTCCTCGCCGCCATGCAGCTTTACGCGCGCGGTGATTTCGACCTCGACACGACGGGCGCCTGGGCCGGAGAGATCGGTCAGGTCCAGATGCTGCCCCGCGACATCATCGCCCACGGCACCGACGGCGACGGCGACGGCCACATCAGCCTGAAAACCTCCGCCCCCGACGCGCTGATGTCGGGCGCAGCCCTGCTGGCGTCACTGGGCTGGCGCGCAAATGAACCAGCCCTGCAGGAAATCACTGTCCCCGCGACCCTCGACTGGTCCCGCACCGGCCTGAACCACCCCGCCCCCGCCGCCGACTGGGCCGCCCTTGGCGTCACCGCCAAGACCGGCGACCTCGCTGACCTCGACGGCGCGGTCCTGCTGCCGATGGGCCGCAACGGCCCGGCTTTCATGGCCTACCCCAACTTCGCGGTCTATTTCGAATGGAACCAGTCGATGACCTACGTCACGACCGCCGCCTACTTCGCGACCCGCCTTGCGGGCGCCCCGATCTTTGATGCCGGCAACGCCGATCCCGGCCTGTCCGGCGACCAGATGATCGCCCTGCAGGACAAGCTTGTGGCATTGGGCCACGACGTCGGCGGCAGCGACGGAATCCTGGGCGAAAAGACGCGCGAGGCCGTGCAAACCGAACAGCAACGCCTCGGCCTGCCCGCCGACGCCTGGCCCACGGCGGACCTGCTCGCCCGCCTCTGACCCGCCCGCATGGCCCGTCAGCCCCATGTTCATGTCAAAAGCCTGCACTGGCCGCGAGGTCCCGGTCCCCTCGGCCACGCCCCGATCCCCGCGCGTGTCATCCCTCTGCCCGACCAGCTTTTCATCAAAATCAACGCAGCCGACCTGCCGCACCGATCCTCATTTACCCGGCACGGCAAACGTCCGTTGAAGGCCTCCGCCGCCCGCCAAATCCTTAACAAATAATGACTACAACCAATTGATTTTACATAATATGTATCGCACGCGAAACATTTGACTTTTGTCATGTAATGGGACGGCGGGCGGGGCGCCTTGGGCGCCTGCGCCCAACAGCGCCGTACGGCGTCAGCGCACCGCCACCATGCGCCGCGCCCGGACCGCGACCTGCACCCGCTCCCGCGTCATCACGAACCGCCCGCCCGCACCCCCCACGGTCGGGAAATGCCACAGCCCCGTGATCCGCGTCAGCGCGTCGTTCACCGTGCCGGCGTAATGCGGATCGTCATCCTGATCGAAGCCGATGTAATACTTGGCGAACTTCACCTCCGCCCCGTTGCGCCCCCCGATCAGCCGCGCCCGCAAGGTCGCGCCCTTGTCGCTGCGAAACCCGTTGGCCTCGGTGATCATGCCCGTCAGATCGCCGCCGTCCTCCACCAGCTCCACCTCGAAAGCCACGGCGGGCATGACGCGGCTGGCATAGTCGTAGCGCCCGATCCAGCGCCCGGTCAGGTCCTTCACGCGACCATCGCCTCCGCCTTCTTCAGATCGACGGACACCAGCTGGCTGACCCCCTGTTCCCCCATCGTCACGCCGAACAGCCGGTCCATCCGGCTCATTGTAACGGCGTGGTGGGTGATGATCAGGAACCGCGTGTCGGTGCGCCGGGTCATCTCGTCCAGCAGGTCGCAGAAGCGGGTGACGTTGGCATCGTCCAGCGGCGCATCGACCTCGTCCAGCACACAGATCGGCGCGGGGTTGGCAAGGAAGACCGCAAAGATCAGCGCCATCGCCGTCAGCGTCTGCTCGCCGCCCGACAAAAGGCTCAGCGTGCTCAGCTTCTTGCCCGGCGGCTGGCACATGATCTCCAGACCGGCCTCCAGCGGATCGTCGCTTTCGACCAGTTCCAGCCGCGCCTCGCCGCCACCGAAGAGGCTGCGGAACAACGTCCCGAACGAGGCATTCACCTGTTCGAAAGCGGTCAGCAGACGCTCCCGGCCCTCCTTGTTCAGACCTGCGATTCCCGACCGCAGCGCCGCAATGGCGGCTTCCAGATCGGCCTTTTCGCGCACCAGCTCGTCGTGCTCTGTCTGGACCTCCAGAGCATCGTCCTCGGCCCGCAGGTTCACCGCACCCAGCGCGTCGCGCTGGCGCCGGTGACCGGCCAGATCGCCCTCGATCCGGTCGGCGGCCGGCAGGTCGGCGATCGCGATGCCCAGTTCGGCGAACAGGGCGGCCGGCGCCAGATCGCGCTCTTCCATCATCCGCGCCACGGCGGCGGCGGTGGTTTCGCGGGCGGCGTCGCCCATCGCGTCGGACCGCGCCCGCGCCTCGCGCGCGTCAGAGGCCGCACGTTCCGCGTCGCGCTCCGCCAGCGTCGCATCGCGCAAGGCGGTCTCTGCGACTGACAGCGCCTCCATGGCGGCGGCGCGACGGTCCTCGGCGGTGGCGATGCTGTCGGCCAACGCCGCGCGCGTCTCGGCCAGCTGGTCGGGCACGGCAGAGGCTTCGGCCAGTTCGTCCTCGGACGCCGCCTTGCGGGCCAGCAGTTCGGTGCTGCGCTGGGTCGCCGTCTCCAGCCGGTTGCGCCAGCCGGCCAGATCCTTGGCAATCTCCTGACTGCGTTTCTGGCGCGCCTCTCCGGTGCGGCGCAGATCGTCGGCCCCGGCGCGGCGGGCGAGCATGGTCATCCGCGCCGCCTCGACCGTCATGCGGATGTCACTGGCACCGGCGCGGGCAGCTTCGAGGTCGGGCAGGTCCGCCTGCGCCGCCTGCGCCTGTGACAGCTGCGCGCGGGCGCTTGCGGCTTCTTCAGCGTGTCGCGCGACGGCCAGTTCCAGCGATTCGACGCGTCCGTCCGCAAGGTTGCGTTCCGCCTCGGCGCGGCTGGCGGCGCGGTGCGCCTCGGCCACGCGGGCATCGGCGTCGCGGCGGGCGTGGCGCGCGGTCTGGTCCGCCTCCGTCAGGGCCGACAGGCGGGCGGTCAGCGTCTCGTGGGCGGCGATAGCCTCTGATGCGGCGGCCTCTGCCTGTGCCAGATCGGCACGCAGATCGGCAAGGCGGTTCAACTGTTGCAGGCGCAGGGCGGCGGCAGAAGGGGCATCCTCGGCCCCCGCGCGGAACCCGTCCCAGCGCCACAGATCGCCCGCCTGCGACACAAGGCGCTGGCCCGGCAGCAGATCACCCTGCAACCGTGCACCATCGGCCGCATCCACTAGCCCGACCTGCGTGATCCGCCGCGCCAGAACGGCAGGCGCCTCGACCACGTCGGACAGGGGCTGCACCCCGGCCGGCAGGGCTTGCGGTGCGTCGTAGCCGGGCAGCGTCACCCAGCCAGAGGGATCGGCGGCGCTGACGGCAGGCGCCTTGAGGTCGTCGGCCAGAGCCGCACCCAAAGCGGCCTCATACCCCCGCGCGACACGCAGCAGATCGAGCACCTGACCGCCCTCGCCCGCGTCCCGGTCCACAAGGCGCGACAGCGCCGCGACCTCGGCCCGCAGGGCGTTCGCCTCGCCCTCGGCGGCGGATCGCAGGGCGCGGGCGTCGCTTTCGCGGCTTTGGGTCGCGGCGCGGGCGGCTTCGGTCTCCAGCAGGGTCTCTTCGGCGTTCTGGGCGGTGGCGGTGGCGATCTCTTCGGCCTCGGACGCGGCAGCAAAGGCTGCGTCGGCCGCATCACGCGCAGCCCTGGCGGTGGCCATCGCACTGCGGGCGCGGTCGGCTTCGGCCTCGGCGCGGGTGACGGTCTTGTGGCTGTCGTCCAGCAGGCGCTGCGCGGACTGGTGGCGGGCGGACAGGCGGGCCACATCCTCGGTCAGCTGGTCCAGATCCTGTTCGCGCTGCGCCAGCACCTCGGCAGCCTCAGCGCTGGCGTCCTGTGCGGCGTCAAGGGCCTCGGCATGACCGATGCTGGCCGCGGCGATCTCTTCCGCTTCAAGGGTCAGGCGGGCGATCGTTTCTTCGGCATCGGCGTTCAGGCTGGTTTCGCGGGCGATGTCGCGGGTCAGCTGTTCGATGCGCCGGGTCAGGGTGGCGATGGCGGCGGCGGCCTGCGCCTCGCGGTCGGCCAGCTGGTCGCGCTGCACCATCAGGCGCTGCACCACGGCGGCCGCAATTGCATCCTCCTCACGCAGGGGCGGCAGCGCCTCGTCAGCGGCGCCGCGCCGCGCATTGGCCTCTTGCGCCGCACGCTCGGCCTGCACGGCGGCGAGGGTGCGGGTGCGCACCTCGGCCTCTGCCAATGTCAGCGCCGCGTCGGCGTCGAACCAGCGACGATACAGCAGCAGCCCCTCCGCATGGCGCAACGCATTGCCGATCTCGCGGTAGCGGGCGGCCTGACGGGCCTGCCGGGCGAGCGTGCCCAGTTGCGCCGCGAGTTGCCCCACCACATCGTCGACGCGGGCAAGGTTCTGTTCGGCGCCGCGCAGTTTCAACTCCGCCTCGTGGCGGCGCTGGTAGAGGCCGCTGATCCCGGCGGCCTCTTCCAGAATCCGGCGGCGGTTCGTGGGTTTGGCGTTGATAAGCTCGCTGATCTGGCCTTGCCGCACCAATGCGGGCGAATGGGCCCCGGTGGAGGCATCGGCGAAGAGCATCTGCACGTCGCGCGCGCGCACGTCCTTGGTGCCGACCTTGTAGGCGCTGCCTGCGTCGCGGGTGATGCGGCGCGTGATATCGAGGCTGTCACTGTCGTTGAAGGCGGCGGGTGCCAGCCGTTCGCCATTGTCGATGATCAGCGCGACTTCGGCAAAGTTGCGGGCGGGGCGGGTCGCGGTGCCGGCGAAGATCACGTCCTCCATCCCGCCGCCGCGCATCGCGGTGGGGCGGTTTTCGCCCATGACCCAGCGCAGCGCCTCCAGCAGGTTGGACTTGCCGCAGCCGTTGGGACCCACGACGCCGGTCAGCCCGTCGGCGATCACGAGGTCCGTGGGATCGACGAAGCTTTTGAAACCATTGAGGCGCAGTCGGGTGAAACGCATGAAAGCTGAATGATCCGGTGATTCCCTTGAAGGCCAAGGATGCCGGAGGGGGCAGACCCAAGTCAACGGCGCCCTACCGCATCTGCGCCGCTTTCGGCGGTTATCCACAAGATGTTGACCCCTCTGGTGGGCCGGTCCCCAGCGGGATTTGCCGCACAGCAGGCTTGACGCGGGCTGGCCCCGGGGCGCAGAAAGGTGATGCAAGGTTCCCCACACAAGGCGCAAAGCGCCGGGGATGAAACTGGGAATGTGGAACGGGCCGATTCCGACCGGAAGGCCCCATGCCACAGCCGCCCCCGCGACTGTAAGCGGTGAGCGTGACGTCAAGAAGCCACTGGGACACCAAGTAATTGGGCAACCGGGAAGGCGACGTCGCGTGCACGAGCCGCAAGCCAGGAGACCGGCCCTGCATGATGAAACCAAGGCCCGTCGGGTGTGACGGGGTACAGGAGACTGAAATGCATATCGAACCTGGCGTCGTCACCGGCGCAAAACTGGCCCTTGGCAGCGTGACCGCTGCCGGTGCCGCCACCGTCTCGGCCAAGCTGGTCTGGGACAACCTCGTGCAGCGCGGCGCGGCCTCGCTGATCGCGCGGTCGGCCATGGCGACCGCCGCGACCTTCGTGTTCTTCGAACTGCTGCCGCATCTGGCCGTCGGCCCGTCGGAGGTTCACCTGATCCTCGGGTCCACCCTGCTGCTGATGCTGGGCACCGCGCCGGCTGCCGTGGGACTGGCGCTGGGGCTGCTGCTGCAGGGGCTGCTGATGTCGCCCTTCGATCTGCCGCAATACGGCATGAACGTGACCACGCTGCTGGTCCCGCTCCTGGCGCTGCATGGCGTGACAAAAATGGTCGTCGCCCGCGGCACGGCCTACGTCGACCTGACCTACGCGCAGGCGCTGAAACTGTCGGTGACCTATCAGGCCGGCGTCGTCGCCTGGGTCGCCTTCTGGGTGGTCTGGGGTCAGGGCGCCAGCGTCGCCACGCTGGCATCGCTGGGCACCTTCGGGGCCGCCTACATGACCGTCGTCCTGCTGGAACCGCTGGTCGATCTGGCCGTGCTGGCCGTGGCCAAGCGCCTGTCCGCCAAAGGCTCGCCCCTGCTGGACGCCCGCGTCTACGGCTGATCGCCTGACGGCATGACACAAGACGGGCCGAAGCCGAAAGGTTTCGGCCCGCATCCCTTTGACAGAACGAGTTTTCCAATGGCCGCCAAAATTCCCGCCACCGTCGTCACCGGCTTCCTCGGCGCCGGCAAGACCACCCTGATCCGCCACATGCTGCAGAATGCCAAAGGCAAGCGCATCGCGCTTATTATCAACGAATTCGGCGACCTCGGCGTCGACGGTGACATCCTGAAAGGCTGCGACAGCGACGTCTGCGCCGCTGACGACATCGTGGAACTGTCCAACGGCTGCATCTGCTGCACCGTGGCCGACGATTTCATCCCCACGATGGAGGCGCTGCTGGCCCGCACGCCGCCCCCCGACCACATCGTGATCGAGACCTCAGGCCTCGCCCTGCCGCAGCCGCTGGTGCGCGCCTTCAACTGGCCGGGTCTTGCCACCCGCGTCACCGTCGACAGCGTCGTGACCGTGGTGGACGGCGTGGCCGTGACCGAAGGGCGGTTCGCCCATGACGTCGCCGCCGTGGACGCCCAGCGCGCCGCCGACGATGGCCTCGACCACGAAACGCCCCTGTCGGAACTCTTCGAGGATCAGATCGCCTGCGCCGACATGATCGTCATCAACAAGACCGACCTGATGGACCCCAAGGCGGCCTCTGACCTGTCAGACCGCCTGAAATCAGAGGCACGCCCCGGCGTGCAGGTCGTGCGCACCGCCATGGGCGCACTGCCCGTCGACGTGCTGCTGGGGCAAGGCATCGGCGCCGAAGCCGATCTGGAGGCCCGCCACGAGGTCCATCATCACCACCATCACGACGATGAGGATGACGACCACCACGACGACGACCACCATGACCACGGCCACGACGAATTCGAATCCTTCGTCGTGCAGCGCGACGAGATCACCGATCCCGCAGCCTTTGCCACGCAACTGGCGGACGTCATCCGCACCCACGATATCCTGCGGCTGAAGGGTTTCGCCTCTGTCGCGGGCAAGCCGATGCGCCTGACGGTGCAGGCGGTCGGTCCGCGCGTCGATCACTACTTCGATCAGCCGCTGGGCCAGACCCCGCGCGGCGCGCGCCTCGTGGTGATCGGAGAAGCGGGCCTCGACCGCGCGGCCATCACGGCCGCCCTGCAGGCATGACGATCACCGTGGCACTGGCCGATCCACGGTCGGCAGAAGGTCTGGCGCTGCTGAACGCCAGCCACGCCTATCTGCTGTCGCTTTACCCGCCAGAGTTCAGCTTTGCCCTGAACCCGGACCAGCTGGCGGAACCTCACGTCCGCTTCTTCATCGCAGCGCGTGACGGTGCGGCAATGGGCTGCGCCGCCCTATCCAACAAGGGCACCTACGGCGAGGTCAAGTCGATGTTCGTCCACCCAGACGCCCGCGGCACCGGCACCGGTGCGGCCCTGATGCAGACGCTGGAGGACGAGGCCCGTGCCCAGAACCTGCCGCTGATGCGGCTGGAAACCGGCGACGACCTTTATCCCGCACACCGGCTTTACCGGCGGCACGGCTTCACGGACTGCGGCCCCTTCGGCGATTACGTCGAGGGGCCCCATTCGGTCTTCATGGAAAAGCGGTTGTGACCGCCTCAGTCGGGCAGGTCTTCCTTGCCGCGGATCGCCTTGCCCTTCGCCTCGTCGGTGGCAAAGTCGTCGGCCGGGTCGCTGGGCTTGTCCAGATCGGTCTTGCCCTGGCTCTTCTTCATGCGCGCCAACAGCTCTTCTTTGGAAGGACGAGAGCCGAAGGGCGTCTTGTCGCTGCCGTACTGGTTGTGTTCGTTATGCTTCGGGCCTTTTTTCGCCATCTGCGGTACTCCCGATTTGCCGTAGTCCATGGGTGCGATCCCCTCGCGTGGTGTGACACCCCCATGTGGGCCAATCACAGGAAAGGTCAAGCCTGATGCACCTGCTCGCCGCTAGCGCCGTGACGATGTCCGACGGGTCAGACCCGGTCGATCCGGGCCAGACGCCCGCCGACGTCGTCTTCATCAGCGCCGCCGACACGGAACTTGCAGCATTGTCAGAGGCGCGGGCGGCGATGGACGATGCCCCCTCCCTGCGGCTGCTGAACCTGATGCATCTGCAACACCCGGTGTCGGTGGACATGCACCTCGACGCCTGCGCCGAAAAATCCCGTCTGGTCATCGCCCGCGTGCTGGGCGGCGTGGGTTACTGGACGTATGGCGTCACGCAATACGCCGCCCGTCTGCGCGCTGCGGGCGTGCCGGTGGCCTTCCTGCCCGGCGACGACCGCGACGACCCGGACCTGCGCGGGCTGTCCACGGTGACGGACGCGGACTACGACGCGCTCTGGTCCTATCTGGTCGAAGGCGGGCCGCCGAACACCGTCCGCTTCCTTGCTTGCGCGCGCGCCATCGTGGACGACACCGACCGCCCCGCAGGCGCCAGTCCCCTGCTGCGGGCGGGCGTCTACTGGCCCGGCACGGGGCTCGCGGACCTCGCCACGGCGCAGGCGACATGGACCCAGGACGCGCCCATCGTGCCCATCGTCTTCTACCGCGCGCTGGTGCAGGGCGGCGGGCTTGCCCCCATCAACCGCCTCGTGCGGTCCCTGTCGCGGTCGGGCCTGAACCCGCTGCCGATCTTCGTGGCCTCGCTCAAGGACCCGCTGTCGGTCGCGACCTTGGGCGAACTCTTCCGGCAGGCGCCGCCCGACGCAATCCTGAACGCCACCGCCTTTGCCGTCGGCAGCCCCCACGACGGCGACGACAGCCCCGCAAATCCGCTAATCGCCAACGACGCCCCCGTGTTCCAGATCGTCCTGTCGGGCGGGTCAGAGGAGGCGTGGGCCGCGTCCCCTCAGGGCCTCTCCGCCCGCGACATCGCGATGAACGTCGCCCTGCCAGAGGTCGACGGCCGCATCCTGACCCGCGCCGTCAGCTTCAAGGGGGCATCCTACTTCGACGAAGCCACCGAATGCGCCATCACGACCTATCAGGCGATGGGCGACCGCATCGACTTCGTAACCGCCCTGATGGTGAACTGGACAAGGCTGCGCCGCACGGCGCCACCTGACCGCAAGGTGGCCCTGATCCTCGCCAACTATCCCAACAAGGACGGCCGCCTCGCCAACGGCGTCGGCCTCGACACCCCCGCCGCAACCGTCCACACCCTGAACCTGCTGGCGAAGGCAGGCTACACCACCACGCCACCTTCGGACGCGCAGACCCTGATGGACACCCTGATGGCCGGCCCCACGAACTGGCTCACCGACCGCACGGACACGGCGGGCGGAGAGGTCCTCCCCCTCGACATCTACAGGCAGCACTTCGAGACTCTCCCTTGGGACGTCAAAAATCAGATCACCACACGCTGGGGCGACCCCGAGGACGATCCGTTCCTCGCTTTTTCCGAAATACTCCCGCCGGAGGCATCCCACGGCTTCAAGCTGTCCATCCACCGCTTTGGCAACGCCATCGTCGCCCTGCAACCGGCGCGCGGTTACAACATCGACCCGGGCCAGACCTACCATTCCCCCGACCTCGTCCCGCCGCACAACTACCTCGCCTTCTATTTCTGGATCCGCCACCATTGGGGCGCCCACGCGGTCATTCACATGGGCAAGCACGGCAACCTCGAATGGCTGCCCGGCAAGGCGCTGGCCCTGTCCGACACCTGCTGGCCCGAAGTCGCCCTCGGCCCGATGCCCCATATCTACCCTTTCATCGTGAACGACCCCGGTGAAGGCACTCAGGCCAAGCGTCGCACCTCTGCCGTCATCGTCGACCACTTGACCCCGCCGCTCACCCGCGCCGAAAGCTACGGCCCGATGCGCGACCTCGAGGCGCTGGTGGACGAATACTACGAGGCCGCAGGCCTCGACCCCCGCCGCCTGACCCTGCTGCGCGACCAGATCCTGTCCCTGTCGGACACGACGGGCCTCGCACAGGACGCGGGCCTTGCGGGGGACGACACCGACCTTGCCAAACTCGACGCCTACCTCTGCGAGCTGAAAGAGGCGCAGATCCGAGACGGCCTGCACATCTTCGGGCAAAGCCCCACGGGCCAGCAGGAAATCGACCTCGCCATCGCCCTCGCCCGCGTGCCGCGCGGCGACGGCACCGGCGCGAACGCCTCGCTGTTGCGCGCACTGGCGCTGGACTTCGGCCTGACCCTCGATCCGCTGGATTGCGACATGGCCGCCCCCGCCGCTGAAAAACCCGCAGCCTTGGGCGACCCGCAAGGCTGGCGCAGCAATGGCGATACCGTCGAACGTCTGGAAGCCTACGCACAAACGCTGTTACGGGACGGTGGGTTGAACACCGTCTCGGAAACGCTCCGGGGGAGCGTTTCAGGTGTGAACGGGCGCAGCCCCTGGGACGGCGCCTCGGGCGTCAGCCCGACAGCGTCGTCCCCCGTCCTGGCAGAGATCGCGACACGCATCCGCCCCGCCATCGCCGCCTGCGGCCCGGACGAGGGCGCAAACCTGCTCCGCGCCCTTGACGGCCGCGCGATCCCGCCGGGACCTTCGGGCGCACCGACGCGGGGCCGCCTCGACACGCTCCCCACCGGGCGGAACTTCTACTCCGTCGACAGCCGCGCCGTGCCGACGCCCACCGCCTGGACGCTGGGCTGGAAAAGCGCGAACCTGCTGCTGGATACCCACCTGCAGACCCACGGCGACTGGCCGCGCAGCCTGCTGATCACCGCATGGGGCACGGCGAACATGCGCACGGGGGGCGACGACATCGCACAGGCGCTGGCGCTGATGGGGGTGAAACCAACCTGGGACAGCGCCAACCGCCGGGTGACGGGGTTCACCGTGATCCCCGCCTCCACCCTCGGGCGGCCGCGCGTGGACGTGACCCTGCGCATCTCGGGCTTCTTCCGCGACGCCTTTCCGCAGTTGATCGCCCTTGTCGACGGGGCCGCCCGCGCCGTGCAGGCCCTTGACGAACCCGCGGACCTGAACCCCGCCGCCGCCCGCGCACGGGCGGGCGAGGACGCCTCCCGCGTGTTTGGCTCCAAACCCGGCGCCTACGGCGCGGGCCTGCAGGCGATGATCGACGAACGCCTCTGGTCAGACCGTGCCGATCTGGCCGAGGCCTACCTGACATGGGGATCCTACGCCTACGGCGCCGATGCGGCAGGGCACGCGGCGCGCGCCGCCTTCACCCAGCGCCTGTCGCAGACCGAGGCCATCGTGCAGAATCAGGACAACCGCGAACACGACATCCTCGATTCAGACGACTACTACCAGTTCGAAGGCGGTGCCGCCGCCGCCGTCGCCACCCTGCAAGGACAGGACCGCCCGGTCTATCACAACGACCACTCCCGCCCCGAACGCCCGGTGATCCGCACGCTGGAAGACGAAATCGGCCGCGTCGTGCGGTCGCGCGTGGTCAACCCCAAGTGGATCGCCGGCGTCAAACGCCACGGCTACAAGGGCGCCTTCGAGATCGCGGCGACGGTGGATTACCTCTTTGCCTTTGCCGCCACGACAGGCGCCGTGCGCAACCACCACTTCGATCTGGTCGAAGAGGCGATCCTGGCCGACGACGAGACCCGCAGCTTCATCGCAGATGCCAACGCACCCGCCCTGCGCGAGATCGCCGCCCGCCTGCAGGAGGCGATCGACCGCAACCTCTGGCACCCGCGATCCAACGCCGCACGGGCGCGGATCAGCGGATTGCTATGACCCTCGGGGGCCGATTTTTCGACGAAAAATCGGAAAATGGGGGCGCTGCCCCCGCGGCCCAAGGGCCGCTCCCCCGAAGTATTTGTGACCAGAAGAAGGGCGCGGCCGATTACAGGCCTGTCGCGAGGGCGGCGGTGCCGAGGTAGCAGGCAAACAGGCAGAGCACGAAGATACGCATGACGGTGACTTTCGGGTATGACGCGGTTGTGATCCAATGCGATACCGCGTGAGTTGTTCCCGTAATACCGCTATCGTCCGCCGAAAAGAGTCCGCGATGCCCGATCCCATGCAATCCACCGCCGCCGCGACAATTCCGCAACTGCTCTCGCCCGACGATCCCCGCCTGCCTGCGGTGCTGGACCTGATCCGCACCGCCTTTGCCGGCATGGCCGGTCGGATCGATCCGCCGTCATCCATGTTGCATCTGACACTGTCTGACCTGCGCCGCATCGACCGGGAGGTCTGGGCGATCGGCGCACCGCCCGCAGCCTGCATGGTGCTGACGCCACAGGTCGGGACGCTTTATCTGGGCAAGCTGGCCGTCTCGGCCACCGCGCGAGGCCGAGGGCTGGCGCGCGTCATGGTGGATACGGCGGCGGCACGGGCGCGGCGGCTGGGCTTTGCCACCTTGACCCTGCAGACCCGCGTGGAGCTTGTGGAAAATCAGGCGACTTTCCAGCACTTGGGGTTCCGCGAGGCAGGCCGCACGGCCCACCCCGGCTATGACCGATCGACGTCGATCACCTACGTCATGGACACCGCACCATGACCCGGCATCTGACCGTCCTGCTGGCGTTCCAACTGATCGGAGAGGTCGCGGCCCGCGCTCTGCACCTGCCCCTGCCCGGTCCGGTGATCGGCATGGCGCTGCTGTTTGTGGCGCTGCTCGCCGTGCCGCGGCTTGCGGCGATCACGCCCACCGCGCGGGTGCTGCTGGCGAACCTGTCGCTTCTCTTCGTGCCGGCGGGTGTGGGTGTCGTCGGGCACCTCGACACCTTCGGGACGCAAGGACCGGCCCTTGGGGTGGCCATCGTCGGATCCACCGTGCTGGCGATCCTCGCGGGCGTCGGCACCTTCCTGGGCGTGGCCCGGCTGGTGCGGCGATGACCGAGCTCTGGTCCTATCTCGCAGAGGGGCCGCTGCTGTGGCTGACGCTGACCCTGATCGCCTACGGGCTGGGCGACAGCGCCTTTCGCGCCTCGGGCCGCAAGCCGGTGCTGAACCCGGTGCTGCTGGCGGTCGCACTGCTGGCGGTGCTGCTGCGGCTGACCGGCACCAGCTATGAGACTTATTTCGAGGGCGCGCAGTTCGTCCACTTCATGCTGGGGCCGGCCACCGTGGCACTGGCGGTCCCGCTTTACACCAACCTCGCGCTGGTGCGCAGCAGTGCGCTGCCGATGCTGGCGGCCCTTGCCGCGGGATCGCTGACCGCGATGGCCAGCGCGGTCCTGATCGCCAGCGCATTGGGCGTCGATCACGCGACCTTGCTGTCCCTGCTGCCGAAATCGGCGACCGCCCCGGTGGCGCTTGGCGTGTCAGAGGCGATCGGCGGACAGCCCAGCCTGACGGCCGTGCTGGTCATCGCCACGGGCATCACCGGCGCAATCGTGGCCACGCCCCTGTTTAACGCCCTGCGCATCACCGATTACCGCGCGCGCGGCTTTGCGCTGGGGGTGGCCAGCCACGGGATCGGCACCGCCCGGGCCTTTCAGGTGAACGAGACGGCTGGCGCCTTCGCCGGCGTCGGCATGGGCCTGAACGCCCTTCTGACGGCGCTGCTGGCGCCCTTGCTTGCGCCGTGGCTGATCGGCACCTACTAAGACCTGAAACGGAGGATGTTATGACCGATGATCCCGACCGCCACGCGATGAAGATGGCCAAGAAGAAGGCCGCCCGCGACAAGATCATGGCGACCAAGACCGACCAAAAGGGCCTGATCATCGTCCATACGGGCAAGGGCAAGGGCAAGTCCTCGGCGGCCTTCGGCATGATCTTTCGCTGCATCGCCCATGACATGAAATGCGCCGTTGTGCAGTTCATCAAGGGCGGAATGAGCACCGGCGAGCGCGACCTGATCCTGGCAAAGTTCACCGACATCTGCGCCTTCCACACGATGGGCGAAGGCTTCACCTGGGAAACCCAGGATAAGTCCCGCGACACCGAAATGGCGCAGGCCGCCTGGGCCAAGGCCAAGGACCTGATCCGCGACGCGACCAACACGATGGTCCTGCTGGACGAGATCAACATCGCGATCCGCTACGACTACGTCGACGTGCACGAGGTCGTGGCCTTCCTGCGCGACGAAAAGCCCCCGATGACCCATGTCAGTGCTGACCGGGCGCAACGCCCACGACGACCTGATCGAGATCGCGGACCTGGTCACGGAAATGGAACTGGTCAAGCACCCCTTCCGGTCCGGCATCAAGGCACAGATCGGGGTGGAATTCTGACATGCTGATCCGCAGCGGCACGGCCCGGCGCGAGACCGGCGATGGCGTCTGCGGCCCCTACACAGCCGACTTGCTGTCGGATACAGGCAACCTGACCCAGTTCGGCGCCTTCATCGAGACGCTGCCAGTGGGCTCCGCCTCCTCGATCCTGCACTGGCACAGCGCAGAGGATGAGATGATGCACCTGCTGACCGGCACGGTGACGCTGGTCGAGGGCGCGACGGAAACGGTGATGCAGCCCGGCGACACCGCCTGCTTCAAGGCGGGCACAGCGGTCGGTCACTGTCTGCGCAACGATGGTGCGGCCGCGGCGAGCTATCTGGTCATCGGCACCCGGTCCGGCGACGACATGGTGACCTACCCCCTGACCGCAGAGACCGTGACGATCCGCGACGGCCTCAAGACCTACCGGGACGCCAGCGGCACGGTTACAAAGACCGCCCCCTATCACGGCGCCTGACGCCTCCCCCTTCTTCTGGTCGCAAATACTTCGGGGTGTGGGGCAGCGCCCCACCCCGATTTTTCGACGAAAAATCGGCTACTCCGGCAACGACGCACCTGGCGACAGCACCCGGGGGTCCAGTCTGACCTCGATCACCGCAACCGTCCCCGCGGCCTGCGCCTGCGCGAAGGCATCGGCGAACTGCCCCTGTTCCGTCACGACCGCGCCAAACCCGCCGTAGGCCCGCGCCAGTGCCGCAAAGTCGGGGTTGGCCAGCACCGTGCCGGACACACGGCCCGGGTAGCTGCGCTCCTGATGCATCCTAATTGTGCCGTAGCGGCCGTTGTTCATTACGATGACGATGGGCGCGGCCCCGTGCTGCACCGCCGTCGACAACTCGTTGCAGGTCATCTGGAAACAGCCGTCGCCCGCAAGGCAGACCACCGTGCGGTCCGGATGCTCCAGCGCCGCCGCGACCGCCGCCGGAAAGCCGTAGCCCATCGACCCGGAGGTGGGGGCGAGTTGCGTGCCGTATTGCTTCCACGCGAAATAGCGGTGCAGCCAGGCGGCATAGTTGCCGGCGCCGTTGGTCACGATGGCGTCGTCCGGCAGGGTGTCGGACAGCCAGCGGATCACCTGTTCCTGCTTGACCGCACCGGGGCTTTCCACGGGCGTCTGCCAGTGGTCATAGTCCGCCCGCGCGGCGGCTGTGGCGTCCGGCCAGCCGGTCCAGGCCCCCTGCCGCGACAGCGCGTCCTGCAGCGCCAGTACGGCCACGTCGCCGGGACAGACGACGCCGAGGTCGGACCCGTAAACGCGCCCGATCTCGTCCGCGTCCGCATGGACGTGCAGGATCACCTTCTGCGGATCGGCGGGATCGACGAGGGTGTAGCCCTGCGTCTCGATATCGCCGAACCGCGTGCCGACCAGCAGCAGGCAATCCGCGTCGCGCACCCGCTTGGCCAGCCGCGGATTGACGCCCACGTTCAGGTCACCGGCAAAGCAGGCGTGGCGATTGTCAATGTAGTCCTGCCGGCGAAACGCCGTCGCCACCGGGATCTGTGCGGCCGTGGCAAAGGCCCCCAGTGCGGTGGCCCCCTGTGCTGACCAGTGCGGGCCACCCACGACCATCAAAGGCGCGCGCGCCTCTGACAGGCGCAGCAACAGGTGGTCCCAGACGTATGACGCGGGTGCCGCAGGCGTACGCCAGACGCCCGCGAAATCGGGCACGTCGGCCTGCGCGCTTAGCATGTTTTCCGGCAGGGCCAGCACGACAGGGCCCGGACGCCCCGACAGGGCCACGCGGAAGGCCCGCGCGATATATTCCGGCAGGCGCGCGGTGTCGTTGACCTGCGCCACCCATTTGGCCAGCCCGCCGAACATCTGCTTGTAGTCGACCTCCTGAAAGGTGTCCCGGTCGACATGGCCGCTGTCGATCTGGCCCACGAAGACCACCAGCGGCGTGCTGTCCTGCATCGCAACATGCACCCCCGCGCTGGCGTTGGTGGCGCCCGGACCGCGCGTGACGAAACAGACGCCCGGTTGGCCTGTCAGCTTGGCGTGCGCCTCGGCCATCATGGCGGCACCGCCTTCCTGACGGCAGACGACGTTCTGGATGCCGCTGTCATACAGACCGTCGAGGGCCGCGAGGAAGCTTTCGCCCGGCACGGAAAATACCCGCCGCACCCCCAGTTTCACCAGTTGATCGCTGAGGATCTGTCCGCCGTGTCGCATGTCTTTTGTCCTTCGCCCGCTGTCCGGGCACCATGATGCCGCAGGCGCCGATGGGCAAGACGGGTTGGCAAGGACAGCGCACGGGTTAGATGGCGGGGTTGACCCATCAAAGGACAGACCTGACCCATGACCCGCCTTCTCGGTATCTCCGGCTCGCTGCGCCGCGCCTCGACCAACACCCACCTGTTGCAGAACGCGGCCGAGATGTTCGGGGCCGACACCTATACGCGCGCCAGCATCGACTTGCCGCTGTACAACGGCGATCTGGAGGCCGAGAGCGGCGTGCCGGAGGCGGTGCAGACCCTTGCGCGCCAGATCGGCGAGGCCGATGCCATCATCATATCGACGCCCGAATACAACAAGGGCGTGTCCGGCGCGCTGAAGAATGCCTTCGACTGGATCAGCCGGATCAAGACCACCCCGCTGGCGGGCAAGCCCGTGGCGATCATGTCCGCGAGCGCCGGACGGTCCGGTGGCGAGCGGGCGCAATATGCCCTGCGCCACTGCCTCGTGCCGTTCGATGCCCGCGTGCTGAACGGACCAGAGGTGCTGGTCGCGCAAAGCCACGACGCCTTCGACGCCGATGGCCTCCTGATCGCCGACAGCTACCGCGATTTTCTGGGCCGCCAGATGGAGGCGCTGCGCGCCATGACCTAGACCCGCGTCGCGACCTCGATCAGGTTGCCGTCGGGGTCGCGGACGTAGAGGGAGCGGATCGGACCCATGGCCCCGGTGCGATTGACGGGACCCGCGATCACCGTCACGCCTTGCGTCGCGAAGTGGGCCTGCCAGCCTTCCAGCGGCGTGTCCGTCAGAAAGCACAGGTCGGCGCTGCCCGGCGCGGGATGCCGTGCCTTGGGATCGAACGGGCGGGCGGCGGGATGCAGGTTGATCTTCTGCGCGCCGAACGTCAGGGCCGTTCGCGTGCTGCCATCGGCGGGTGTAAAGGTCTGCACCTGCATCCCCAGCACGTCGCGATAAAAGGCGACCGTGGCGGTGATGTCGGCCACGGTCAGCACGAGGTGATCGAGTGCAGTCAGGTGCGGCATGTCTGTCCCCTTGTCATGGCTCTTGCGCGGCCCAGATGAGCACGACCGGCGCGCAGCTGCAATTCGGGGCTGCGGCACTGATCCCGTCGGGCGAGGCCAGAGCGGCAGATTTTTCCAAGAAAAATCGGCTTGGGGGGCCAGCCCCCCGTCCGCTGACGCGGACGCCCCCCGAAGTATTTGGGACCAGAAGAAGTCAGAGGGACGCCTGCGGGCGGAAATCCTCGGGGATGGCATCTGTGGTGGCGAGGATCAGGTCGGCCATGACGGCTGCGACCTTGGGGGCCATGCCGAAGCCGATCTTGAACCCGCCGTTGGCGACGAAGGCGCCGGGGAGGAACGGGTGTGTGCCGATCATGGGCGCGCGGCTGCGGCTGCGGGGGCGGACACCGGCCCAGCGGGCGATGACAGGGGCAGCGCCGAGTGCCGGCAGGGCGGCGCGGGCCTGTGCGATCAGGGCGTCGAGTTGGTCGTCGGTCGTCGTGGCGTCGCTGAAATCGCGTTCGGTGGTCGACCCGATCGCCACGGTGCCGTCCAGATGCGGGACGATGTGCAGGCCGCCCGCAAAGAGCTGCGGTTGACCCGCCGCGTCATGGCGCAGCAGCGCCGCCTGCCCCTTCACCCCCGCGCCGACCATGCGGCTGTGTTGCGCCGTCATCTCGGCCAGGCCGGCGGCGCCGGTGGCCCAGACGACTGCGCCTTGCGGTTGGCCGTCGCGCGTCACGACACCGCCCTGCGCCGTGATCGCGGCGGCCAGCGCATGGGTCGCCTGTCGGGGATGGATCAGGGCCGAGAGCGTGTCGTGGATCACCAGACCCGTCGGGCTGGGCGGCGACCACGGCAGATCGGACGCGGGCACGACCTCCCATATCGCCTGACCCTGCCAGAGGTCCGCCGCACCGGCAGCCCGCGCGCGGGCCAGCGCCACGGCGGCCTCGTCGGCCAGCGGTTGCAATCGCCCGCTGCGGACGTAGCCGGTGGACTGGCCGGAGGCCGCCTCGACCGCCGCCCAGAAGCCCTGCGCCATCAGCAGGCTGTCCCGCTGAAAGGCCTTCTTGGCGTTCCATTGTTCGGGGACATGCGGGGCCAGTGCACCGACGATGCCGCCGGAGGCCCCCGCCGCCACGCCCGCCGGGTCGATGACATGCACCCGCGCGCCGCGCTGCAGGCAGGCCCAGGCGATGGACAGGCCGAACACCCCTGCCCCCATGACCGTCACATCTGCCGTTGCCATTGTGCACCCCGCGTTCCACAAGTTGCCCATCCCTTAGGGCAAAGCGACATGACCGGCCAGACCACAGCCCCCGCGGGCCACCCCCTTGACTGGCGCGAGACGCCATTTGGCGCCGTGCCGGTGTCGCGGCAGTTCGACGATCCGTTCTATTCCCTGCAAGGCGGGCTGGCCGAGACCCGGCACGTCTTTCTGGCGGGAAACGGCCTGCCCGAGCGGTTCCACGACGGGTTCCACGTAGGCGAGCTGGGCTTTGGCACCGGGCTGAACTTCCTCGTGACGCTGCAGGCGTTCCGCGACGCGGGCGTGCCGGGGCGCCTGCAGTTCACCAGTTTCGAGGCCTATCCGCTGGACGCAGGGGCGCTGGCCAAAGCACTGGCGCCCTTTGCTGCCGATCTGCCGGTGCAGGTGTTGCCGCGTGTCGCGGATGCGCAAGGGGACGACTTTACCCTGCGGATCATCGCGGGCGATGCGGCCGACAGCCTGCCCGCGTGGGACGTCTGCGTGGATGCGTGGTTCCTCGACGGCTTTTCGCCCGCCAAGAACCCGGCCCTCTGGACGCCGCAGATCCTGGCGCAGGTCGCCGCCCGGACAGCACCCGGCGGCACTGCCGCGACCTATTCCGCCGCGGGCCATGTGCGCGCAGGCCTGGCCGACGCGGGCTTTACCGTGACCCGTGTGCCGGGGTTCGCCACCAAGCGACACATGACCGTCGCCACGAAGGAGCACTGATGCAAACCTCGAATACGCGGCTGGGGATCGGCCTGATGATCGCCACGACCTTCGTCTTTGCGGTGCAGGACGGGCTGTCGCGGCATCTGGCGGGGGAATACAACGTCTGGATGATCGTGATGATCCGCTACTGGTTCTTCGCGGCCTTCGTCATTGCCATCGCGCGGGCGAAAACCGGATCGGTCCGCCGCGCCGCCGCCACCACCCAGCCCGTCCTGCAGGCCTTTCGCGGCCTGCTGCTGGCCGGAGAGATCTGCATCATGGTGCTGGGGTTCGTCGCACTTGGGCTGGTGGAAAGCCACGCGATCTTTGCCTGCTACCCGCTGCTGGTCGCGGCGCTGTCCGGCCCGGTGCTGGGCGAGGGCGTCGGCTGGCGGCGCTGGGTCGCGATCGGCGTGGGGTTTATCGGCGTGCTGGTCATTCTGGAACCGGGGATCACCGTCTTTGCCCCCGCCGCCGTGCTGCCGCTGGCGGCGGCCTGCATGTTCGCGCTTTACGGCTTGCTCACGCGCTATGTCGCGCGGGCGGACACCACCGCCACCAGCTTTTTCTGGACCGGCGTCAGCGGGGCGGTCGCGATGACCCTGATCGGCATCTGGTTCTGGGAACCGATGACCGCCCCCGACTGGGGCTGGATGGCCACGCTGTGCGTCACCGGCGTCACCGGTCACTGGCTGCTGATCCGCTGCTACGAAGTGGCCGAGGCGAGCGCCGTGCAACCCTTTGCCTATCTGCAACTGGTCTTTGCCAGCGTGATCGGCCTCACGGTCTTTGGCGAGGCGTTGCAGACCCATGTGGCCATCGGTGCGGCCATCGTCGTGGCGGCCGGTGTCTTTACCTTGATCCGGGCGCGCCGGGTCCAGCCGGTTGTCGGATGACATAGGGCCGTCGCACCGCCGGACAGGCGGGACTGGCGGATTATAGAAGCAGGTCAGGGCGCTGACATTGCGCGGCTACCAAAAGCGGCTTAACTTTATTTAAATTCGACATGTGTTCCGAGAGTGATGCCACAGACCGCCGATACCTCTTTGCCGACTTTCGTTGCGGAACCCGACGCGCTGCTGCCCCTTGGTGTGCGCGTTGCGGGGCTGGGTCTGGGCAGCATCGACTATTTGAACGACACGATCACGCTGGATCGCCGGGCCGCGACGCTGTTCGACCTGCCCGCGCACCGACCCATTCCCAGAGACGAGCTGCACGGCCGCATCCATCCCGACGAACGCCCCGCGATCGAGGCGCAGGTCAGCGCCATGCTGTCCCCCGGTCAGCCGGATTGCATCGACGTCGTCCACCGGGTCATGACCGCAGACGGCAGCGAACGCTGGCTGAGCGCGCGCAAGCAGGTCACCTTTGACCAACCCGAAGGCGAGGGGCGCAGGCCGGTCAAGGGGCTGGTCGCGATCATGGACATGACCGCCCACAAGGCGGCAGAGCGTCAGGTGCAGGATCTGATGCAGGAAATGAACCACCGGCTGAAGAACCTGCTGACCGTCGTGCAAAGCATCGCGCGGATGACCGCCCGCAGCGGCCCGATCGAGGAGTTCCTGCCCCGCTTCAATGCCCGGATGGCGGCGCTGGCGCATAATCAGGATTTGCTGGTCTCGCGCGGGGCCGGTGGCGTGGCGCTGGGCGCTCTGGTGCGCGAACAGCTGCAACCCTTTACCGATGGTGCGCAGGACCGGGTCACCATCTCCGGCCCGGATCTGCCGCTGCGGTTTCAGGCGATCCAGCCGATCGGGCTGGCCCTGCACGAACTGGCCACGAATGCGACGAAATACGGCGCGCTCTCGACGCCAGAGGGGCGTCTGGACGTCGCCTGGCAGATCGTCGACGACAAGATGACCCTGTCCTGGACCGAATCGGGCGGGCCAGAGGTGGTCCCGCCGCAGCGTCAGGGCTTTGGCAGCACCGTGCTGCAGGGCATGGTCGAAGGCGCGCTCGCGGCGGACGTGACCCTCGCATACCGCCCGGAGGGGCTGCATTGGGCACTGGTCTGCGACAGCCATCAGGTCCACGACAGCCAGCAGCCCCGTTAGGCGGGCGTTGCCCCGTCCCTGTCTTCTTGCATCCTCACGTCCATTGCCCGCAGCCGCGCTGCACCCCTGCCCCGCCGGCGTGATACCGCACCGTCAGGTCATGTCGTCTCAGCCCTCGGGACGGACCACCGGGCGCAGGGTCTGACGCGGTCCATCGTTCGTCATCGCGACAGAGGCGGGTGCGGACGGCGGGGTCGTCATCGTTTCGGGATCGTCCGTCATCGCCGGCGGTCCGACATCGGTGGCAGGCGCCACCGCCGCGACGGCCAGACGTTCGGAGGGTCTGGCTTTCGGACGCATCGGCGGCACCCCGGCGGTCGTCAGCGCGGCCTGCCGCAGCGCCCCGGCGGCCAGATCAACCGGGCGCAGCACCGGGCGCGGCAGGGCGGCGGCGGGGTTCAGCACCGCCTCCGTCCCGGTGACCGGTGCGGGCAGGTCCAGCGTGCCATCGGCGCGGGCCACGGGACGGACCACAGCGCTTTCGCCGCGCAGCAGGTCGGTAAAGCGGACCTGCCCCGCCTGCCCGGTCAGCCGCGCGCGGTAGATCGGGATCGATTCCGTCACCCGCTGGACATAATTGCGCGTCTCGCGGAACGGAATCATCTCGATCCAGTCGATCACGTCGACCTCGCCGGTGCGCGGATCGCCGCGCTCCTTCATCCAATCGCGGGGCCGGCCGGGGCCGGCATTGTAACCCGCCGCGATCTGCACCGGGCTGTCGCCGAAACGATCCTCAAGGTCCGCCAGATACCGGCTGCCCAGCGTCGCGTTGTAACGCCAGTCGGCGGTCAGACGCGCCTTGTCGTAGGGCAGGTCAAGGCTGCGCGCGACGTCCCTGGCGGTGCCCGGCATCAGCTGCATCAGCCCCAGCGCGCCCACCGGGCTGCCGACGGTCGCGTTGAACTCCGACTCGCGCCGCGCGATGGACAGCGCCAGCGCCGAGGGCACCGGCAGGTCCATATCCGCGACCCCGTGGATCGGGAAATAGACTGTCGGCACGATCAGTCCCCGCGCTGCGGCGGACTTGCCCAGCAGCACCTCGAAATAGGTCTCGTCCTGCGCCTCCAGCGCCGCACCAAGGCGTGAGAGGTCGTCCGCGTCCAGCCGCTTGCCGAGGGCGGCAAAGAACAGCACCGCCTTGCCCCGCTCGCCCGCCTGCAGCAGCGCCATGCCCGCACGCACCATGTCGTCGCGCATGATGGGTGCGTCCTGCCAGTTGCGCGCGTCCTGCGTGCCGGTCAGGAACGGATCGAGCGGCACACCCAGCTTCTCCGCCGCCAGCAAGCCGTAGAAGCTCGTCTGGTTCTGTGCCCCGCGCGCATAGGCTTCGCGGGCATCCTCGGTACGGCCCAACGCCTCCAGCGCGCGGCCTTGCCAGTATCCGGCCCGGCCCAGCGAAATCGGGCTGTCCACCTCGGCCGCGGTGCGGTCGAAATGCACCAGCGCCTGCGCGGGATCCTGCAGGTACCGCAGCTTGAGGTAGCCCGACAACCATTCGAGGTCGGCGTAGGATTCCGCACTGTCGGCGGGGTTCAGAAAATGCCGCGAGGCGAGATCGTAGGCCGCCTGATATTTGCCTTCGCGCATCTGCCAGCGCGCCAGCATCCGCCGCCAGCTGGCCCAGCGCCACGGCTGCCTAAGCGCCTCTGCGCTGGTCGACTGCGCCTGCAGGATCGCCATGGCGTCAGACTGGCGGCCCTTGCTGGCCTGCCAGTTGAACCGGTCGTACAGCAGCCCCGGCGTGCTGCGCAGCGCCGCCGGCACCGCCGCCAGCGCCGCATCGGGATTGCCCGCCTTGCGGATCAGCGCAACCCGCGCCCGCACCAGCGCGCTGTCGTCGGCCCCCAGCAGGGGCAGCATCCGCTCTGCCTCTGCCGTCTGCCAGCGCCACAGCAGCGCATCGGCGCGGGCCATGTGCAGATCCGCCAGATCGACGCCGTAGGCCGCCAGCAAGGCAGCCTGACCGCCCTCGGTCAGCGACAAGCCGGTCCATGCGGCGCGCACCGTCGCGCGTGCCGCAGCAGCATCACCCAGCGCCGCCTGCGCCTGCGCCAGACGCACCGCACCCTCTCCGGTCATCGGCGCGGTCTTGCTGAACCAGCCGACCACCGCCTTGGGATCGTAACCCGCCGGGATCAGCAACTCGCCCGCACTGCGTAACGTGTCCTGACCGGGCCAGTCCGCGTTGGTCGCATCGAAGGCAATATAGTCGGCAAAGGCCGCATCCCCGAACCGCAGCCGCTGCCATGTCACCAGATCGCGGATCGCCCGGTCATCGGCCCCGGCCTTGACATAGGCGTTCAGGAAATCACGCTTCATGGCATATGTCACGGCGGCCACGTCGTCGCCGGTCACCTGGGCCAGCCCCGGAAGCGGGGCGGCAAGAAGACTGGCTGCGACAGCAAGGCGGCGCAAGGCGGGGAACGACATCAGGGGGTTCCGGGTCTGTGGAAAAGGGTCATCGCATGGTATCTGTCGCACGGGTGCGTGCAACGCACAATCTTGGCATTGCGCGCAAACCCGTCTAGGGTCCGCCACGTTCCAGCGGCCCGACCGGGCCATGCCCCTCTCACAGGACTTCGACCCCATGTTCAAAGGCTCTTACGTCGCCCTCGTCACCCCCTTCGTGGACGGAGAAGTGGACCTCGCCGGGCTGAAACGGCTGGTCGACTGGCATGTGGATCAGGGCACACACGGTCTGGTCCCGGTCGGCACGACAGGCGAAAGCCCGACGCTGACCCATGCAGAGCATGATCTGGTCGTGAAAACCGTGGTCGACCACGCCGCAGGCCGCGTGCCCGTGATTGCGGGCGCGGGATCGAACAACACCGTCGAAACCGTGCGTCTGGTGCAGGCCGCCAAGGCCGCAGGCGCCGCCGCGGCGCTGGTCGTGACACCCTACTACAACAAACCAACGCAGAACGGCCTGATCGCGCACTTCACCGCTGCTGCCAATTGCGGCCTGCCGATCGTGATCTACAACATCCCCGGCCGCTCCGCCGTGGACATGAGCGTCGCGACGATGGCCGAACTCGCCAAGCTGCCGATGATCGTGGGCGTCAAGGACGCCACCGGTGATTTGTCCCGCGTGCCCAAGCAGCGGATGACCTGCGGCACGGACTTCGTCCAGATGTCGGGCGAGGATGCGACGGCACTCGGCTTCAACGCCCACGGCGGCGTTGGATGCATCTCCGTCACCGCGAACGTGGCCCCGGCGCTCTGCGCCCAGATGCAAGTGGCCACGCTCGCCGGCGACTACGCCACGGCACTGGACATCACCGACCGCCTGATGCCCCTGCACGAGGCGATCTTCCTCGAACCGGGCCTCGTCGGTGCGAAATACGGCCTGTCCCTGCTGGGCCACGGCAACGCCGATGTGCGCCCCCCGCTGGTCGGCCTGACCGACCCGGTCAAGGACCGGATCCGCGCCGGCATGGTCCACGCCGGCCTGCTGAACTGATCTGGCCGAGGGTCGCGTGTTCATCGCGCATCTCCCAGCCGGTTACCTCGCGACGCGGGCCCTGCGGCCGCGACTGCCCCGTGACCAGTGGGGCAGGCTGCTCGCGGTCGCCCTGATCTGTTCCGTGCTGCCCGACGCCGACCTGCTGTGGTTCTATTTGGTCGACCACCGCCAGACCGAGCATCATGCCTACGTGACCCACTGGCCCCTGTTCTGGGTGGCCCTCGCCCTTGCGGCGGTCCTGCTGCCATGGGGCCGCAGGCGGGCTGCGGCGCAGACCCTCATCGGCACGGGCCTGATCTGCCTGCTGCTGCACATGGCGATGGACAGCTTCGCCGCGACGATCTTCTGGCTGCGTCCATTCTCGGATCTGCATCTCAACGTGGTCGAGGTGCCCGCCCGCTTCGACTGGTGGGTGTGGAATTTCATCTTTCACTGGACCTTCGCGGTCGAGTTCGCGATCTGCATCACCGCGTGCGTCGTCGCGTGGCAAACGCGCGGCACGCGCAACGCCACGCAAGCCTAGGGACGGGGGGTGGGGCGCCTTTGCGGGCTTGCCCGCAAACAGCGTCACCCCCCGTTCCGCAGCCAACCCTCTGCATAATCCACGGTCTCGCAACCGCCGAACCGCGCGGCCCGCGCCAGTTCCGCCTGCAACCGCGCCAATCGCCCCTGCCCCATTGCAACACCCGCCTCCGGCCAGAAGGCGCGGACCGCCAGCACCGCGCCCTGCCGGGCCATGTCGATGCGTCCGATGGCACCTGTGCCTTCCCAGACCGGAAAAACGTAATAGCCATACCTGCGCCGGGGCGCGGGCACGAAGATCTCGATCCGGTAATGAAACCCGAACAACCACTCCGCCCGTTTGCGATCCCGCAGGGCGGGATCGAAAGGCGACAGGATCCTCACCCGACCGGGCACGTCCGGCACCGTGTCGGCCACATCCGCCCGCACGATGCAGCGCCGCCGTTTGCCGTCGTGCCCCGTCACGTCCAGCGGGATCGCCTCGCTCGCGGCCAGCGCCGCCTGACACCAGTCGCGCGCCTCGGCGGGCGTCACCACGGCCCAGAAGGCCGCGATTTCGCCGCTGGTGGCGAATCCCAGCCGGTCGAGGGCCGCACCGCAGAGCCAGTCGATCGTCGCCGCCGCATCGCCTGGTACCGCGCGCACGGCATCCGGAATCACCCGCTCGGTCAGGTCATAGACCTTGCGGAACCCGTCGCGCCGCAGGACAGAGACCTGACCGCTGCGCCACAGATATTCCAGCGCGGTCTTGCTGGGATGCCACTCCCACCAGCCACCGCCGCTGCGCACCTCGTCCACCCCCACCTCGCCAGAGGTGCAGGCGCCGTGGTCCGCGATCTGGCGCAGCACCGTGTCCACCTGCCCGCCAAAGCCCGCGGGCCGGTCGATCTCCCACCGGCTCTCCAGCCTTGCTGCATCGCGGGCGAACCGCAGCCGCCAGTGCGGCCACAGGTCCATCGGGATCACGGCGGCATCGTGGGTCCAATGTTCGAACACGGCCCGGTCGCGGGCCAGCAGCCGGTCCAGCGCCTCTGGCCGATACCGCCCATGACGTGCCCACAGGATCAGGTCATGGGCGCGGGCAAAGGTGTTCACGCTGTCCACCTGCACGAATCCCAGATCCGCGATCACCGCCCCCGCACTCTGCCCCGCGTCACGCCCCAGACCGTGACGGTCCAGAAATACCCGCCGCGCGGCATCGTTCGCCAGCACCGACACGCTCATGGCGCCATCTGCCCGGCGCGGATGCTGCGCAGGCTGTCCAGCATCAGCGCCGTCGTCAGCCCGATGTTCAAAAGCCCGTTCGTCGCCGCCATCCCCGCCAGCAACCGCCAGTCCTGCGGCAGCAGCACGTCGCCCAACCCCAGCGTGGTGAAGGCCACCAGCGCGAAATAGACCGCTTCCTCCAGCGTCCCGAAAATCTCCAGCCCGCGCAAGGCCAGCGCCCAGATCCACACACCCACGGTCATCTGCGCCAGCACCCAGATCGCCGTCATGCTCAGCACCAGCGCCAGCTTGGGCCGGTGCGGCCGACGCGCCAGCCACGGATGCAGCCGGTGCAGCACCAGTTCCATCACCCAATAGCTGCCCCCCGCGATCAGGATCGAGATCAGCACCAACGCGCTGCCAAGGGCAATCTGGATCAGCATGGGTCATCCTTTGCGGGTCGCGGCGACCTTAGCACCGGCGCACCGATCGGCCAGCCGTCTTGTGCAGCACCGCTGCCTGTCCTACATCGGGCGCATGGCCAGCAAATCCGACAACAAGAACTACAAGGTCGTCGCCGAAAACCGGCGCGCCCGTTATGATTTCGAGATCCAGGAGGATCTGGAGGTCGGCATCATCCTGCACGGATCAGAGGTCAAATCCCTCCGCGTGGGCCAGTCGAACATTGCCGACAGCTATGCCTCCGTGGACAACGGCGAACTCTGGCTGACCAACAGCTATATCGCGCCCTACGAACAGGCCATGTTCGGGCACGAGGCACGCGCCAAGCGCAAGCTGCTGGTGAAATCCCGCGAACTCGCCCGCCTGTGGAACGCGACCAAGCGCGAGGGCATGACCCTTGTCCCGCTGGTCATGTACTTCAACGACCGCGGGTTGGTGAAGCTGAAGATCGCCATCGCCAAGGGCAAGAAAAACCACGACAAGCGCGCCTCTGACGCGAAACGCGACTGGGCGCGGCAGAAACAGCGCATCCTCAAGACGCACGACTGATCGCCGGAACTTGTGCTGGACCAAGCGCTGCGCTAGGCAGGAGCCGATCCGCAGCAGAGGTGCGCCATGCCAGAAACGTCCGACGATCCGCACACGCTGGTCAGCACCGACTGGCTGGCCGCCCACCTGAACGATCCCGACCTGCGCCTGCTCGACGCCTCGTGGCACATGCCGGACGCGGGCCGCGACGGGCGCGCCGAATATAAAGACACCCATATCCCCGGTGCCCGCTTCTTTGACATCGACGAGATCAGCGACGCCCGGTCCGAACTGCCCCACATGGCCCCCGCGACCGAAAAATTCATGTCCCGCATGCGTGCCATGGGCGTGGGCGACGGCCATCAGGTCGTGGTCTACGACAGCACGGGCCTGTTTTCCGCCGCCCGCGTCTGGTGGCTGTTCCGCCTGATGGGCAAGCGCGACGTCGCGGTCCTCGACGGTGGCCTGAAAAAATGGCTGGCCGAGGGACGCGAGACCGAGGACATGCCCCCCGTCATCCGCGACCGCCACATGACCACCAGCCGCCAGAACCAGATGGTGCGCGACGTGACACAGGTGGCCCGCGCGGCCAAGCTCGGCGATCACACGATCCTCGACGCGCGCGGCCCGGGCCGCTTCACGGGCGCGGAAAAGGAACCCCGCGCCGGCCTGCGCAGCGGCCATATCCCCGGCGCGCGCAACGTGCATTACGCGACGCTGCTGAACGCCGACGGCACGATGAAACCCGTCCCCGCCCTGCAAAAGGTCTTTGCCGAGGCCGGTGCCGATCTGACCAGACCGGTCATCACCACCTGCGGGTCCGGCGTGACCGCGGCGATCATCAATCTGGCGCTGGAACGGATCGGCAATACCGACCACGCGCTTTACGACGGGTCATGGTCCGAATGGGGCATGTATCCCGACCTTCCCATTGCAACCGGCCCTGCCGACTGAACAGGCCCTAAGGAAACCCGCGATGTTCCAGACGCTCAAGGCGCAACCCGCCGACAAGATCCTGTCCCTGATGCAGACCTACAAGGCGGACCCCCGCGACGACAAGATCGACCTTGGCGTCGGCGTCTACAAGGACGCCAGCGGCAACACGCCGGTCATGCGCGCGGTGAAAGAGGCAGAACGCCGCCTCGTCGCCGACCAGACCACCAAGGCCTACGTGGGCTTGGCCGGTGATCCGGCCTTTGCCGACGCGATGATCGACCTGCTGCTGTCGGACACCCTGCCCCGCGACCGCATCGCCGCCATCGCGACCCCCGGTGGCACCGGTGCGATCCGTCAGGCGCTGGAAATGGTCAAGCTCGCCGCGCCCGAGGCGACCGTCTGGATCAGCAACCCGACCTGGCCGAACCACCCGTCGATCATCAAGTTCCTCCGCATGAAGGTCCGTGAATACCGCTACTTTGACGAGGCCACGCGCGGCGTCGATTTCGACGGCATGATCGCCGATCTGGGCACCGTGGCCGAGGGCGACGTCGTCCTGCTGCACGGCTGCTGTCACAACCCGACCGGCGCCAACCCGACGGCGGACCAGTGGGACACCATCATCAAGACCCTGCAGGACGCAAAGGCCGTGCCGCTGGTCGACGTGGCCTATCAGGGCTTTGGCGACGGGCTGGAAGAAGACGCCGCCGCCACCCGCAAGATCGCGAGCGCCTTCCCGAACCTGATGATCGCAGCGTCGTGTTCCAAGAACTTCGGCATCTACCGCGAGCGGACCGGCATCCTGATGGGCATCGCCCGCGACGAGGCCGAGGCAAAGCTGACGCAGGCCAACCTCAACTTCCTGAACCGTCAGAACTACTCCTTCCCGCCCGATCACGGTGCCCGTGTCGTCACCACGATCCTGACCGACCCCGCCCTGCGCGCCGACTGGGAGGCGGAACTGGAAGACACCCGCAACACCATGCTCGACCTGCGCCAACAGCTCGCGGACGAGCTGCGCCGTCTGTCCAACGACGACCGCTTCGATTTCATCGCGGACCACCGCGGCATGTTCAGCCGCCTCGGCACGACCGAAGACAAGGTCGAGACGCTGCGCGCCGACCACGGCATCTACATGGTCAGCGACAGCCGCATGAACATCGCCGGCCTGAACGCCCAGACCGTGCCGATTCTGGCGCAGGCCATCGTCGACGCCGGTATCTGACGAACCGGGCCCGCCCGACAGGCGGGTCCGCACCACCCCTTGTATGCGGCCCGACGCGCGGGCGTCGCGTTTGAATCCTCCTGCACATCCGCTCTAGAACGGATCATGAACAGTCATTCCTTTACATTTGGTGAACACCGCCTGACGGCCCTGCCGTCGGGCGCGCTCTGGTGGGCCGACCGCCGCCTGCTCTGCATCTCGGACATGCACCTGTGCAAGTCGGACCGGATCGCGCGCCGCTCCGGACAAATGCTGCCGCCCTACGAGACTCAGGAGACCCTCTCGAAACTGGCGCATGATATCGCCTTGATGGCACCAGAGACCGTTCTTTGCCTCGGCGACAGCTTCGACGACCTGATGGCCGCCGAAAGCCTCTCGCCCACCGACACGGACACCCTCGCCAGCCTGCAGGCCGGGCGCCGCTGGCTCTGGCTCGAAGGGAACCACGATCCGGGTCCGCTGACCTTTGGCGGGACCCACCTGGCCGTCCACACCGACGGCGGTCTGACGTTCCGCCACATCGCAAGCCACACCGCGCTGGAAATCTCGGGACATTACCACCCGAAACACGCCATCCCCGGCGCGGGCGGCGCGCGCGCCTGCTTCCTCACCGACGGCACCCGCCTGATCCTGCCCGCGTTTGGTGCCTATACCGGCGGCCTGCGGGCGACGGACCCCGTCCTCGCCCGCCTCTTCACCGGACAGACCGTGGCGATCCTGACAGGGCACCGCGCGCTCTGCGTGCCGCTCGCCCGGTCAACGTCCGCAGCGCCGTCGCGGCGCCTGCGCCACAGCAAGCAGTAGCGCCCCACCCGCCCCTCAGGGGACGGTGGGCGGGGCGCCTTCGGGCGTCAGCCCGAACAGCGTCGTCGACCGTCCCCGTCAGGGACGCCAGACCCGCTGTCCGGGTACATGCAACACCAGCGTATCGCCCAGCCGCAGCGTGCCCGGGCGCTCGACCCAGGCGGTGACACCGCGCCGCCCGGCGGCCGCCGCCTTGAAGGCCTTGCCGTGTCCCGGTCGCGCCGCCTCGATCGTTCTGGCCACCAAAGTGCAAGGCTGGTTCAGCATGTCGACGCAAAGCGTCACACCGTCCGGCCCCTGCAGCCGCGACGACGGCGGCAGATGGGTGAAATCACCGATCCCGCTCACCACGACAGACGCACCAAGCCACGCCGGATCGACCGCCTCCAGCCCCAGCTTGTCGGCGATCACCGCAAGCTCCTCCGCGCTCACGATGCTGACCTGCCGCACGTTCCGGATCTCGGTCCCCTTGGGATACTGCGTCGTCACACGGCTGCAGGACGCCCGCGTCAGACCCGCATGCACCTCGCCGGTCATGCCGTCGAACCCCAGCGCCATCGCAGCCAGCGGCTCGCCTGCGATCTCGGGCGCATCCCGGTGCGGCACGCGACCCAGCCATGTCACGCGCCCCAGATACTCCGTCTTTTCCAGCGCCGGCATGACATCACTCCCAAATGCAAAAGGCCCCGTGCTTTGCAGCACGGGGCCCTTGATTAATCAACCCGGATCAGGCGGTCGGTTCCGGCTCCATCCCGCCGTCCGCCTTCGGCTGCTTGCGCGTCTTGGGCACTGAGGGGATCGCGTTCCCGCCAGACGGCGGCGTGTCGTCCAGATCCTCGCCCCGCTTCAGCGCCTCGCCGGCGATGACGCGCGTGATCTCGTTGCCGGTCAGCGTCTCGTATTCCAGCAGGCCCTGCGCCAGGCGCTCCAGATCGTCGCGCTTCTCGGTCAGGATGCGCATCGCGGTGTCATAGCCTTCCTGCACCAGCGATTTCACCTTGTCGTCGATGATCTTCTGGGTATCCGCCGAATGGTTCGTGCCGCCACCGTAGTTCCCCAGATAGGAGTTCTGCTCGTTGGCGTAATCCACGAAACCCAGCTCTTCGGCATAGCCGAACTGCGTGACCATCGCACGGGCGATCTTCGACACCTGCTGGATGTCAGACGATGCACCCGAGGTCACCTGATCCTTGCCGAACACCAGCTCCTCGGCCACACGGCCGCCCATCGCCATGGCGATCTTGGAGGTATACTTCGTGTAGCTCACCGACAACTGGTCCCGCTCCGGCAAGCTCAACACCAGACCCAGCGCACGGCCGCGCGGAATGATCGTCGCCTTGTGGATCGGGTCGTGCTGCGGCACGTTCAGGCCGACGACGGCGTGACCGGCTTCATGGTAGGCAGTCAGCTTCTTCTCGTCTTCGGTCATCACCATGCTGCGACGCTCCGCGCCCATCATGACCTTGTCTTTGGCCGATTCGAAGTCGATCATCGTCACGAACCGGCGTCCCACGCGGGCCGCCATCAGCGCGCTTTCGTTCACGAGGTTCGCAAGGTCAGCACCGGAGAAACCAGGTGTTCCGCGCGCGATGATGCGCAGGTCCACATCGGGACCCAGCGGCACCTTGCGCGCATGGACGCCAAGGATCTTCTCGCGGCCCTTGATGTCGGGATTCGGCACCGTGACCTGCCGGTCGAAACGACCGGGGCGCAGCAGCGCGGGGTCCAGCACGTCGGGCCGGTTGGTGGCCGCGATGATGATGATGCCCTCGTTCGCTTCGAAACCGTCCATCTCGACCAAGAGCTGGTTCAACGTCTGCTCGCGCTCGTCGTTGCCGCCACCGTAACCGGCACCACGGGACCGGCCCACGGCGTCGATTTCGTCGATGAAGACGATGCAGGGCGCGTTCTTCTTCGCCTGCTCGAACATGTCGCGCACCCGGCTGGCACCGACACCCACGAACATCTCGACAAAGTCGGAACCCGAGATCGTGAAGAACGGCACACCCGCCTCGCCCGCAATGGCGCGGGCCAGCAGCGTCTTACCGGTGCCCGGAGGGCCAACCAGCAGCGCACCCTTGGGGATCTTGCCACCCAGCCGGCTGAACTTCTGCGGGTTGCGCAGGAATTCGACGATCTCTTCCAGCTCGTCCTTCGCCTCGTCGATGCCCGCGACCTCGTCAAAGGTCACACGACCGTGCTTTTCGGTCAAAAGCTTTGCCTTGGACTTGCCAAAGCCCATCGCACCGCCTTTGCCGCCGCCCTGCATCCGGTTCATGAAGAACACCCAGACACCGATCAGCAGCACGAAGGGCAGCAGGCCGATCAGAAAGCTCGACAGCGGCGATTGTTCCTGGCTTTTCGCGGTGACGGGAATGTCGCGCGCGATCAGCAGGTTGGTGACTTCCGCATCCGCCGGCTTGATCGCGACATAGTCGCGACCGTCGGTGCCGCGATAGCGAACCTGCTCGCCATCCAGCGTGACGCTGCTGACCGAGTCGCTTTCAACGGCACTCACGAATTCGGAATAACTTTTGGAATTGCTCATCCCCGCATTGGTGCCGCCACTGAACAGATTGAACAGCGTCAGAACCAGCAGGAACAGGACGACCCAAAAGACGATGTTACGCGCGTTGCCCAATGGAAGGCTCCTTTGACATCGGAAATTACCGGCCGTCTACTAACAGACCGTTTATTGTCATGCAAAATAGACATTCCCGCGCGATCTTCAATGCGCAAGCAGCCGGTTCGGCAACTCTCCTCCCGGGGGATGGTGTTCCAGCACGTATCGGGGTCCGAACCGCAGCGGCTGACAGGCGACCAGACGGTCGCCGTCCCAGACCCCCGGCAGGCCCGCCAGTACCAGACGCGGCGCGCGCGGCGCGGGCTTTGCGGCGATCTGCGCCAGCCCCGCCTCGCCCAGCGCGCCCACGCTCAACCCTTTGATGTTGGGTCCGAAAACCCGCCACCGGCCGTCCCACAGGGGCTGGCTTTCGCCCACGGCGATCCGCCCCGCCACCCGTGCAGGCTCCCGCGCGATCCAGACGCGATCGCCGCGCGGCACCACGATTCCGCCGTGCAGCGTCGTCGTCCCACCGCCGATCAGCCGCGCCAGCGCATCCTCCAGCGCATCCAGACGGGGGCGATAGGTCGCAGTTGCGACCATCTGCAAGGCCGCCGCCAGAATGCGCAACTGCGTTTCCGCCTCGACCCAGGCAAAGCCGTCGCGGTCCAGCACGACAGCCCCCGGCGCCGTCGCATCGTCGCGCATGACCTGCACAGCGACGTCATGGGCGCGCCGGTCCAGCGCCACCTGCGCGCGGCCCATCTGTCGCGCCGTATCGGCCAGCGTGGCGACATCCAGCCCCTCTGCCCCGATCAGGCGGCGCATCCGGACGCGGGCATAGGCGTCGTCGTCGTTCGACGGATCGTCGACGTAAGGGATATGCAAAGTCTTGAGATAATGGCGAAGCGCGGCTCGGTCGGTGTCCAGCAGCGGGCGCAGGATCTCGAACGCCGCCGACGGCGTGGCGGGCGATGGCGGGCCGTCCGGGCAGGTCACCGGCGCCGCAGCCGCCCGGACCGTGGTGCGCACGGCCATCGCCGCCAGCCCGTCCACGCCGGACCCCCGCGCCAGCCGCATCAGCAGCGTTTCCGCCTGATCGTCGCGGGTGTGGGCCATCAGGACATGGCCGCAAACGCCCCGCCACCCCCCGATCAGGTCGCGCCGCGCACGCCGGGCCGTGTCCTGCAGGTTGCCCTGCCCGTCCCAGCCGGTCCAGCGCAGGGTGCTGTGCGGCAGGCCCAGTGCGGCACACGCATCGGCCACCATCGTCGCCTCGGCGGCACTCTCGGTGCGCAACCCATGATCCACCGTAACGACCCACAGCCGCACGCCATAGACGCGCGCCCAAGCAGCGGCCAGATGCAGCATCGCCATGCTGTCACCGCCACCGGAAACGGCAACGGCGATATCTCTGGGAAAGTCGGGGCCAAGCATCTGCCCCATCCGGTCCGCGAACCGCTGGGGCAGATCGATCCCTAGGGACACGACAGCGCGACGCGCGCGTTGGCGGCATCGGCCACGAAGGGCGAGGTCGGGAACCGCACCGCCACTTCGTTCAGCGTCACGCAAGCATCCTGATTCTGGCCCACGTCGCCCAGCGCCTTGCCCAGCCGGAACAGCGCCTCTGGCGCCGCCGTGCCTTCGGGATTGCCGGAAAACGCCTCCAGATAGGCGCGGGCGGCATTGGGCGTGTCGCCCAAGCCTTCGAGCGCCTTGCCGCGCGCCAGCGCCGCGTCTTCGGTCAGCGTTGAACCCGGGTAGGTCGTGCCAAAGGCCGCAAGGAGATCCGCGGCGCTGCGAAAGTCACCGGATGCGAGCGCCTCCTGCGCCCGCTGGTAGTCCTGACTTTCGCCGACGGCGAGTTGCGGTTGTTGCGCCGGGGCGGGGGCCGCCGTCGGCACCTGCGCCGCCGAATCGACACCGCCCAGCGACGGCGTATCGCCAAGGGCGCCGATATCGCAGCCCTCCTCGATTTCGCACAGCCGGAATTCCAGATCACCGATCCGGTTGGTGCCGTCCGTGGTGATCCGGTTGATGCGGAACTCCAGCTCTTCCGTCTTGCCGGTCAGGCGGGTCAGCTCGCTTTCGATCGCGTTCAGCCGGTCCAGCGGGGTGTTCCCCACTGCACCGGTGGTCAGCGCGCCGGTCGTCGACAGTTCCGCCCGCAGGCCCTGCACATCATTGTAAAGCGTGCCCAGTTGCTGCCGGATATCCGCCAGCGTGGCCGCCTTGTCCTGCGCCATCGCGGTCGTCGCACTGAAAATCAGTGCGCCCACCGCTAATTTCAGTGCGACGGCCCGCATCAGCTTAGCGATCCGACCGAGATGACCGTGACCGCGCGGCGGTTCTTGGCGTAGCATTCCTCGTTCGAGCAGACCTCGATCGGGCGTTCCTTGCCGTAGCTGATCGTGCGCAGACGCGACGACGCGATACCCTTGCTGGCCAGATATTCACGCACCGCATTGGCCCGGCGCGCGCCAAGGGCGAGGTTGTATTCCCGCGTGCCCTGCTCGTCCGCGTGACCTTCGATGATCGCCAGATAGTCGCTGTTGGTCTGCAACCAGTTCGCCTGACCGTCCAGCGTGGCCTGCCCCTGCGGTGTCAGGCTGCTGCTGTCCACGACGAACAGCACGCGGTCGCCCACGGTCTGCTGGAAATAGGCCGCACTGCGCGGGTCGGACGCGCCGCCATTGCCCGCCGGCATCGCATTGCCCAGCGGCGCGCCGCCGTTCGCCATCCCGTCAGCCCCGTTCGCACCGCCGAACCGGTCAGGCCGCGTGCAAGCGGCGGTCGACAGCGCCAGCAGCACCAGCATCGCCTTGGTCGTCATCTTCATGTCAAATCGTCCCTATGAACTGCTCTTTGTGTCACTCTAGCACGGCCCTGCGGCCATGTTAATCACGGCTGCAACGGGCCCCACGACGGGTCCGACGCGCCGCCCTGAACGGGCACTTCCTTCAGGTTCCGGCCGGAAATATCGACCGAATACATTGCCGAAGTGCCGCCCGCCCCCTGCGTTTCGCGGGTGAACATCAGCACGCGGCCATTGGGCGACCAGGTCGGGCCCTCGTCAAGGAACGATGTCGTCAGAAGACGCTCCTCCGACCCGTCCGTGCGCATGACGCCGATATGGAACTGCCCGCCGTTCTGGTTGGTGAACGCGATCAGGTCGCCGCGCGGCGACCAGACGGGGGTGCCGTAACGCCCCTCGCCAAAGGACACGCGCCGCGGCTCTCCGCCACCGGCGGACATGATGTAGATCTGGCTGCCGCCGGACCGGTCGGATTCAAACACGATCTGGCTGCCGTCGGGGCTGAAGCTGGGCGCCGTTTCGATGCTGGGCGCATTGGTCAGCCGGGTCGATCCGCCGCTGTTCAGGTCAGAGATGTAAAGGTCCGTGTTGCCGCCGTTGGCGATCGAATAGACCACCCGCGCGCCGTCCTTGGAAAAGCGGGGGGAAAACGCCATCTCGCCCTCTGCCGTTGCAACCTGCCGCTTGGTGACAGAGCCGACGTCCAGCAGGTTGATCCGCGGAAAGCCCGATTCGTAAGAGGTATAAAGCACCCGGTCGCCCGAGGGCGAGAACCGTGGCGCCAGCACGATGGCGCTGCTGTCGGTCAGGAACTGCGTGTTCGCGCCGTCGAAATCCATGATCGCCAGACGCTTCTGGCGGTTGTCCTTCGGCCCCTGCTCGGCCACGTAGACGACGCGGCTGTCGAAATAGCCGCCCTCGCCGGTGATCCGGCTATAGGCTGCATCGGCCACCTTGTGCGCCATGCGCCGCCAGCCCTGCGTCGTGCCGGCGAATTGCAGCCCCTCGCCCAGCTCTGCCCCGGTGAACACGTCATACAGGCGGAACTTCACCGTCAGCTGGTCGCCGTTCACCGCCACGGCGCCGCCGATCAGCGCCTGCGCGTTGATCGCCCGCCAGTCAGGATAGGCGACAGGAGAGCCGAATGCCCCCATCTGGCTGATGTAGGCGCTTGACGGGATTTCCCGGAACAGGCCCGTCCCGCCCAGATCCTGCGCCACCAGCCGGCTGATATCGCTCGCCAGCTGCTCGGCGCCAGCGGTCTCTGCGGTGAATGTCGGCACCGCAAAGGGCAGCGGCTCGATCACGCCATCGGTGATCGTCAGCCGCAGCGGCCCGCTTTGCGCCAGCACTGGCGCGGTCGTGCCCAGCGCCAGCACGGCGGCCACTGCAGCAATCATGAACCGGTTCTTCATCACTCTCGTCCTCACTCGCAGGGCTTTGCGCCCGTTTGCCTGTTGTTGACACACTATCAAGTGCGCATCCGTCTTGCTACGCCCGACCGGCGATCTTTCGCCGCTCTACCGCAACCGCATGCCAGAAGGGTCGAATGTGATCTCCACATCCTGCCACTCGCTGTATTTGTCCGCCGGCAGGTCATAACCGCCGGTGCCCTGACACCGCAGGATCGCGCGCCGCGCCGCGTCATAGGCGATCCGCGTCGCCGCATCGTCGCCGCCACTGGCCGCCACCTGCCGCACGTCGCTGTTCACCTTGCCGTCCTGTCCCAGCGAAAAGCCCACCGTCATCGTCACCCGCGCCGCCTGCGATCCGGGGTCGACGTTCCAGCACCGGTTCACCGCCACGCGAAAGCCTTCGCGTTCCGACCCGGTCAGGGGCGGCCCTTGCGGCACGTTCGCCGCCTGCGCGGGCGGGGCGGCCGCCGCCGCAGCGGCCTCCAGCGCCGCCTGCACGGCGGCGTCATCGACCTGCGGCGTCGGCGCCTCGGCGGTCTCGGTCTCGACTTCCGGTGCCGGGGTAGGCGTCGGACGGTTGGGCCGCGTCTTGGGGCGCGGAATTTCCGTCAGACGGCCCTGCGGCGTTTCGGCCTCGGTCACGATCTCGGTCGCGGCCTCTTCGGGGGCGGTCTGTTCCTGCGCCTGCTCGACCACGGGCGCATCCGGGGCCGCATCGGGGCTGGCCTGCTCCTGTGCCACATCCGCAGGTGCCGCATCGGGCGGCGGCGGGGCCACCGGGTCCGGCGTGATCCGCTGCGCGGGCCGCGGCACCGGACGCGGGCTTTCGGTCAGGTTGGGGGCCGCCACGACCTCTTCGGCCGGGGGACCGGGACTGGCGGGCGCGTCGCTGATCACAGGTACCGGGTCCGGCGGCTCTGGTGCGGGCGGCGGCGGCAGATCAGGCGTGGGCGGCTGCACCACGTCAGGCGGCGGCGGCGGCGCCGCGGCCTCCTCCTGCACCGGCACCTCTGGCGCGGCTTCGGCGGCGGGTGCCGCGGGGGCTTCGGGTGGTGCCTCTGTCGGGTCGGGCGTCGTGGCCGCCACGATGGCCGCATATTCATCGGAACTGACGACGGACACCTCGCTGACCTCGAACGGCAGCGGCTCCGCGTTGAACCCCCAGCCTGCGATCAGCCAGACCAGCAGCGCCAGATGTCCTGCCGCCGAGACATATGTGCCCGTCGTCCGTTGCATGCCCTAGTTGCCCGACCCCGACAGGCCAGACCCCGTCAAAGTCGACCCCCCGATATCCGTCACAAGGCCGATGTTGGAAAAGCCCGCCGCATTCAGCGCGCCCATGACCTCTGCCACGCGGTTCCAGGCGTTGGTCCCGTCCGCGCGCAAGAAGATCCGGTCGCTGGTCCGCTCTGCCGCGATGGCCTGCAGGCGCGTGATCAGATCGGCCTCCGGCGTGTCGGTCGTCTGGATCGCGAGGCTCCCGTCGGCCTTGATCGTCACGGTCAGCGGCTCTTCCTCGTCCGATGGCAGCGCGCTCGCCGCCGTCTTGGGCAGGTCCACCGGCACGCCCACAGTCATCAAGGGGGCCGCGACCATGAAGATGATCAGCAGCACCAGCATGACGTCCACGAAGGGCGTGATGTTGATTTCCGCCATGGGCTGCGCCCGGCCCCGCCGCCGCCCCCGCCTGTTGCCCGCCTCGGCCATGGCTCAGGCGTCCAGCTGGCGCGACAGGATGGTGCTGAATTCGTCGGCAAAGGCCTCGTAGCCCGCGACGATCCGGTCCGCATCCGCGCTCAGCTTGTTATAGAAGATGACCGCCGGAATGGCCGCCATCAGGCCCAGACCCGTCGCCAGCAGCGCCTCGGCAATGCCCGGTGCGACGACGGCAAGGTTAGTGTTCTGCGCCTGCGCGATCTCGATGAAGGCGTTCATGATGCCGAAGACAGTGCCGAACAGACCGACGTAGGGCGCCACGGACCCGGTCGTCGCCAGCACGGCCAGACCCTTCTGCAGCTTGGCGGCCTCCTTGGCGATGGCCACGTCCATGCTGCGGTCGATCCGCGCCTGCGCGCCCGCGATCAGATCACCGTCCTGCCGGTGGCTGCGGCGCCATTCGGTCATGCCCGCGGCAAAAATCACCTCGGCCGCCCCCCGCGGGGCCGCGCCCACCTGATCGAACAGCTGATCCAGCGGCTCGCCGCTCCAGAAGGCATGATCGAACTGCTCGGCCGCAGCGCGGGCCTTGCGATACTGGATCGTCTTGTCGACGATGATCGACCAGCACCAGATGCTGGCGCCGATCAGCATGAACATGACGAGTTTCACGAGGATGGTCGCGTTGGCGAACATCGACCACATCGTGATGTCGGTGACTGTTTCCATGGTGCCTGCTCTGACGTTTGGCCGCTTGCGCGATCTGATTGGGCATGATTCTAGCCCATGCCGCACCAAACGCCAACGTCATTCCGCACACGATTTCGCCAAGCCGGCGGTCACCCGCTAGAGCGGCCCCCCCCGCAGCGCCGCCGGTAGCCGCACGGGGCGCCCGTCCAGCGTCATGCAGACCGCCGTGACCTCGGCCCGGAACAGCACCTGCGCCCCGCGCCGCACCTCCTGGTCAAAGACCCAGCGCACCGCGCTCTGCGCCCGGTGCGCCGTATGCACCACCAACCGGTCGTCCAGCCGCGCGGGGGCCAGATAATCCGCCACGACGCGCGTGACGACAAAGACGATGCCCGCGACATCGCGCATCTCGATCTGGTTCATCCCCAGCGCCTCGACCAGCTCCGACCGGCCCCGCTCGATATACTTCAGATAATTGGCGTAATAGACGATCCCGCCCATGTCGGTGTCCTCGTAATAGACACGCACCAAAGTTTCATGGCTCATTGCATCCGCCCCACCCGCGCCGCCACCCGCAGCGCATGGCTCGCGTCCCGCGCCACGCCGGGCAGCACCGGGTCATAGACCGCCCGCACGATCCCCGCGACCTCGGGCCGGATCACCGCCGCCCCGCCCAGCAGCGCCAGGGGCGAGGCGTCCATGAACGCCCGGTCCGACCACAACACGATCGTCTGCACCGCCTGTGACAACGCCAGCGTATCGGCACTCACCGCCGCCAGATGCGCATCCATCCGCAGAAACACGAAACAGGCCTTGATCGCGCCGCCTTCGTCGAACCGGAAGATGCGGTACTGATTGGCCTCCGCCCCCTGCAAGCGTTCGACCAAAGGCCCCAAGTCCGGCACCAGCCGGTCCAGATGCGGCACCTCCACAAGCTCCGCCCAGTCCCGGCAGAAGAACACCATCAGGTTCGCGCCCAGCTCCCAGTCCGTCTCGGCCATCCTGTGCCCGGCCAGCGCCACGACCGCCTCGATCGCGCCCTTGAAGACCGCCAGCGTCGCATCGTCCACGCCAAAGACCACCGGCACGATCGGCCGCCCCCAGCGCGCACACAGGTACGACCCGTCCCCCCGCGTGAACTTCGCCGCCACCTCTTCCGCCCCGATCGTCACCGCGCCCGTCCTCGCTTTTTCCAAAATACTACCCCCGGAGGGTCGACCATCACGCAAAGGCGCCATCGCCCTTCATTTGGCCGCATGAACACCCGCCAAAGGCTCCAGCCTCAGTCAAACAGATCACTCTCGCGCCGTGGCGCATCCAGCCCCAGATGCCGCCAGGCGTCCCGCGCCAGCATCCGCCCGCGCGGCGTCCTCTGGATCAATCCCTTCTGCAACAGATAAGGCTCGATCACATCCTCCAGCGAATCCCGGCTCTCGCTCAGCGCAGCACTCAATGTCTCGACCCCCACCGGCCCGCCGCCATAGCTCTCGGCGATCAGCCGCAGATAGCGCCGGTCGGCGTTGTCCAGCCCCAGATCATCGACCCCCATCCGGGTCAGCGCCCGGTCCGCAATCGCGCGGTCCACGGTCCCGTCGCCCTCGACAAGCGCGAAATCCACGACCCGGCGCAGCAGACGCCCGGCGATGCGCGGCGTCCCACGCGCCCGGCGCGCGATCTCGGCGGCGCCGTCAACGGTCGCAGGCGCGCCCATCAGGCGCGCGCCGCGGGTGACGATCTCGTGCAACTCACTTTCCGAATAGAACTCCAGCCGCACCGGGATGCCGAAGCGGTCGCGCAGCGGCGTGGTCAGCAGCCCCATCCGCGTCGTCGCACCGACCAGCGTGAACGGCTGCAATTCGATCCGCACGGTGCGCGCCGCAGGCCCCTCGCCGATCACCAGATCCAGCGCGAAATCCTCCAGCGCGGGATACAGCACCTCCTCCACCGCCGGGTTCAGACGGTGGATTTCGTCGATGAACAGCACGTCGTTGGGTTCCAGATTGGTCAGGATCGCGGCCAGATCCCCCGCCCGCGCCAGCACCGGGCCAGAGGTCATGCGGAACCCGACCCCCAACTCGCGCGCCATGATCTGCGCCAGCGTCGTCTTGCCCAAACCGGGGGGGCCGTGAAACAGCACGTGATCCATCGCGTCCTTGCGCATCTTCGCGCTCTCGATGAAGACGCGCAGGTTCGCCCGCGCCTCGGCCTGCCCGATGAAGGCCTCCAGCGTCTGCGGGCGCAGGGCGCGGTCGCCATCCTCGGGCAGCGGTTCGGGCCGCAATGTGGGGTCGATATCTGACATGCCCCAGCCTTACCCCTTTGGCGCCAGCAGCTTCAAGGCGGCCCGGATGACCTCGCCCGTCGCCGCCCCCGGCGTCATCGCCTCGGCCACCGCCGCCGCCGCGTCCGATGGCGCATAGCCGAGGTTCACCAGCGCCGACAACGCCTCGCCCTGCGCCGGGTTGGGTTTGACCGCAGCGCGACGCGGCTTTGCCACCGGCGCGTCCTCCTCGATCACCACGTCGTCGGCGTCGACCTCGCCGCCGCCCATCGCCATCACGCTCGGCGCCTTGTTCTTCAGCTCGATCGCCGCGCGCTGCGCGATCTTCGGCCCGACACCCTTGGCCTTGGCCAGCGCATGCCAGTCGCCAAGTGCGATCGCCTTCGACACCCCCTCCGGCCCCAGGGCGCCCAAAATCGCCAGAGAGGCCTTCGCCCCGATCCCCTGCACGCCCATCAGCAACCGGTGCCATTCCTTTTCCACCAGAGAGGTGAAGCCGAACAATTGCAGGTTATCCTCGCGCACCAGCAGATCGGTATACAGGGCCACCGCCTCGCCATTCCCCGGCAGGGCCGCCATGGTCCGGTCGCTGATATAGACCAGATACCCCACGCCCCGCACGTCGATCAGCACATGATCGGCGGCCCGGTAGTCCAGCCGCCCCGCAATCCGCCCGATCACGACGCGACCTTTGCCGCGGCCTTCGCCAGCGCCTTGTTCAGATGCCCCGCCGATTGCAGATGGTGCGCATGGCAGATGGCAATCGCCAGCGCATCCGCCGCATCCGGCCCCGCCAGCACGACGCCGGGCAGTTGCAGCCGCACCATGTGGTCGATCTGCGCCTTGGCCGCGTGGCCGACACCGACCACCGCCTTCTTGACCGCGTTGGGGGCGTATTCGCCGACCTCGATCCCCGCCTGTGCGACGACCAGCAGGGCGATCCCCCGCGCCTGCCCCAGCTTCAGCGTACCGACAGCGTCCTTGTTGACAAAGGTCTGCTCTACCGCCGCCCGGTCCGGCTGGTGCGCGATCATCACGGCGCTCAGGCCCTGATACAGGACCAGCAACCGCTCGGCCAGATTGTCGCCCAGCCCGTGGCAGATGCCGTTCGCGACATGGGCAATCCGGCTGCCCTGCACATCCACGACGCCCCACCCCATGTTCCGCAACCCCGGATCGATCCCCAACACCCGCATCTCGCCCTCGTTCTTTTCTTGTGATTGCGCCAGCGTTAGCACAAAACGCGAACGCAAACCAAGCGCCCCGTGGCCTGCGCCACCGTATCGCCACAATTGACGCCGGTTCGCGACATGCGGCACGCCGGTTCCGACGCCCACAAATCGCGCCAAATGCCTTTTTTCATGGCATTCTAAAAACGCATAAGAGGTGTGCATTTATCGGGGGTAGTGGTCGCGCGGTCGGGTGGCTAGGTGGCAGTCATCACCGCAATCGCCGCGGATCGCGGCAAATATATTTTTCAGGAGCCATTCCATGGCATCGCTTAACTCGACCCGCATGAACCCCGCCCTGACCGGCGGCATGACGTCCGGCCTCTTTACCGCCCTCGTCTCCCGTCTGGGGGCCTGGAACGACGCGCGCATCACGCGCAAGTCACTGTCCCAGCTGTCCGCCCGTGAACTCGACGACATCGGCCTGTCCTACGGCGACATCAACGACGTCGCCTCGGGTGGCCTGCGCCGCTAAGGCCAGCCCTGCGACCGACACAGACAAATGCCGCGCCCGGATCACTCCGGCGCGGCATTTCCATGTCCAGTCCTGCGCCAGCGCGATCCCCGCGACCGCGCGCGGACCTTAACCCTGCACCAGCCGGATCACCCGCGCCACGGCGATCGAGGCCGGATCCGGCTGCATGACCCAGGCACCGGCCCGCTCCAGCGGGCGTCCTTCGGCCAGCATGGTCAGCTTCTCGGTGTAGGTCGGCGCATCGAATGTCGCCATCAGCAGGGCCTTGAACCCCAGACCCACCACCAGCGCAAGGCAGAGGCCACGCCACGGAAATGCCAGCGTCGCGGCGTGCGGACACGGCACGATCAGGTTGTCTCCGTTCAAAATCAGATCGTAGCCGCCGGCCAGCTTGCGCCGGTGCCGCATGATCCGTCCAATGCGAAGTTCAAAAGGCTTGTGCTCAAGTGCCATGACAGTCTCCAGAGGCCCCCACCTCTCGGGACTAAAACTGTCGTCGAATTGTGGCAATTTCAAGGCACGCCGCAATTCGGTACCGATTTTCGCCTTATTTGGTCAGGGTTAGCGTCGTCCAGTCAACAATGCTGTCGCGACGCACCTCATTGAACCCGGCGCGTGCATAAACCTCTGACACCGCGTCCGCCTGTTCGTTCAGAATCCCCGACAGAATCGCTGTGCCACCCGTTTGCGTGGCCCGCGCCATGTCGTCCGCCAGCGCGATCAGCGGCCCTTTCAGGATATTGGCAAAGACCAGATCGAAAGGCGCCGCCGCCGCAAGTTCCCCAGCGTCAAAGCCCGCCGCCACGACGCAGCGCACCCGGCCCTCCAGCCCGTTCGCCGCCACGTTGACCGTCGCGACCTCGACCGCCGTGGGGTCGATGTCCGACGCCAGCACGACGTTCGGACTGACATGCGCAGCCGCCATCGCCAGCACCGCTGTCCCGCAGCCTACATCGATGACGTTTTGCGGCACGAACCCTGCCTCGACCATGCGGTCGAAGGCCAGCAGACAGCCCAGCGTCGTGCCGTGATGCCCGGTGCCAAAGGCCATCGCGGCCTCGATCAGCAACGGCACGCGCCCAGCCGGCACCTTGTCCGCATCGTGGCTGCCATAGACAAAAAAGCGCCCCGCATCGACGGGCGGCAGATCGCGCCGTACCTTGGCGACCCAATCCTCGTCCGGCACGTCAGAGACGTTGAAGTCCTTGACCCCATGCACCATCGCCAGCACCGCCAGCCCCGCCCGGTCCGGCGGGTCGGTGAAATAGGCGGCCACCTCGAACAGGCCGGACCCGTCCTCGACCTCGAAGACGCCGATGCCCGTGGGCTCCGGCTGCAACGCCTCAAGTGCGGCGGCCAGCCCTTCGGCCACCTCGCGTCCCATCGTCGTCGTCAATGCGGTATAGGTTGTCATGGCGCCTGTCTCCTGTCCTTGGCGCCAGTTAGGCGCAAGCGGGCAAGGCGTCAAATGCGAAAGGCCCCGGCGTGTCCCGCCGGGGCCTTGTCATGGGTCAGGCGTTCACGCCGATCGGGCAGGTGACGCCGGTGCCACCGATCCCGCAATAGCCGTTGGGGTTCTTCGCCAGATACTGCTGGTGATAGCCTTCGGCAAAGTAGAACGCAGGCGCATCCTTGATCTCGCTCGTGATGGCACCATAACCGGCCGCCGTCAGGCGCGGCTGGAACGTCTGCTTGCTGGCCTCTGCCGCCGCCAACTGGTCGGCCGTGGTAGCATAGATGCCGGACCGGTACTGCGTGCCCGCATCGTTGCCCTGCCGCATGCCCTGGGTCGGATCGTGACCTTCCCAGAAAACCTGCAGCAGGTCGTCATAGCCGATCTTCGCAGGATCATAGACGACGCGCACGACCTCGTTATGGCCGGTCTTGCCGCTGCAGACCTCTTCATAGGTGGGGTTCGGCGTATAGCCCCCGGCATAGCCGACGGCGGTCGTCGTGACACCGTCCAGCTTCCAGAACATCCGCTCGACGCCCCAGAAACAGCCCATCCCGAAGATCGCGACCGCGTGCCCTGCGGGAACATCGTGGATCGGCGTATCGAGGACAAAGTGCATCTTTTCGGTCGGGATCGCCTGATCGCGGCCCTTCAGGGCATTCTCGGGGGTGACCATCTCTGATTCGGCGCGGGACATGAAGAACATGTGAAAATCTCCTGTTCGGGGTGCAGGCACAATATAGGCGTTCTTCACCGCAATGCCACGCCGCAACACGCCTTTGTCGCAGGTCCCCTTGCGACCGTCACGCGGGTGTGACCAACTGTGGCACGACGCCCACCCATCCGCAGGACAGTTCCATGACGATCACGTCGCGTACCGGCACCCACCTCACCGTTCTCGTGATGCTGGGTGTGTCGCACTTGCTGAACGACATGATGCAATCCCTGATCCCTGCAGCTTACCCGATCCTCAAGGAAAGCTACGCCCTCGACTTCGTGCAGATCGGCATGATCACCCTGACGTTCCAGATCGCGGGGGCCCTGCTGCAACCGGTCGTCGGCCTGATCACCGACAAGCGCCCCGCCCCCTATTCGCCCGTCGCGGGCATGATGTTCACCCTCTCGGGCCTCGTCTGCCTCGCCTTCGCGCAAAGCTACGCAATGATCCTCGCCTCCGTGGCGCTGATCGGCGTCGGGTCGTCCATCTTCCACCCCGAGGCGACGCGCATGGCCCGCTACGCCGCAGGCTCCCGCCAGGGCCTCGCCCAGGGCATCTTCCAGGTCGGTGGACAGGCCGGCGGCGCGCTCGGTCCCGTCGCCGCGGCCCTGATCATCGTGCCCTGGGGCCAGCCCAGCCTTGCGGCCTTCGCCGTCTTCGCCCTGCTGGCGATGCTGCTTCTGGCCTGGATCGGCAGCCAGCAGCGCAGCATCAGCGCCGCCTTCGCCGCCCGCCGCGCCAGCCAGGGCGCAACCCATGCCACACCCAGCCACGGCACCCGCACCATCGCGATCAGCCTGGTCGTGCTCACCTTCCTGATGTTCACCAAGAACACCTACGGCGAAAGCTTCCGCTCCTTCTACACCTTCTACCTGATCGACCGCTTCGGCCTCTCGATCCCCGCCAGCCAGATGATGCTCTTCGTCTTCCTGCTCGCCGCCGCCGTCGGTGTGCTGATCGGCGGCATCGTCGGCGACCGGATCGGACGCCGCCGGATCATCTGGTTCTCGGTCCTCGGCCCGCTGCCGCTCACCCTCATCCTGCCCTACGCCGACCTCTTCTGGACCGGCGTGCTGACGGTGATGATCAACCTGATCATGGCCAGCGCCTTCGCCGCGATCCTGATCTACGCGATGGACTTGCTGCCCGATCGCATCGGCCTGATCGGCGGCCTCTTCTACGGGCTGAACTTCGGCCTCGGCGGTGTCGCCGCCGCGATCCTCGGCGTGCTGGCCGAAAGCTACGGCGTGCAGTCGGTCTACCGCATCTGCGCCTTCCTGCCGCTCGCGGGCCTGCTCATCTGGTTCCTGCCCAAGATCGAGGAACCCCGCACCTCCTGACCCCGCCCAAACTGACCGAGGCCGCAGGGGACGGTAGGCGGGGCGCCTTCGGGCGCTAGCCCGAACAGCGTCGTCTCACCGTCCTGCTGCATTTTCACTGCTGTCACAGGACCTCATCTGCCGTTGCGTCCTGCCCTCATCCTCAGCCCGCACCCGTTAAAAAACCGTTCAAAATGACATAATATGTATCGCATGCGAAACATTTGATGTTTGAAATGTATTTCGCCCGTCAGTAAAAGCTTTGCGGATCGATATCGATCGCCATCCGTAGATCACCCCGCAGCCTGAACTGCGCCGCCCATTCCGCCAGTGCGGCCTGCAACGGCGCGCTCTTCTCGGCCTTCACCAGCAACCGTACCCGGTGCCGCCCCCGGATCCGCGCGATGGGTGCGGGTGCCGGGCCGAACACCTGCGCCCCGATCCGCCGCAACGGTCCGTCCTGCCGCGCCATCGCCGTGCCCAGATCAAAGACCTCCTGCACATTCGTGGACGACAGCACGATCCCCGCCATGCGACCGTAAGGCGGCACGCCTGCCGCGCGGCGCTCGGCGGCCTCGGCGGCCCAGAACGCCTCCTCGTCGCCGGCCACGATCGACCGGATCACCGCATGTTCCGGCTGATAGGTCTGCAACAGCGCCTCGCCGGGCGCCTCCGCCCGGCCCGCACGTCCCGCCACCTGCCGCATCAGCTGAAACGTCCGCTCCGCCGCGCGCAGGTCCGATCCCTGCAATCCAAGGTCCGCATCGATCACGCCCACCAGCGTCAGCTTGGGAAAGTTGTGCCCCTTCGCCACCAGCTGCGTGCCGATGATGATGTCCGTACCGCCCGCCGCAATCTCTGCGATATGCGCCTTCATCGCGCGGGCAGAGCCATAAAGGTCCGAGCTCAGCACCGCCACCCGCGCCTCTGGGAACAGCGCCTGCACCTCTTCGCCCATCCGCTCGACGCCCGGGCCGACGGCGCTCAACTTACCCTCGACCTGACAATGGGGACAGACCGTGGGCATCGGCTTCGTGGCACCGCATTGGTGGCACATCAGCCGCTTCAGGAACCGGTGCTCCACCATGCGCGCGTCGCAGTCGTCGCAGCCGATCTGGTGCCCGCAGGCCCGGCACAGGGTCACCGGCGCATACCCGCGCCGGTTCAGGAACACGAGGCTCTGCTCCCCCTTCTCCAGTCGGTCGCGCATCGCCGCGCGCAGGGTCGGCGACACCCAGCGCCCGCCCGGCAAATCCTCGGCCCGCATGTCGATAGCGCTCATCTTCGGCATCACCGCCGCCCCGAACCGGGACGTCAGTTCCAGCCTGCGATACTTGCCCGCCTCCACATTGGCCCAGCTCTCAAGGCTCGGCGTTGCACTGGCCAGCACCACTTGCGCGCCACAGCCCGCCGCCCGCAGCACCGCCATGTCGCGGGCGTTATACAACACCCCGTCCTCCTGCTTGTAGGACGTGTCGTGCTCCTCATCGACGACGATCAGCCCCAGATCGCGGTAGGGCAGAAACAGCGCCGACCGCGCCCCCACGACAAGGTCCGCATCCCCCTGCCCCACCATCCGCCAACAGCGCCGCCGTTCCGTCTGGGTCACGCCGGAATGCCACTCGGCGGGGCGTTGCCCGAACCGCGCCTCGACCCGGTCGAGGAATTCGCCCGTCAGCGCGATCTCCGGCAGCAGCACCAGCGCCTGCCGCCCGGCCCGCAGGCAGGCGGCAACCGCCTCCAGATAGACCTCAGTCTTGCCGGATCCGGTCACACCCTTCAGCAGCGTCGTGCCGTAAACACCGGACGCCACCGCCGTGGCCAGCACCGCAGCCCCCGCCGCCTGATCGGGTGTCAGTTCTTTACCGCCGTGACCCGGGTCCAGCTTCGGATAGGCGGTGTCGCGCGGCGCGTCCTCCTCGGATACCGCCCCCAGCTTGACCATCCCCTTGACGACCGAGGTGCCGACCCCCGCCATCTCGGCCAGTTCCTTCAGCGTGAACGACAGCCCGCCGTAGTCCCGCAACACCTCCAGCACGGCCCGGCGCGCGTCCGTCATCCGGTCCGGTTCCGACGCGCCCAGACGATAGACCTTTCGCGTGCCCGGCGCGTCACCCATCCCCGGCGACCGCGTCGCCAGCCGCAGCATCGCGTCAAGCGGTGTCAGGGTATAGTCAGCCGCGCGGCTCAGGAACGTGCGCATATCGTCGCGCATGGGCGCCACGTCCAGCACACGCAGGACCGGCCGGACCTTGGCATAGTCGAAATCGCCCGCCCCCGGCCCCCAGACCACGCCAAGGATCCGCCGCGGCCCCAAAGGCACCTCGACAAAGGCACCGGTAAAGCAGCCGCCTTCGGGCGCCTTGTAATCCAGCACGCGCCCCAGCGGTTGCGTCGTCAGGACACCGACCAGTTCGCCTTCAGTGAAATGCGATTGCGCCATATCGGCCTTTTCAGGGTTTCACCCCTCAGGTAGACTCCCCGCATCCGAACGCCAACCCGTAGGGCGCCGCGACAGCCGAAGTTTTTCAACCCAAGCCCGGCCCGCGCCAGCGCCGTTAACAACTGGGCCACAGCAGCAACAGACACGACCCCTTGCACGACACCGACACTTTCAGGGCGAAATCAGGCAATAGACCTGCTAGCCTTTCACAAAACAAACAAGAGCAGGCACATGAGCAGCACACCCCTGATGGATACCTCCGTCCGCGACCGCATCATTGCGGACCCTGAACTTCTGCTGGAGGATCAGGACATCATGCGCGCCCTCGTCGGCGCCAACGACAGCGCCATGGGCGGCAATATCGTCGATCTGCGCGGCATCGCGATGGAGCGTCTGGAATCCCGCCTCGATCGGCTGGAAGACACCCACCGCAGCGTCATCGCCGCCGCCTACGAAAACCTCGCTGGCACCAACCAGGTCCACCGCGCCGTGCTGCGCCTGATGGACGCGACCCGGTTCGAGACTTTCCTGCGCGACCTCGCCGGCGAGGTAGCCGACACCCTGCGCGTTGACGTGATGCGCCTCGTGCTGGAAAGTGAGTCCGACGGCGACGATCCCGCGATCCGCCAGCTGGGCGAAGTCCTCAGCGTCGGGCGCCCCGGCTTCTGCGACAGCTACATCAGCCGCGACCGCGACATCCCCGTGCGCGCCGTCACCCTGCGCCAGGTCCAGAACCACGGCGCCGAAGTCTACGGCGAGAAATCCGACTACGTCCGCTCCGAGGCCTGCCTGAAGCTCGACCTCGGCACCGGCCGCCTGCCCGGCATGCTGGTCATGGGATCAGAGGATCCGCATCTGTTCACCCCGCAGCAGGGCACCGACCTGCTGACCTTCTTCGGCGGCGTGTTCGAGCGTAGCATGCGCCGCTGGCTGACGGCGGGCACATGATCGCGCCCCAGCTGACCGATGCGCTGAACGGCTGGCTGGATCACTGCGCCGCGCTGAACGACGCGGCCGACAACACGATCACCGCCTACCGCGCCGATGTCATGGGCTTCATGGCGTTCATGCAGGTCCACCACGGCGACGCGGTGGGCCTCGGCCCGCTCGCGCGTATCACGACGGGCGACATGCGCGCCTGGATGGCCCACGAACGCGGCCGCGGCGTGGGCGCGCGGTCGCTGGCCCGCAGCCTCTCGGCCGTCAAGACGTTCTACCGCTGGCTGTCGGACCGCGAAGGGTTCGAGCCGACCGCCGTGCTGACGATCCGCAGCCCGAAGTTCACGAAAAAGCTTCCCCGCCCGCTGGAAGAACCCGCCGCCCGCGCGATGATCGACCGCGTCGAATGTCAGGCGAGCGAGCCCTGGGTCGCCGCCCGCGACACTGCTGTCGTCACGGTGCTCTACGGCTGCGGGCTGCGGATTTCCGAGGCGCTCTCGCTCACCACCCGGCAAAGCCCCCTGCCCGCGACCCTGCGGATCACCGGCAAGGGCGGCAAGGACCGCATGGTTCCCGTCATCCCCGCCGCCCGCGCCGCCGTCGCGGCCTATGTCGCAGTGTGCCCGCACGATCTGACCGACGGCGGCCCGCTGTTCCGCGGCGTGCGCGGCGGCGCCCTGAATCCGCGCGCCATCCAGAAGGTGATGGAGATGTCGCGCCTGCAACTCGGCCTGCCCGCCACCGCCACACCGCACGCCATGCGCCACAGCTTTGCCACGCACCTGCTGACCGCCGGCGGCGATCTGCGCAGCATTCAGGAACTGCTGGGCCACGCCAGCCTGTCCACGACGCAGGCCTATACCTCCGTCGACGCCGCCCGCCTGATGGAGGTCTACGACGCGGCCCACCCGCGCGCGTAACCCCCTTCCGTCGCAAAAGGCCCCCCAGCGCACAGTCGGGACCCTGTCCGAATGATTGCCGGGGCCTCCGCCCACAGGTCGCCGCGTCTTCCTCGCTTTTTCGAAAAATACTCCCGCCGGAGGCTCCAGCCTTCACAACCCGTGCGACCGCCCGTAACCTGCGCGGAACCCCAGCCGAAAGCGCCCCGATGACGATCTCCCAGAAGGCTCTCGCCGTTCACCTGCTGACCGCCACGGGGGCCGTCTTTGCGATGCTGGCCATGCTGGCGGCGGTGGATCACGAATGGGCGTTGATGTTCCTGTGGCTCGTCGTCGCCTTCTTCGTGGACGGGATCGACGGCCCGCTGGCGCGGCGCTACGATGTGGGCACCAACGCCGCGGAATTCGACGGCGTGCTGCTCGACCTGATCATCGACTACCTGACCTATGTCTTCATCCCGGCCTACGCGCTCTACGGCTCCGGCCTGATGGATGGCTGGTCGGGCTGGGCCGCGATCATCATCATCACCTATGCTTCAGCGATGTATTTCGCCGACACCCGGATGAAGACGACGGACTACAGCTTTTCCGGCTTTCCGGGATGCTGGAACATGCTGGTGCTGGTGCTGTTCGCGATCCGGCCGGACTGGTGGGTCTGTCTGGGACTGGTTGCGGTGCTGGCTGTCACCATGTTCGTGCCGGTGAAATTCGTCCACCCGGTCCGCACGCAGCGCTGGCAGGCCGTGACCCTGCCGATGGCGCTGGGATGGGTCGTCTTCGCCGGCTGGGCGGCCTGGGTGAATTTCGATACAGGCTCATGGGCGCATTACGGTCTGATCGTGACCTCGGTCTACCTGACGCTGGCGGGGGCCGCACAGCAGGTCGTCTACGGGCGCGAGGGCTAGAGCCGCGTCAGCACCACACCCGCCACGATCAGCAGGGCGGCGATGGCCTTCTGGCGGCCCATGACCTCTTTGAAGAAGCGCCAGCCGATCAGGACGGCAAACAGGATCGACGTCTCGCGCAGGGCGGCGACAAGGGCGATGGGCGCCTGCGTCATGGCCCAGACGACGATGCCGTAGGCCGCGAACGAGCAGGCCCCCGCCACCAGTCCGATGCCCCAGACCCGGCCCGCGCGCGGCACCACCGCCCGGCCCCGCAGCCCGAGGATGACCGGCACGTAGAAGACCGCTGCCGCGATGAGCAGCCAGCCGGTGTAGCCCACCGGATCGCCGCCGATCCGCGCCCCGATCCCGTCGGTCAGCGTGTAGGCGGCCGTCGCACAGGCAGAGCCTGCGGCGAAGGGCAGCATCCGGCGGCTTTCGCCGCTGGTGAAGACGCCCCGCGCCATGACCGCCAGCCCCGCGCCCAGCAGCAGGACGCCCGCCACCTCGGTCCCCGTCACGGGGTCGAGGGCCGCGATCAGGCTGACCGCGAGAACGATCATCGGCGCGCCGCCTCGGGCCAGGGGATAGACGCGGGACAGGTCGCCCTGTTCGTAGGCATAGGCAAGGAAGAGTTGATAGGCCGTGTGGATCATGCCGGAGGCCGCAATCCAGACCCAGACCTCTGCCCCGGGCCAAGGTCGCGTGGCGACGACGCAGAGGCCGGTCAGCGCATTGCCCAGCGTCAGGACCAGCATGGCGGTCTGCTTGTCCGTCCCGCTGCGGATCAGCGCGTTCCAGACCGCGTGCAGCACTGCCGCCGCCAGCACCGCAAGAAAGACCGCCCATGTCATATCAGCAGACCCGCCGCCCCTTCCAGCCGCAGCAGGGCGACCTTGTCCTCGATCCCGCGGGGACCGGAAAACCCGCCAAGCCCCTGCGCGCCCAGCACCCGGTGACAGGGAATCACGATCGGGATCGGGTTGGCCCCGCAGGCCTGACCGATCGCCTGCGCGCTGACGCCCAGCGTGGCGGCAAGGTCGCCATAGGTGCGGGTCTCGCCGTAGGGGATGTCTGTCAGTGCGGTCAGGAAGGCGCGCTGGAACGGCGTGCCCGTGATGCAGAGCGGCACGGTAAACCGGGTCAGCGTACCCGCGAAATAGGCGGCGAGTTCCGTCCCCAGCCGGTCGGCCAGCGGGCCATACGTCAGCGTGCCCGGTCCCCAGCACAGGCGGATGATGCCATCGTCCGACGCATCGGCACCGAGCGGGCCAAGGGGGCTGTCGTAAAGGCTGTGCGGCGCGGCGGGCATCTGGCGGGGTCCGGTCTGTGCCGTGGCGCAGCCTGTTTCGGGATGTTTCCCTGCAGGGCCGCCACGGTGTCGGGCCCTTGTATGTCGAAGCCGTGACATCAGGCAATCCACGATGGCAGGCCGTGGCCCGCCATCGTGTCTGGCTTACTGGTCGACCGTGACCTGCACCGACTGGGTCTGCAGGCTGACCGGGCCGAAGCTGGAGAAGAAAGAGACCTCTGCCGCGTCGAGACCGACGCCGATGCGGGCGATCTGGTTGGCGGCGGCCATGCCCGTCGCATCGACGAGGTGCCATGTGCCGTCGAGGTAAACCTCTGCCACCGCATGGAAATCCTGCGGGGTGACGTAGGGCGCGTAGACGCTGACGAAGCGCGCGGGGATGGCCGAGGCGCGGGCGAGTGCGATCATCACATGGGCGTAGTCGCGGCAGACGCCCTGACGCTGCACGAAGGTATCGAGGGCCGTGGTCTGGGCATTGCTGGACCCCGGAACGTATTGAAACCGCTCGAAGATCCAGTCGCGCATCTGGGCGATGCGCGCGCCGCCGCTGCTGTCACCGAATTCGGCGGCGACGAAATTCTGCAGCTCGTCCGATTGACAATAGCGCGAGGGCATCAGGTAGCGGATCGCATCGCTGGGCAGCTGGTGCGGCGGAACCGCAGGCAGCAGGGCGATGTCCAGCGCCGGGCGGTCGACCGCGACACGGGCGGTGTAATTGCATTCGAAGTCCTTCTCGACCCGCACCAGCGTCCGCTCACCCAGACCTTCCTCGGCCGAGACGGTGGCGCGGTGGAGCGTGTCGCTGATCACGATTTCCTCGTGGATCACGCGCTGGTCGGCAAAACTGGGCACGGTGATCTGCAGGATGATGTCCGTGGCGGATTGCACCGCGTAGTGCAGCTGCACGCCGATCTGAAGTATCATGGGGTCATCCTTTAACGGGGCCGGTCCATGCCGCCCTTTTGCGTCGCGTCATGCGGACGGTCGCAAACACCGCAGAGGGCCAAGAGTTCCCCCGCGCCATGGCGATACGGCGATGTCCCGCCGGTTGAAGGGAGGGTCTGCCGCGGCCGGGTGTTGAAAGGGCCAAGTGAACGCAGGGCGCGGCGCCCGGGGGCGGGGCCGCGCCCTTTTGCTACTTGATGATCGTTTCCGGTCCCATGACCGAGTTGGGCAGGTAGGTCGACAGGATCGGGATGTAGGTGATCATGATGAGGAACACGAAGAGCACGGCGAGGAACGGCAGGGCCGCGCGCACGACGGCCATCATCGGCATATTCGCCACACCCGATGTGACGAAGAGGTTCAGGCCGACGGGCGGTGTGATCATCCCGATTTCCATGTTCACCACCATGATGATGCCAAGGTGGATCGGGTCGATGCCCAGCTGGATCGCGATCGGGAAGACCAGCGGTGCCACGATGACGATCAGGCCCGAGGGTTCCATGAACTGGCCACCGATCAGCAGGATCACGTTGACCACGATCAGGAAGGTGATCGGCGTGAGGCCCGCGCCCAGCATCGCGTTGGCGATGTGCTGCGGCACCTGCTGGTCGGTCAGCACCTGTTTGAGGATCAGCGCGTTGGCGATGATGAACATCAGGGTGACGGTCAGCTTGGCGGATTCGAACAGGGTCGCGCGGGTGTCGCGGTGGAAGAAGGCCGTGACGATCGCCACCGGCTTGCGCCACAGCGGCAGCGGGCGGCGGCCATCGGTGCCCGCCAGAGGTCCCATGTCGCGGTAGATGAAGGAGGCCACGAAGAAGGCGTAGACGGCGGCGACGGCCGCGGCCTCGGTCGGGGTGAAGGCGCCGCCTTTCCAGTAGATGCCGAAGGGCTGCAGGCTGATCCAAGGGTGGCCGTAGATGCCGCCCATGATGATGACGATCAGGCCAAGCCCCCAGAGTGCGTCGCGGAAGCTGTCGCCGACCTCGGCCCAGCCGGCCCATTCGCCTGCGGGCATGTTCTTGACCTTGGCCATGACGTAGATCGTGATCATCAGCATGACACCGGCGAGCAGGCCGGGGATGACGCCCGCGAGGAACATGCGCCCGACGCTGACGTCGGTGGCAGAGGCGTAGACGACCATGACGATGGACGGCGGGATCAGGATACCGAGCGTGCCTGCGTTACAGATGACGCCGGCGGCGAAATCCTTGGTATAGCCTGCCTTGGTCATCGCCGCGATCACGATGGAGCCGATGGCGACCACGGTGGCGGGGCTTGATCCGGAGAGGGCGGCAAAGATCATGCAGGCCAGAACGCCCGCGATGGCGAGGCCACCCTGCAGGTGGCCGACGCAGGCGATGGCGAAGCGGATGATGCGCTTGGCCACGCCGCCCGTCGACATGAAGCTGGAGGCCAGGATGAAGAACGGGATCGCCAGCAGCGTGTAGTGCCCGGCCATCGCCTGATAGATCGCCTGCGCCACGGCGGCGAGCGAGGTTTCGGAGAACCAGAGCTGGAACAGGATCGAGGCGAGGCCCAGCGACACGGCGATGGGCATGCCGATCAGCAGAAAGCCGATGATCAGAACGAAAAGAAGGAGGACTTCCATGGATCAGTTATCCCTGTTCAGAAGGGCGGCCTCGGCCACGGCGTCTTCGGCTTCGTGTGAGACGATCAGGCTCGGCGACCGGTCGGTCCAGATGCGCCAGACGGCCTGCACGATGCGGAACAGGATCAGCACGGCGGCGACAGGCAACATGGTGTAGGGCACCAGACGCGGCATCTTGGAATATTCGTCGGTCAGGATCTGGCCGCCCTGTTCGTAGGAGTTGAACGTGGTTTCGAGCCAGGTCTTGAACCATTCGAACGGGATCGGGATCTGGTCAGTCTCGAAATAGCTTTGGCTGCGGGCGGACATGTCGAAACCGGTGGGAAACCAGCGGCCCGAGGTCGGCGGCAGGTCGGCGAAGGGCGCCCAGTAATCGTAAGCGCCTTTGAGGAACAGCAGCGCGTAGGCGATGCAGAGCACGCCCGCGATCAGCGCCACGGTCTTGCGCGGACCGGGCGACAGGATGTTGGTGACGGCATCGACGCCCAGATGTGAGGTGACCTTGAAGGCGTAGGCGATGCCGAATAGCACGAGCCAGGCGAAGAGGGTCAGCACGACTTCGAGGCTCCAGATGATGGAGTGGTTGAAGCCGTAGCGCAGGACCACGTTCACGAAGGTTAGAAGGGTCATCACGCCCAGCAGGGCCGAGATGATGGTTTCCTCGATGCCGTTGACAAGGGCCCCGACCGGTCCCCGCGCCTCGTAATGCTGGCTCATCTGCCCTGCCCCGCTGATGGAATGGTGAAACGGCCCGGACGGAAGTCCGGGCCGTGAAGGGTGCCGCAGGTCCGGCGACGGACGCCCGACCTGCGCGCGGATTACATGCTTTCGTTGATCTTCTGGGCGGCGTCGATGTTCTCTTGACCGACTTCGTCAGCGAACTGCGTCCAGACGGGCATCATCACGTCGACCCAGTCCTGACGCTGTTCGGGTGTCAGTTCCACGATCTTGCTGCCCGCATCGAGGATCGCCTGACGCGCCTCGAGGTCGACTTGCGTCACGGCGGCGTTCCGTTCCGTCGTCACTTCGTCGAGGATGGTCAGGAACTGGTCCTTCACCGCAGGGTCAAGGCTGTCGAGGAAGTCGGTGGAGGTCACGACCATGTAGTCGATGATGCCGTGGTTGGTCTCGGTGATGCCGTCCTGCACCTCGAAGAACTTCTGGCCGTAGATGTTGGACCAGGTGTTTTCCTGACCGTCGACGACACCGGTCTGCAGCGCGCCGTAGACCTCTGAGAAGGCCATCGGCTGTGGGGATGCGCCCAGCGCCTGGAACTGTGCGACCAGCACGTCGGAGGGCTGCACGCGGAACTTGAGGCCGTTGGCGTCGGTGGGTTCGATCAGCGGCTTGTTGGCCGAGATCTGCTTCATGCCGTTGTGCCAGTAGCCCAGACCCTGCAGGCCGCGACGCTGCATCATGTCGAGCATTCCCTGACCGGTGTCGGAGGCCTGGAAGGCGTCGACGGCATCGATGTTCTTGAACATGAAGGGCAGGTCGAACAGGCGGTAGGCCTTGGTGATCGATTCGAACAGCGACAGGGACGGTGCGGCCAGTTGCACGTCACCGCGCAGCAGCGCCTCAATGACCTGCTCGTCGGTGTAGAGCGTGGAGTTCGGGAAGACCTCCATGCACATGGTGCCGTTCATCTCTTCGTTGATGCGGTCCATCAGCAGCTGGGCGGCGATGCCCTTGGGGTGCTTGTCGGTGTTGGTGACGTGGCTGAACTTGACGACGGTCTCGCCGGCGTCGCAACCCGCACCCTGTGCCAGTGTCGCGGTCGCCGCAATGGACATCGCGGCCGCAAAGGCTGCGGTTTTCAGGAAAGTCATGCTGTCTCCTCCCAGAGATCGATTATGGGGTTTCGGTCGGATGCCGAAATGGTTGAACCGTCCTACACCATTGGGCAGGTCAGGCAAGGCGCTTTTGATGCGCAGGATCACATTGTCGCGCAATTCCGTTGCGCCAGAGAAGGCTCTGCACGCTTAGGTGGATGAGGCGGCCGCATCATCGCGCGGCGGCATGCCGGTGATGGCGCGCAGGCGGGCGGCGGCGGTGTCCAGACTGGTGATTTCCGCATCGGCGCCGCACATTTCGGCCACATCGGGCGCATCGAGGATCTTGCCCGCCAGCACGAAGGGCGCGACGGGGGCGACGATGCGCAGGCCGATCACCAGACGCGTCAGGGTTTCCAGATCGCGGATCGCGTTGGCCACGATCACGACGGCTGCAAAGCGGGTCGTGTCCGCGCGCGCCACGATGCTGTCGTGATCCTCGCCCACGGCAAGGTCGACCTCCCACCCGTCGCGGCGAAAGAGGTCGGCAGCCATTTCACTGGCCAGCGTATGGGAATCGCCGGGCAGGACGGCCAGCAGGATGCGACGGGTGTCTTCGCCCTGCGGGCCGTCGCGGTCCAGAACATAGCGCAACCCCCGGATGATCCGGAACAGACGGCCCGAGGCCATCGTGACCTCGGCAAAGGAAATCTCGTCCTCTTCCCATTGCGCGCCCAGATGACGGGCGGCGGCGGCGATGTAGGACAGATAGATCGTATGGGCGGAACTGCCGGCGCGACGCAGGTTGCGGATGAACCGTTCGGCGGATTCGTCGTTGGTCGCGGTCAGGGTGCTGCAGAAGCGGACGATGTCACCCTGGCTGGGGCCGTCGGTGCCTTCGCCGTAGCGCGGCAGGCGGAAGGCGAGGCGGCGGACGACTTCCCTTGCGACATTGCTGACGGCGGTTTCGGGCAGATGGGTCTGGAGTTTTTCGAATTGCAGATGGGCCTGCGCCCAGGCCACCTGATCAAGGTCGTCATTTTCGCGCTGCTGGCGTGCCATATGACAGCCCCCGTTCTGGTGTTCCCCCCCGACCGGATCCCGTTGAAAGAGCGTGGCGGCGACTCTTCGGTATCCGATCGTATGCATAGGCTAGCACTACAATCGGAAGGGAGGCTGCGTCAGAACGTCGCAACCCATCTTGCGGCGGAACATCGCAGGCCCCAAGGTGGCGCCCATGCAGACCTTTGTCCAGTCGCCGACCGACCCCGCCTTTGTGCAGAATCCCTATGCAACTTATGCGCGCATGCGGGCGATGGGACCGCTGGTCCGGTGGACCGATTACGACATGGCCTGCGCCACCGATCACGCCACGGTCAGCGCCGTGCTGCGCGACCGGCGCATGGGGCGTCAGGTGCCGGGCGAGCTTGCCCCAGCGGCCGATCCGGCGCGCGCCGGGTTCGATGCGGTCGAGGCGCATTCGATGCTGGAACGGGACGGCGCCGATCACGCGCGGCTGCGGGGTGCGGTGCTGCGGTCGTTCACCAGCCGCAGCATCGCCGGTCTGGCGCCGGGGATCCGGGCGCTGTGCCATGATCTGATCGACCGGTTTCCCGCGGGCGACGTCGACCTGCTGGCGGTCTATGCGCGGCCCGTGCCGGTCATCACCATCGCGCGGCTGCTGGGCGTGCCCGAGGCGGCGGCGGCGGACCTGCTGCGCTGGTCCAATGCCATGGTGACGATGTATCAGGCGCGCTTGACGGCCGACATCATGGCCGGGGCCGAGGCGGCGACGGCGGATTTCACCGCCTTCCTGCGCGACCATCTGGCGACAAAGCGCCGCAAGCCGCGGGACGACCTGATGTCGACCCTGATCGCGGCCGAGATGTCGGAGGCGGAGTTGATCAGCACCTGTATCCTGCTGCTGAACGCGGGCCACGAGGCCACGGTGCATACGCTGGGCAACGGCGTCGCCACGATGCTGGCGACGGGCCTGCAGCGGTCTGATGCGGCGGCGGTCGAGGAGGTCATGCGGTTCGATCCGCCGCTGCACATGTTCACGCGCTGGGTGCATCAGGATTGCACGGTCGCGGGCGCGGAGTTCCGGCGCGGCGACCGGATCGCCTGCCTGCTGGGGTCTGCGAACCGGGATGCGGCGGTCTGGGACCGCCCGGAGGTTTTTGATCCCGACCGCGCGGGGCCGGCTCATGTGGCCTTTGGCGGCGGCGTGCATTTCTGCGTCGGCGCGCCGCTGGCGCGGATGGAATTGCAGATCGCGCTGGAGGTGCTGTGGGAGAGGTGCCCGGCGTTGGCACTGGCGGAGCGCCCGGTTTATGCGGACGTCTATCATTTCCATGGGCTGGAGCGGTTGATGGTGCGGGACGCCTCCCGCGGGGGAGTATTTTGAAAAAAGCGAGGATGAGCGGGGGTGGGGTCAGAGCGGCAGTGCGATGGTGGACTTGATCTCCTCCATCGAGAGGAGTGCGGTGACGTTGTGGACCTTCACCTCTGAAATCAGGGCCTGGTAGAAGGTGTCGTAGGCGCGGGCGTTGGCGACGCGGACCTTGAGGATGTAGTCGATGTCGCCGGCGAGGCGGTGCGCCTCCTGCACCTCTGGCCGGGATTTCAGGGCTTTAAGGAAGCGCTGTTGCCAGTCGCTGTCGTGTTCGCTGGTGCGGATCAGCACGAAGAAGCAGGCGTCGAACCCCAGCGCCTCGGCGTCGAGGACCACGGTGGTCTGGCCGATGACGCCCGCTGTGCGCAGCTTGCGGATGCGATTCCAGACAGGCGTCTTGGAAGAGCCGACTTCGGCGGCGATGTCGTCGAGGGACTGGCTGGCATCGCGCTGCAGGGCTGCGAGAATCTTCCGGTCTGTGTCGTCGATGCGGACTGTCATTTCGGTTTTCCCCGAGGCGCTGGAATGTTGGTGCGTTTGCCGGACCGGCGAGGAACGCTTGTTCTTATCTAGCGGCACCCGTAGTCAAAAACCAGAACAATGTTCTATATTGAAGGGCAGTAAGGGAGCCTTCGGTATGGATCATTTTCCAGTCTTCATGGCGGTCGCGGGGCGGCGGATCGTGGTGTCCGGCGGCGGTGAGGCCGCATTGGCCAAGCTGCGGCTGATCCTGAAGACGACGGCGCATGTGACCGTGGTGGCGGCGGAGGCAGCACCCGAGATCCATCGCTGGGCCGCCGCGGGGCGTCTGACGCTGATCGCGCGCGCGATGGAGCCGGGCGATGCGATTTGTGCCGTGCTGTTCTATGCTGCGAACGAGGACGATGTCGAGGACGCGCGGGTGGCCGCACTGGCGCACCGCGACGGGGCGCGGGTCAATATCGTGGACAATCTGGCCGACAGCCAGTTCATCACCCCCGCCATCGTCGACCGCGACCCAGTCGTCATCGCGATCGGCACCGAAGGGGCCGCACCGGTGCTGGCGCGGCGGATCAAGCGCGATCTGGAAGAGCGGCTGCCCGCAGGGCTGGGTCTGCTGGCGCGGATCGGCAAGACCTTTCGCGCGGCGGCGGACGTGTTGCCCATGGGCGTGAAGCGGCGCAATTTCTGGGCGGCGTTCTATGACCAGGTCGGGCCGCAGGCGGTCGAGGCCGGTGGAGAAGCGGCTGTCGTCCCCGCGCTGGAGCGGTTGCTGGACGAGACTCTGCACGCGACCGAGAAGGCCGGGCACGTCGATCTGGTCGGGGCCGGTCCGGGCGATCCGGACTTGCTGACGCTGAAGGCGCGCAGTGCCTTGGATGTGGCGGATGTGGTGATTTACGACCGGCTGGTGAGCCGCGAGATATTGGAACTGGCGCGGCGCGAGGCGGTGATGATCGACGCAGGAAAAGAAGGCTTTGGCACGTCGATGGCGCAGGCCGACATTGACGCGTTGATCGTGGAACATGCACTGAAGGGTGCACATGTCGTGCGGCTGAAATCCGGCGATCCGACGGTCTTTGGCCGGCTGGACGAGGAGATCGACGCGCTGGAAGCGGCCGGGATTTCGTGGCGGATCGTGCCGGGGATCACGGCGGCGAGTGCAGCTGTGGCGAGCATCGGGCAGAGCCTGACGCAGCGCGGGCGCAACGCCTCGGTCCGGTTCATGACCGGGCACGACACCAAGGGGTTTGCCGACCATGACTGGCGGGTGCTGGCGCGGCCGGGCGAGGTTGCAGCGATCTACATGGGCAAGCGGGCGGCGCGGTTCATCCAAGGGCGGCTGCTGATGCACGGCGCCGATCCCGCGACCCCGGTGACGGTGATCGAGAACGCGTCGCGGTTGAGCCAGCGCGTGCTGGCGACGACGCTGGCGGAGCTTGAGCCGACACTGACCGAAGCGGGCCTGACCGGCCCTGCCCTGACCTTTCTGGGACTGGCCCCGCGCGATGCGGTGGCCGCCTCGCAGACCATGAAAATCGAGGAGTTTGCCTGATGGCGAAAGCATTCACACCCAAGGTCGTCACGGCGAATGCGCTGCTGGAGGGCGACGCGGTCTGGCTGACCGAGGACGACCGCTGGACCCGCGACATCGCGGAGGCGGAGCTGCTGACCGACGAGGCGCATGCGGACCTGCGCCTGATGGAAGCGCAATGGCGGCAGGACGAGATCGCGGGGGCCTATCTGGCCGATGCGGTGGCGACCGACAATGGCCCGGAGCCCACGCATTTTCGCGAGGACTTCCGCACGCGCGGGCCGTCCAACTATTTCCACGGCAAGCAGGCAGAGCAGTAACATGTACAGCTACAATGATTTCGACGAAGCCTTCGTGCGCGAACGGGTCAAGCAGTTCCGCGGACAGGTGGAACGGCGTGTGGACGGCAGTCTGACCGAGGACGAGTTCAAGCCGCTGCGCCTGATGAACGGTTTGTACCTGCAGCTGCACGCCTACATGCTGCGCGTGGCGATCCCCTATGGCACGCTGAACGGCGGCCAGATGCGCCAGCTTGCGATGATCGCGGAGCGCTTTGACAAGGGCTACGGCCATTTCACCACCCGGCAGAATATCCAATACAACTGGCCGAAGCTGCCCGATGTGCCCGATATCCTTGAGGCGCTGGCCGATGTGGAAATGCACGCGATCCAGACCAGCGGCAACACGATCCGCAACGTGACGGCGGACCATTTCGCGGGCGCCGCAGCGGATGAAGTGGCGGACCCCCGCCCCTATGCCGAGCTGCTGCGCCAGTGGTCTACCGATCACCCGGAGTTCCAGTTCCTACCGCGCAAGTTCAAGATTGCCGTGACGGGGGCGGCCCATGACCGCGCCGTGATCGCGGCCCATGACATCGGGTTGCAGGTGATCGAGAGCAACGGCAAGCGCGGGTTCCGCGTGCTGGTCGGCGGCGGCCTTGGCCGGACGCCGATGATCGGCAAGGAAATCAGCCCCTTCGTGGCCGAGGCCGACCTGCTGCCCTATTGCGAGGCCATTGTTTCGGTGTGGAACCTGCTGGGCCGGCGCGACAACAAGTACAAGGCGCGCATCAAGATCACCGTCCACGAGCACGGGATCGACGATATCCGCGCGCGGGTCGAGGAGCGCTTTGCCCGGATCAGGCCGCTGTTCACCGGCGTCGATCAGGCGCTGCTGGCCGAGATCACGCAGGCCTTTGCGCCGCCGGTCTATGCCGAGACGTCTCTGGCCGCTTATGACGCGGCGCGGGCGGCGAACCCGGCGTTCCGCAGCTGGTCCGATACCAACCTTTCGGCCCACAAGAACCCGGATTACGCCATCGTCAGCGTGTCGCTGAAAAAGCAGGGCGCAACGCCCGGCGATGCCTCTGCCGATCAGATGCGGGTGCTGGCCGATCTGGCCGAACGCTTTGGCCACGACGAGCTGCGGATCAGCCACGAGCAGAACGTGATCCTGCCGCACGTGGCGAAGGGCGATCTGCCGGACGTCTATCAGGCGCTGCGCGCTGCCGATCTGGCCACGGCGAACATCGGGTTGATTTCCGACATCATCGCCTGCCCCGGCATGGATTACTGCGCGCTGGCGACGGCGCGGTCGATCCCGATTGCCCAGCAGATCGCGGTGCGGTTCGACGCGCTGAAGCTGGAGCATGATGTGGGGCCGCTGAAGATCAAGATCTCTGGCTGCATCAATGCCTGCGGGCATCACCATGTGGGGCATATCGGCATCCTGGGCCTGGATCGCGCGGGGGTCGAGAATTATCAGGTAACGCTGGGCGGCGACGGGACCGAGGATGCGGCGATCGGCGAACGCGCCGGACCCGGTTTCAGTGCGGACGAGATCCTGCCGGCGGTGGAACGGCTGGTGCTGGGCTACCTTGATTTGCGGTCTGACCCCGAAGAGACGTTCCTTCAGGCGTTCCGCCGCCTTGGGATGGAGCCGTTCAAGGCCGTCCTGTACCCGGACAAGGAGGACAAGCGCGATGCCGCTTGACGATTTGCAAGGCCGCGCCGCTGCGCTGAACGATGCGTACAAGCATCATTCGGCCCATGCGGTGCTGGAACGGGCGCTGAAGGACCCGGATGTGGGACAGTTGGCGCTGGTCAGTTCCTTTGGTGCTGAATCCGTGGCGCTGCTGCATCTGGTGTCGATGATCGACCGCAATACGCCGGTGCTGTTTCTGGACACCGAGATGCTGTTCGCGGAAACACTGACCTATCAGATGGAGGTGGCTGAACGGCTGCATCTGCGCGACGTGCGCGTGCTGCACCCCGACCGCCAAGAGGTGTTCGCACAGGACAACGAGGGGCTGCTGCATCTGGCGGACCCGGACAGCTGCTGTGCGCTGCGCAAGACCGTGCCGCTGCAGCGGGCGCTGATGCCCTTTGACGGCTGGATCACCGGGCGCAAGCAGTATCAGGGCGGCAAGCGGGCCGCGCTGCCGTTCTTCGAGGCCGACGGGACGCACCTGAAGGTGAACCCGCTGGCGCACTGGGACCGGAGCGACGTGCAGGATTACATGACCGAGAACCGTCTGCCGCGGCATCCGCTGGTGGCACAGGGGTATCCCTCGATCGGCTGTGCGCCTTGCACGACGCGGGTGGCACCGGGCGAGGACCCGCGCGCCGGGCGTTGGCGCAATCAGGAGAAGACCGAATGCGGGATCCATTTCGTGAACGGCAAGATGGTCCGGATCCCGGCGCCGGAGCGCCAAGCCGGATGAGTTTGAATTGCCAGATGAACAGGGGCATGCGCCCCCGGAGGACGCAACGATGAGCGTGATTGTGACCGATGCAGGCTTTGCCGCCGATGATTTCGACGGTGACTTCGTGGAGTTGGACGACGTGGCGCTGGAGGTGCCGGGGGCGGTGGATGTGCCGTCGGACGCCGCACCCGACGCCGTGCGGACCGTGATGCAGGCGCCGATGATCCGGATCGCCTTTCCCAGCTTCTCGGACGGGCGCGGGTTTACGCTGGCCGCGATCTTGCGGCGGGCGGGGTATCAGGGCCGGTTGCGCGCCCATGGCCATGTGATCGCCGACCAGTATGCGATGGCGCGGCGGTCCGGGTTCGACGAGGTCGAGATAAGTGCCGATCTGGCCGCGCGGCAACCCGAAGACCAGTGGCTGGCCCGCGCCGACTGGCGGGCGCATGATTACCTCGCGCGGATGCGCGGCTGATTTCCCCCCTTTCCTTGACGAAACAGAGGCGTGGCGTCACAACCGCCGCGATGAATGACATGACAGAGCAACGCCCCGTGACCGATACCGCCGCCCAGCCCGTGCTGCCCGATGCGCAGACCGTGACCGCCGTGACCCATTACACGGACCGGCTGTTTTCGTTCCGCGTGACCCGGCCCGCAAGCCTGCGGTTCCGGTCCGGCGAATTCGTGATGATCGGCCTGATGGGTGATCCCCACCCCGAGACGGGCAAGCGGAAGCCGCTGCTGCGCGCCTATTCCATCGCCTCGCCTAGCTGGGACGAGGAGCTGGAGTTCTATTCGATCAAGGTTGAGGACGGGCCGCTGACCAGCAAGCTGCAGCACATCACCGTGGGCGACCAGATCATCCTGAAGCCGAAGCCCGTGGGCACGCTGGTCCACGACGCGCTTCTGCCGGGCAAGCGGATCTATTTCTTTTCCACCGGGACCGGATTCGCGCCTTTCGCGTCGCTGCTGCGCGAGCCGGAGACCTATGAGAATTACGACGAGGTCATCGTCACCCACACCTGCCGCGATGTCGCGGAGCTGACCTACGGGGCGAACCTGATCGCCGAGATCAAGGCCGATCCGATGATGATCGAGCTGCTGGGGCAGGAGAATCTGGACAAGATCCGGTATTATCCCACGACGACGCGCGAAAAGAGCGCGAAGATGGGGCGGATCACGAAGTTGATCGAAAATGGCGAGATGTTCAGTGACCTTGGCGTGCCGCCGCTGAACCCCGCGACGGACCGTGCGATGGTCTGCGGGAGCCTGGCCTTCAACAAGGATATCGCCGCCCTGATGGAAGCCGCTGGCCTGCACGAGGGCGCCAATTCGGAACCGGGCGAGTTCGTGATCGAGAAGGCTTTCGTCGGCTGACGGCATGATATTCTTGCGAAATGAGGGCGTGTCCGCAAGCCGGGCGCGCCTTTTTTCATCGCGCGCAGATTGCCCTCATCTGACGTCTTGCGCAAGATTCGGAGACCTTCAATAATGTCAGCATCACTGACACATCATGGGGGCCGGACATGGACAGCAAGGTTTTTGTTGCCGGATGGCAGGACGCCTGGAACAGCCATGATCTGGACGCCATCCTGATTCATTACCGCGACGACGTCGTGTTCCGTTCGACAAAGGCGATCCCGATCACGGGGGCCGGCGAGGTCAGGGGACGGGCGGCGCTGCGCCGCTATTGGGCCGCGGCCCTGGACCGGCAGCCCGACTTGCGGTTCGAGGTGCAGGATGTCTTTGACGGACACGAAATGCTGGCCATCACATATCGCAACCAGCACGGCGTGCTGGCGATCGAGACGCTGCATTTCGACAGCGACGGCATGATCCATCAGGCGTCGGCCTGTCATCGCAGGGTGACGATTTGACGTGCGCAGTTTGGCGTGCCGCCCGAGCGGATCGAAAAAGGGCCGCGTCATGCAGACGCGGCCCTTGATGTTAAAGGCTGTCGGCCCGGATCAGAGGCCCATCGCCTCGCGCAGGCGGGTCAGGGTGGCGGGCAGCAGGTCGGGGTTGGACTGCGCGGCGCGCACGGCGGCGGTCAGTGTCGTCTTTTGCACCACGGACAGATCGCTGTCGTCGATCCGCGCGATGACGGCCTCGGCGTTGAAGCCTTCGGTCGTCAGCAGGGTCGGCAGCGCCACGTCGGCGGCGGACTCGGCACTCGCGCCGGCGGTCATCGTGCCACTGGCGTCGACCGATGCGGCGACGGAGCCGCCGGCGGTGGGGGCCTCGGTCGCGGTGGATGCGTCGGGGGCCGCGACGGTCGCTGCGGCGTCGTCGGCGGCCTCGGCGGCCGCACCTGCGGCACCGGCAGCCTCGGCTGCGGCGGCGGTGCTTTCGGTGTCATCGGCCTTGGCCATGTTATCGACGGCGGTCGCGGCCTCGGTCTCTGCCGTCTCGGCGGCGGCGGCGGCGGCGTCTGCAGCCTCTGTCGCGGCTTCACCGGTCGCGGTGGCGGCATCCTGTGCCGCTGCAGTGGCTGTATCGGCGGCATCGGTCGCGGCGGCGGCAGCGTCTGCGGCGGCGGTATCGGCGGCGGCGGTGTCTGCTTCCGGCGCTGCGGTGTCGGACGCGGGCGATGCGGCATCCGTGCCGACCACGATGGCGTGCGGGTCGCGTCCGTTGACGGCGTATTGATAGCCGAAATAGCCCAGAATCGCGGCGATCACGATGATGACGGTGGCGCGCATGGAAGTCTCCTCTCGATCCGGCGGCCTCAATTGCCGCGTTCCCCGTTCAGATGCGGTCCCCCTGCCCCCGCGTCAAGACAATGCGGCGGCCTTCGCCCCTTTTCCGCCGGGAAAGCCCCGATTTGCGGCTTGAAGAGACCGGTCCATAGGATTAGGTTCCGATCACCCATTTCAATGATCAAAGGATCAAGACCATAGGACGCAGACCCCACAACGCACCCCCGGTGCGTGAGACCGGCCCCCGCATCAACGAACGCATCCGCGGCGGTGATATCCGCCTGATCGGTGCGGAAGGCGAAAACGTGGGTGTCGTGAGCCCCGAGCGGGCGATGCAGATGGCAGAAGAGGCAGGCCTCGACCTGGTCGAGATCTCGCCCAATGCGTCGCCGCCCGTCTGCAAGATCATGGACTTCGGCAAGTACAAGTACGAGACGCAGAAGAAAGAGAACGAAGCCCGCAAGAAGCAGAAGATCATCGAGATCAAGGAAATCAAGTTCCGTCCGAACACGGACAGCAACGATTACGATGTGAAGATGCGCAACGTCTACAAGTTCCTTGAAGGCGGCGACAAGGTGAAGATCACCCTGCGCTTCCGGGGACGCGAGATGGCGCACCAGGAATTGGGACGTCAACTGCTGGAGCGGGTGGCCGAGGACACCAAGGAGCACGGCAAGGTGGAGAACTTTCCCAAGATGGAAGGCCGCCAGATGGTCATGCTGATCGGGCCCCTGCCAAAGTAAGGTCGTCTTGGCTGGCCCCGCTCTCGGCATTTGCAAGCAAACGCCTGCCGCTTGGACGGTGTTTGCAAGCAAACCCCGGGGAAGGCCGCCAGATGGTCATGCTGATCGGGCCGCTGCCTAAGTAATCTGTCTATTTCAGCGATTGAGCCGACAAAAAGCTCCGAGGTGAACCTCGGGGCTTTTTGCATTTCCGCCTGTCGGTCGCCCTGTAAAGGGCCGACGATGGCTCAGGGCCTGACCTCGCCCTGCTCGTTTCCGTCCCAGTCATTGCTGCGGTCCGCGTCGACGCGGATCATGATCATACCGGGCGTGTCGATGCGGTCCTTGCAGGATCGGGCGGGGGGACGGTGGAGAAGTGCCGATGCGACCGAGTCCGCGCCAGCCCCCCCGGCGCATAACGCAAAAGGCCCGCGTCGGATGACGCGGGCCTTTATTGTCATGTCGGTCAACTTAGCTGTTGCTGAGCAGTTCCGAGATGTTGCGCACGGCGGCGCGGCGGTTGGCGCGTTCGCCGGTCTGCGTGTTCACCTTCAGGAACTGCTCGCCATAGCCTTGGGTAACAAGGTTTTCCGGCGGCACCTGAAAGTACTGCGACAGCGCCAGTGCGACGGATTCGGCGCGACGGTCGGAGAGGGCGAGGTTGTAGCCCGCATCACCCACGGCGTCCGTGTGACCCTCGACCAGGAAGACGGCAGAGGGGTCGTTGGCGACGATCTGACGGATCGCACCGCCGAGCGAGGCCAACTCGTCCGCCTGGCTTTGCTGGATCGCGGCAGAGCCGGTCTCAAACGTGATCGCGGCCAGTTCGACCTGCGGGGCCAAGGCACGGACCTCGCGGATGTCACGGACCTGTTCCAGCGAGTAGGTGCGGCCGGTGTCGGCGCGCAGGCTGGCGGTCAGCGCGGCCTGAAGCGCTGCCTGATCGGACAGGGCGACCGAGGAGGTCGAGACCGTTTCCTGCGGGACGGGCGGCAGGCTGGAGATCACGACGGGCGTCGTGTTGTCCAGATCGTCGATCAGGGCGACGTCGGTGCCGTCGGCGCGGGTCAGGCTGCGGCGCAGCACGGTGCCGTCGGCGGCGCGGATCGTGGTCACGACGCTGTTGTCCTCACGGGTGACGGTCGTCAGGGTCGAGCCGTCGTCGAAGGTGCGCGTCGCCACTTGCGCGCCGGGCTGGCGCAGCAGGACGTCGTCGTTCTTCAGCACGCGCAACTCTCCGTCACGCTGCACGACAACGCGGTCGCCGGAGTTCGACACGACCTTGTCGCCATTCTTGAGGATCGCGCCGACAGCCACGGCGCCGAGACCGAGGACCAGCGCCTTTTCGAAGGTCGACAGGCCGCCCTTGTCGGTGTTTTCGGCGGTGACGGGGGCATCGCCCGTGGTGGTCGTGGTCGTGGTGTCACCGGTCACGGATGTCGCGAAATCCTGACTGGCGGAACGCACGCCTTGCTGTGTGACCTCTTCGGTCACGACGGCGGGATCGTTCGCGAGGTCTGCGCTAGTCGCCGTGGCGGCGGCAGAGGATTCGCGCGCGGCCTGACGTTCGGCATCGCGGGCGGCCTGTTCTTCGGCGGTCAGCGGTGCGGGCTGAACCTCGGCAGTTGCCGTGGTGTCAGCGGTGGCGGGTGCGGCCTCGGTCGTCGTGGGTGCCGCCGGGGGGGTGGAGGTTTCGGCGGTCGTGTCGGTTTCGATGGTCGAGGTCGGGGCCGCGTCGGCGGGTGCGGCTTCGGTTGTGGTGGTCTCTGGCGTCGCTGTGGCGTCGGCAGTCGCTGCATCGCCCGACTGTGCTGCAATCGCTGCGGCAGCGGCGGCGGCGTCGTCGGTCGCCGTATCAGCGGCGAGTGCGGTGGCCGCATCCGCAGAGGTGCTGGCGTCTGCGGCAGGCGCCGTGGTCGCGTCAGCCGAAGTGGTTGCGTCAGCAGCGGGTGCTGCCTGATCGGCGGCAGGCTGATCCGTCACGGCTTGAGCGGCGGCTGCTTGATCGGCAGCGGCTTTGTCGGCAGCGGCCTGATCGGCTGCGGCCTGATCGGCAGCGGCTTGATCGGCTGCTGCTTGGTCAGCTGCGGCTTGGTCGGCGGCTGCTTGATCGGCTACGGCTTGGTCAGCTGCTGCTTGGTCGGCGGCGGCCTGATCGGCAGCGGCTTGGTCAGCAGCGGCTTGATCGGCGGCTGACTGATCGGCAGCGGCTTTGTCAGCAGCCGCTTGGTCGGCTGCGGCCTGATCGGCGACTGCTTGATCCGCAGCAGCTTGATCGGCTGCAGCTTGGTCAGCAGCGGCTGGATCAGCGACGGCTTGATCGGCTGGGGCGGGACCGGCGGCGACCTCGGCGGTCGCCGTGGCGCTGGCGTCCTCGGGGATCAGGACCGCCTTGGTTTCAGCGGATGCGGTCGCGAGGGCGGCGGCCAGGGGATCGCCGCCTTCCGTCAGGGCCTGCGCGTAGGCGTCGGCGTTGCAGGTGGGGGCATCGCCACCGGGGGTCGCGACGGCTTGCGTCGCGAGGCCGGTGATCAGGGCCGTCGAGAACTGGCTGGCGTCATTGACGGTCTGGCCGTCGCCGGTGACGCAGGGAAAGGGTTGTGCGTCCTGTGCGAAGACAGGGGTCGCCAACGACAGCGACAGCACGAGCGAGGTCGTGGATTTCAGTGACAGACGCATGGTATTCCTCCGAGAGCGCGCCGAGGGCCGGCGCAGATGGTTGAATATGAAACCTTGGGCCGGTACAGGACGTTCCGGCCACAAAGCGATCATGAGCGGAAACCTGCCGGTGCGGGGCCGGCCATGGACGCGGGGTCGCGCCGGATGATGCCCGTAGACAGCCTGCGCGGGACCGACGGCGATGTGCCGCATGCTGCGTGGCCGGACGGGCGCAGTCCTTGCGCGGCGACGACGCAATCTGCCTTGAGTTGCGGACCGCTTTGGGGACGGGCGCGCACCGGGACAGGTTCCAGTGTTGCAACTTCGCGCGGGGTCGCCATAGAACAGGCCCATGCCGGATCTTTTCAGCCATCTTTTACCCGCGTGGAGTGTCCTAGGCTCCGGGCTTTATGCTTTCATGGCCTTGCTGGCCCTTGCGCATGCGGTGGTGCTGATCGGGTTCTGCGTCCCGCTGACAGCGATCGTGGTCGCGGCCGGCGTGCTGGCCCAGCGCGGTTACGTCGATCCGGCGGCGCTGGTGTGGAGCGTGGCGCTGGGGTCATGGGCCGGCTGCGGAGTGAGTTACCTGATCGGACGGCTGGTGCGGGGGGCCGATGTGAACCTGCGCACCAGGGCCGGACTGCAATGGGCCACGCAGGGGGGCCCCGGTCTGATCCGTGGGCGGCTGTCGCACGGCACCTTTGCCTTTGTGCCGTTCGGGGCCGGGCGGATGGGGGGATCAGTCCTGCGCGTCATGGGATGGAGCGGGCTGTCGGCCGCAGGTTTTGCGCTGGTCGCGGTATTGGCTGGGATGACCTTGGGGCGGGTCTTGGGCGCGCTGGGGGCCGCGGCCCCGCGTCTGGTGGTGCTGGCTGTCATTCTGACCGCCATCCTGCTGACGATTTTTGTGGTGCTGCGCCGCATCGGTCGGGTCTGGCCCGACGTGGCGCGGGTGATCCGGGCCGTCGCGCTTCGGACAGGACGGAGCCTGCGTGTGCGGGCCCTGATCGACCGTCATCCGCGGTGGTCCGGGTTCTTTGCCGCACGGTTCGGGACCGAGCGGTTTCTGGGCCTGACGGCGACGGTGCTGGGGGTGCTGCTGATCTATGTCGTGGGCGCCTATGTCGCCTCTGTCACGGATTTTCTGGGCGCGCGGGGGACTGTCACGTCGGATACCCGGATTGCCAACCTGCTGTATGCGATCCGCGACGACCGGGTGATCGCGGTGCTGGGCTGGATCACCGAGGTTGGCGGCCGTCACGGCGTGCTGCCGATGCTGGCCGGTGCGACGCTGGCGCTGCTGGTGCTGCGCCGGTACGACCTGCTGGGGGGCATGTGGATCGCGGCGGCGGGGAACCAGATCACGGTGACGCTGCTGAAGGGATTCTTTGCCCGGCCCCGGTCGGATCTGGGGTATTACACCGAAACCTCTGGCAGTTTTCCAAGCGGACATGCGGCGGGTGCTGTCGCGGTCTGGGCGATGCTGTTCTATCTGGCGTGGCGGCTGCGGCTGTTGCCTGCGGGCATCGCGGGTTTTCTGGCGGCGACGACCGTCGTCCTGATCGGGCTGAGCCGGGTGTATCTGGTGGAGCATTACGTCTCTGACGTGCTGAACGGCTATCTTGTCGGCGGGCTGTGGCTGATCCTTGGTATCGCGTTCTGCGAGTGGCGGCGGCGGCGCGACAAACGATCCCCGACGGCGCTGCGACGGTGGGGTGCGGCGCTGTGCATGACCGTGGCGGCGGTCGCGGCGATCGTGATCGCGACGCGGACCGTCAGCCCGATGAATACGCCTATCGACCGTCCTACGACGGTCATCGCCACCCTGTCGGACGTGCTGGCCGGTCCCGATCTGACGCGGGACACCGAGGCCCTGTCGGGCACGGCGCGACAGTTGATCGAGCTGATCGTTGAAACGCCCGACGCGGAGGCGCTGACGACGGCACTGACCGGCGCGGGCTGGCAGGATGCACCGCGGCCCAGCCTGTGGCAGCTGGCGCAGGCCGGGCTGGCGGACTGGACCGGCAGCCCCCTGCCCCAGCCGCTGGTCGTGCCGACCTTCTGGGACAACCGGCCCAGTGCGCTGGGGTTTGCGTGGCCGGAGGAGACGGCGGACGGCCTGCGGTTGCACCTGCGGTTCTGGGACAGCCTTCGCCGGACGCCCGAGGGGGCCATGATCTATGTCGGCAACCTGACGGCGGAGGATCCGCTGGACTGGACCATGACCGACGATCCGGTGCGCGCGCCAGATGATGCGACCGCGACCGCACTGGCGCAGGTGCGTGACGTGCTGGCGGCGGCCGGGCTGCAGGTGGTGCAGCCCTGACCGCCGGTGCGGTGCGGCGTCAGCCCTCTGCCTTGATCTTGTCGCGCAGGAAGCGGCGCAGGATCTTGCCGGAGGCGGATTTCGGAATCGTGTCGACGAAGTCGATCCGGTGCACCTGCTTGTAGGACGACAGGCACTTTTCCAGATGCGCCTTGATCGCGGCGGCGTCCGGGCCGGTGTCCGTCCGCACGACGAAGGCCATGGGAATTTCGCCCGCCTCGGGGTCCGGGAGGCCGATCACGGCGGCGTCGGTGACACCGTCCATGCTGACGATCGTCGCCTCCAGCTCTGCCGGGGCGACCTGAAAGCCCTTGTATTTGATCAGTTCCTTGAGGCGGTCGACGACGAACATCTGGCCGTCTGCGTCGATGTAGGAGATATCGCCGGTGCGCAGCCAGCCATCCTCGACAATCGTCTCTGCCGTGGCCTTGGCGTTGTTGAGATAGCCCTGCATGACGTTCGGACCCTTGATCCAGAGCTCGCCTTCCTCGCCCACGCCCATGTCTTCGCCGGTTTCGATGTTCACGATCCGGCATTGCACGTTGGGGGCGGCAAGGCCCGACGCGCCGGGCTTGGAATCCTCGATCGGGGACAGGTGGCTGACGGGCGAAAGTTCGGTCATGCCGTAGCCCTGCAGCGAGACGCAGTTCAGGCGTTTGCCCACGGCGTTCGACAGGTCGGCCCCGAGGGGGGCGGCACCGGTGAAGATCTGTTCGAGTGCGGAGAGGTCGAATTGATCGACCATCGGGTGTTTCGCCAGTGCCAGAGCCACAGGCGGCACGATCCACATGCGTTTCGATTTGTAGTCCTGACTGATGCGCAAAAACAGTTCCAGATCGAAGCGCGGCAGCGTCACGAGCGCGCCGCCGCCTGCGAGGTGGACGTTCATCAGGACGGTCATGCCGTAGATGTGAAAGAACGGCAGGAAGGCGGCGGCGGTCTCTCCGCGATGAAAGCCAGCGCCGTCGATGATCTGGTCGACGTTGACCACGAGGTTGCGGTGCGAGAGCATGACGCCCTTGGGCAGCCCGGTGGTGCCGGAGGAATAGGGCAGAACGACCGTGTGGGCGTCGAAATCCACCGCGACCTGATGCGACAGCGGCTCTCCCATCAGGTCGGCCAGTTCCAGCGTGTCGGGGGCCTGACCGATGGTGGCGAGGTCGACGACCGAGGTGTCGGAGATCGCCGCGCGGGCGGTGTCGAGGAAGGCCGGGACGGTGATCAGGAATTCGGCCTGACTGTCCTGCAACTGGTGGCGGACTTCTGATTCCGTGTAGGTCGGGTTGATCGTGGTGATGGTGCCGCCGGCGTAGGCCACGGCATGAAAGACCACGCAGTATTCCGGGCAGTTGGGCGCCATCAGCGCCACGGTGTGGCCCGCGCCGAAGCCGCGCGCCGTCAGGCCGCCCGCGAGAGCTTCGACCTGGTCCATGAACTCTGTGGCCGTCAGGCTGCGGCCCGTGGGGCCGTCGGTCAGGACGACCTCGTCCGGGCGGTCGCGCAGGCCTTCGAACACGCGGTCGGTGATCGAGATGTCGCGCAGGACGATGGGATCGAAGGGGCTTTCGAATATGGTCATGGTGGTTCTCCTCTTGGGGCGGAGTGTGCAACGGCGCGCGGCGGCTGTCACCGTCTATGACGCAACGTCAGGGCCGGGGCCGGGGCCGGACCCTCCGGGGGGAGTATTTTCGAAAAAAGCGAGGACGCGGGAGAGCCATTGGCAGGGGCGCTGGCCCGGATGCCTGCGGATCAGAGCACACCGATCGCAGCGAGCGCCTTTTGCAGGTCTGGGGGGAGGGCGTCCTCCTGGCTCTGGCTGCCGGTCAGGTCGCGGGGGGCGTCGGCGGGGGCGAGGTAGCGCCAGCCCTGAAACGCCTTTTTCGGGGTAGAGGCGGTGCGGATGATCTCCGGTGCCAGAACGAGGCCGCAGCGGCGGATTTCGTCCTGACCGATGATTTCGCGCAAAGCTACGATACGCTGGCGGCACTGGATGACACCCTTGATGACCCAGTAGATGCTGCCGCCGTCCAGCAATTCAGCCTCGCGCTTGGGCCACATGCGAGTGACGTGGTAATACTGACCGTCCTTGACCTGTTGCGACCGCTGCCGCTGCCACGTCAGCATGTCGTCGATCGACTCGGTCCCGACGGATAATTTTACCAGATTTATGTGGTTTCCCAATGCATCGCCCCAGATGTGGTGGTGACTGCGTCACTTTGTCAGAAAAGAAACTAGTCCGACGATTGCCAACGCCAAGTGGCAGCCTTAGACAGAACCTCCTTAACCTTCCCGATTCCATACCTCAAGGATTGCCCAGATGACCCGTTTCAGTGCCCCCATTGCCGAGCAGATCTGGGATATGAAGTATCGCTTTAAAGATGCGGATGGCACGCCGAAGGATGTGACCGTCGAGGACACATGGCGCCGGATCGCGCGGTCGCTGGCCGTGGTCGAAAAGGATCCGAAGGCCTGGGAAGAGACGTTCTATGCGGCGCTGGAGGATTTCAAATACCTGCCCGCCGGCCGGATCACAGCAGGGGCCGGCACGGCGCGGCAGGTGACGCTGTTCAACTGCTTCGTCATGGGGACCGTGCCAGACAGCATGGGCGGCATTTTCGACATGTTGAAAGAGGCCGCGCTGACCATGCAGCAGGGCGGCGGGATCGGCTATGATTTCAGCACCATCCGGCCCAAGGGATCGGCGGTGCACGGGGTGGCGGCGGATGCGTCGGGCCCGCTGTCGTTCATGGATGTCTGGGACGCGATGTGCCGCACGATCATGTCGGCCGGGTCGCGCCGCGGCGCGATGATGGCGACGATGCGCTGCGACCACCCGGACGTGGAGGATTTCATCACCGCCAAGCATGACGCCGCCCGCCTGCGGATGTTCAACATGTCGGTGCTGATCACCGATCCGTTCATGGACGCCGTGAAGGGCGACAAGGACTGGGATCTGGTGTTCGGCGGCACGACCTATCGTACCGTCAAGGCACGCGACCTGTGGGACGCGATCATGAAGTCCACCTACGAGGTCGCAGAGCCCGGCGTGATCTTCATCGACCGGATCAACAAGGCCAACAACCTGAGCTATTGCGAGACCATCGCCGCGACGAATCCCTGCGGCGAGCAGCCCCTGCCGCCCTACGGCGCCTGCCTGCTGGGATCGATCAACATGGCACGCATGGTCGCGGACCCGTTTGGGCCAAAGGCCGGTCTGGATCAGGCAGCGCTGACCGATCTGGTCGCAACCGCCGTGCGGATGATGGACAACGTCGTCGATGCCAGCCAATTCCCGCTGGAGGCGCAGGCGCAGGAGGCGCGCGCCAAGCGGCGGATCGGTCTGGGCGTGACCGGACTGGCCGATGCGCTGCTGATGGTCGGGTTGCGCTATGGGTCCGAGGAAGCGGCGCGGCAGACGGACGATTGGATGCACGCGATCGCCCGCGCCGCCTATCTGGCCTCGGTCGATTTGGCCAAGGAGAAGGGCGCGTTTCCGCTGTTCGATGCAGAGGCGTTCCTCGCCTCCGGTGCGATGCAGGACATGGATGACGATGTGCGCGACGCGATCCGTGAGCACGGCATCCGCAATGCGCTGCTGACCTCGATCGCGCCCACCGGGACGATCAGCCTTTACGCGGGCAACGTGTCGAGCGGGATCGAACCGGTCTTTGCCTATGCCTATACCCGCAAGGTGTTGCAGAAGGACGGGTCGCGGACCGAGGAGGAGGTCGTCGATTACGCCGTGCAGATGTGGCGCGACCTGAAGGGTGATACCCCCCTGCCCGACTATTTCGTCAACGCGCAGACCCTCGCGCCGCTGGAGCATGTCCGCATGCAGGCCGCGGCGCAGAAGTGGATCGACTCGTCGATCTCGAAGACGATCAACTGCCCGGAAGACATCTCTTTCGACGATTTCAAGGAGGTCTACATGGCCGCCTGGGATCAGGGCTGCAAAGGCTGCACGACCTACCGCCCCAACGCTGTCACCGGATCGGTGTTGAGCGTGTCCGACGACAAGCCGGTGCAGGTCAAGACCGATGGCGAGACCGCCGAGGTCGTCTACATGACCGAACCGCTGGACCGCCCGACGGAGCTGGAGGGCGCGACCTACAAGCTGAAGTGGCACGACTCTGAGCACGCCATCTATATCACTGTCAACGATCTGGTGGTGGCGGGGCATCGGCGGCCGTTCGAGGTCTTCATCAACTCCAAGAACATGGAGCATTTCGCCTGGACCGTGGCGCTAACACGGATGATCTCGGCCGTGTTCCGGCGCGGGGGGGACGTGACCTTTGTCGTGGAAGAACTGAAGGCCGTCTTTGATCCGCGCGGCGGGGCCTGGATGCAGGGCAAATACGTGCCGTCCATTCTGGCGGCGATCGGCGGCGTGATCGAAAAGCACATGGTTGCCACCGGGTTCCTGTCGGGCGAGGGCGAGGGATTGAAGACCGATCCTCAGGCGGATGTGATCAACCTGACAGGCGCCCCGCGCGGCAAGGCCTGCGGGTCCTGCGGCAGCTATGATCTGCGCATGGTCGAAGGCTGCATGACATGCGGCAGCTGCGGGTTTTCCAAGTGCGGCTGAACAGGCAGCCGCTTTAATGAACTGAGGTGCTCCCCTTCCCTTGGACAGTATCTGGCGCTTTTCAAGCTCTGATCTGCTCCTGCTGATCGGGTTGCGTTGCTTCGATTTGCCGTGAGTAGACCACCGCTGGGGATTGGCCGCCAAGGGCTTTGTGCGGGCGGCGGTGATTGTAGAACTCCATCCATTGCCTGACACCTGCGCGGGCCTGAGACCCGGCCTCCCAGGCGTGAAGGTAGACGCACTCGTATTTCAGCGTGCGCCACAGACGCTCGATGAAGATTTTGTCCAAGTAGCGGCCCTTGCCATCCATCGATATGCGGACGCACGACCGCCGCAGGCGATCTGTCCAGGCAAACGATGTGAACTGCGATCCCTGATCGCTGTTCATGATGTCAGGTGGCCCGAACCGATAGATTGCCTCGTTCAGCGCGTCGACGCAGAAGTCGGCGTCCAGCGTGTTCGAGATCCGCCAGGCCAGAACCATTCGGGTGTGCCAGTCCATGATCGCCACCAGATAAAGAAACCCTCTGCGCATCGGCAGGTAGGTGATGTCCACGCACCAAACCTGATTGGGCCGCTCTACGCGCAGCCCGCGCAAGAGGTAGGGATAGGTCTTGTGCCCATTCGCCGGCTTGCTGGTGTTGGGTTTCTGGTAGATTGGCATCAAACCAATCAGGCGCATAAGCCGACGGATGCGCTTCTCGTTCACCGCGTGTCCCTCGTTGCGCAGGTGCCACGTCATCTGGCGAACGCCGAAGAAGGGCGTCTCCAGGAATTGCACGTCGATCAGCCGCATCAGCGCGAGGTTCTGCTCCGTCTCACCCTGCGGCATGTAATAAAACGACGACCGCGGTATCGACAGAAGCGCGCACTGCTGGCCAATCGACAGGTCCGGATGGTCGCGCTCGACCATGCTGCGCCTCACTTCCCGCCCCAAGGTTTGAGCTTTCTTTCCAAAAAGAGTTGGCCACAGCCAGCTCTCCGATCTTGGCATGCAAGTCCCTGACCTGGTCTTCATCAACGACGGGTGCCTTGCGGCCGCCACGTTCGAAGACACCAGACGCGCCGTCCAGCAGCGCACGTTTCCATTGGTTGATCATCGTCGGATGCACCCCGAACCGGCTCGCCAGTTCCGACACGGTCGCCTCACCTTTCAACGCCTCAAGCGCCACCCTCGCCTTGAACTCAGGGGCATGTTGCTTTCGTTTCGTCATCTTCGATCTCCTTCGTGGTGAAGATCAGCAGACAGCAATTCAGAGCTTACGTCAGTGTCCAGTTTTCGGGGGGCACCTCACATCGGTATGGTCCCAATTGCGAAGGCGGCTGAAAAAGCAAAGCTGTTGTGCGTCGAAATTGTGCACCTCATTCTTGGTGGCTTTCTGGAAAACGTTGCGCGATTGACCAAGGTGCATGGTTGTTCGTCAATCCTCGTCGACCCCGTCGACCCCGTCGAAGTCCGCGCGCGATCTCGTGCTGTTCTGGCAGGTATGTCGGCGTTCCAGGCGTTCGGCTCCCTCAAAATTCCAAGAGCATCGGGATGGGCTCTGGCAGAGCGTCACGAGGGGCCTCGCCTCAATCCGCTTGTTATTGAAAGCCCGAATACATGTCATCGCATCCACAGGTTCACCGGCGAGACCGTTGCCGCGTTTGTGTCCGAATTCACAACGGATGTTCGCATTGCAAACATGTATGACCTGCCGAAGAATGTAGTGATCTCTCAGCTGAAGCGAGCCCGGGTTCGCACGGTTGTTCCCTATGCGGAGATCGGCATCTATTTGTATCGGGCGTCGAACATTCCCGAAATGGAGACCGATTAAGGTAAGCCCTAGCCGCGGCTTCTGCGGGAGAGTCCAAAAAAACTTCAAATATCTGATATGAGACCGCTTTCGAGCGGCCTTTCTCTTTTGATCAATCCGAAAAATTGCGTTATGGCATCACTGTGAATCGTGTATTTGAGGCCCGTGATCCGAATGGACACGAATTAGTTGTCAAATGGCCAAAATGGCAGATTTCCAAGGTTTCATGCTATCATAAATCAGTCACTTAGAGGCGGCCGATGGACAAATAGTGCTGGTCGCTTCATTTCACAAAGCGACCACCATGACTTGGCCATCTGACCTGTTCAGATGGCCATTTGACCAGCAGTTCGTGTCCATTGCCTACTTTGACCGACACCGAGACATTCCCGGCAGCGACCAATAGAGAGTCTCGGCATGATCGAGGCGGCGCCTAAAAAAACGTGACCAAGGCTCTCTGGGTGCCGACCAGACTGCGCCTTGAAAAAGGCTACAGCGTGCTCAGCGCTTTTCATGTCCGGGAACGGCTGCGACGTGACGCGCAAGGGCCACCGACCCGAAGCCGCTGGGGGAATACCTGCGTTCCGCAGTCTCAGATCGCCGCGACAGCCTGCTTCAGCAGGTCGCGCACCTGTCCTGCGACGGCGTGCAGCGCTGCGTTGTCGATCGCCTGCATCGACATGACGGGGTCGATGGCGCTGACCTCGACACCGCCATCTATGGCACGCAGAATGACGTTGCACGGCAGCATGGCCCCCACACGCGGCTCTATCCCGATCGCCTGATGGGCCATCTTCGGGTTGCAGGCCCCGAGGATGAGATAGGCCGGCATGGCGACGTCGAGCTTCTTCTTCATGGTCGCCGCGACGTCGATTTCCGTCAGGATGCCGAACCCCGCGTCAGAGAGCGCCTTGCGCGTGCGGGTATCCACCTCGTCAAAGCTGGATCCGGTGATGATCCGGTTGATCGTATAGGTCAAAGCGTGTCTCCTTCAGGCGTCATTTCTTGATGTATTTCAGCAATGCCACGACCACGAAGGCGGCCACAACGGCAAGCACGAGCATCATGATCAGCCCATACCCCGTGCCAAAGCCCATGCCATAATCGTGCATCATCGCGCCGTCCTTTCAGATGTGCCGCGATCCCGCGCGTGGGGGCCACTGGCAGGGTCATGGCTATGCAGATGCGGGCAAAACCGCATCACGCCGTGACCGTCAGAAGCGTCCACATGCCCGCCGCGTAGTGGCCCGGAATGTTGCAGTAGAGGATATAGGTGCCGGGCTTCAGCATGAGGGTCAGTGCGCCGGACTGGCCGGTGTCCAGCTCTGCCACTTCCCCCAGATCCCCGGCCGCATCCTCGTCAACCCTTTGCAGATCGGCGTCGTAAGGCATGGGCGTTGTCACGTCAGCGACAGGGGCCAGAACCATTTCGTGGATCATGTCCTTGGAGTCGTTGACGACCTGAAAGGTCACCTCGCCTGCGGGAACCTCGGTTACATCGGCGGTGATCCCCATCGTGACCATGGACATGTCCGCGCCCATCATCCCCATGCCCATGGGATTTGTGCCACCCATCATGTTCATCGATGCGCCGCCCTTGTCCCAGAGCGAGACCTGAATGGTCGTCCCGCCCGCAAGGGCAGGCCCGACCGTCAGTGCGGTCATGCCACAGGCAAGCAAGGCCACGACACTGCGTCTGCTGTAAGACATATCTTCACTCCAATGCGAAACTGGCGGCATGCCAGATCATCAGCGTAGGCGTTGCGGGGCGGTCTGGCGTTGATGTCGATCAATGCGGCGGCATTAAATGTCCGGTGACGCGATCCGTCAGATGCTGCACTTGCCTTGGACAGGATGTGGCGCCTTTCAAGCTTTGGGCGGCCCCTGCTCATCGGGTTGCGTTGCCGCGATTTTCGATGCGCCGTCCACCGCCGATGGTGGGCAGCAAAGCACCTTGCTTGGACCGATATCCCAGATTCACTAATCTACAAACCCTGAGACGGGCTGTTCATGATGTCAGGCGGTCCGAACCGAGAGGTAACCTCGTTCAGCTCGTCGATACCTACGGCAGAGACCGCGGACCGATAGCGGTGCAACCCCTCCCCACGTCCCGCTGCAAGCCTGAGTTTTCTTTTGCAAAAGGGGTTCGGACGTTTTGTTTCGGACCGTAGGCCGTGGTGTGCGAAGCGGTGGCGTATCTGCTGGCGCCCCTCCAGCGGCCCTTTTATCCGATCTTGGCATGCAGGTTCCTGACCGTTGTTCAGGGTGACGTGGACCCGGGCCCGCCAACCCTCGCCCTTCAGCGCCACCTGTGCCGTGACCTAAGGGACGTGTTGCTTGGGCATGGCCCTCCTCAAACCTCGTCGTGTTGAAGATCAGCAGAGCGATCAAAGACTTATTCCAGCCGAAAAAAGATCAACGGGGCGCCTGATGTGAAAGACCGCTGTCAAAGAACGGTCGCTCTCTCCACGAAGGGGCCAGCCCAGACGCGACGCAGCACCGGGCTTCCCTCTTGTTCAGACGACACGGCGCCGGGCGTCCGCGGCATGATCCCCCGCCTCGCCCGACGCCGCTGCGCTTTATTTTTTCTTCTTGTCACTGATGTTCAGCGGGGTCTTGCCCTTGTTGAAGTCGGCGGTGGCCAGAACCTTCACCGCTTCCTTCTTGGGTTTCTTGGCTTCCTTGCTGCCGCGCTGTTTGTCGCCTTTTGACATGATGATGATCCTTGCTTGGGCTGTCGCCGGTCGTCCCGACCGACACGGGTCTCCCTCGGACATCCCGGCGTTGGCACGCAGGTCACGCCCTCCCCGAGCGAAGGGCCATGAGGTGACATCATCCCATCCGTGCCCCGAATGCCAGCACTGGTTTGATCACTGCGGCCGTACGCCTTACATTTGGTTGTCCTGCGCAGGCCGGTCAGTGTTGGAGGACGGCTGACCCCGCGACGCTGCGGTCGCTGCGGGCCAAGGCAAGATGGGTCGGCTTGGGCCACAGGCCACGGCGCGCGGGGTCGCAGGACAGGGTCCACCGCCTGCCGCCCGTGTCCGGTCAGAACCACCCGCCGGTGATGCCCAGCACCAGAATGCCCGACGCCAGGGCCAGCGTGATGGCGCCGAACAGGCCGTTCCAGCGCAGGCTGACCGTCAGCGTGCTGCGGTCGAGGATCGCACCGACATAGGTCGCCGTTGTCGCCAGTGGGGCCAGGCAGACCGTCAAGGTCCATCCCGTGAGCAGCGACAGCAAGGCCGTCTGCTGCGAAATCAGCGGCGTGCGGACCATGAACTCTGCCAGGATCACGACGGAAATGATCGGGTGCAGGCCCAGCATGGCAGCGAGCAAGGTGACCCAGGCGAGGGCCAGAGCCAGCGCGACCGGGCCACCCCAGGCGACGATCGCGCCCAGCACGGGATCAAGCGCGTGTTGCGGCACGAGGGCCACCAGCAAGGCGCCGATCAGGCCCGCCAAGGCGAAGACGCCGATTTCATTGACGTAGCGGGGGGCGTTGGCCGTGAAATCGCGGATCAGCTGGACGGGGCCGCGCGCCCCGCTGCGGATCACCGACCAGATCACGGCATAGACCGGCACGACGCCAACCAGCACCTGCTGGAACGAGAACGGCAGCAGATGGTCGCCGGTGATGACAAGAAGCGCCAGCCCGACCAGATGCCCCAGCACGGCCAGCAGGCCCAGCCCGTCGCCGGGCGCGGGGGGCACGGCGACCGGCTTGGGAAAGATCGGGAACAGGCGGCGTTCGATGATGTCCATCAGACCGCCGACGATCAGAAACAGGGCCGCAAAGCCCAGCCCCCAGGGGGCGGCGTCGCGCCAGTGCACCTCGGTGAAGATCAGCAGCAACGTGTTGAGGGCGATGCCGAAGGGCGACCAGAAGGCGATGGTCGCGAACCCGCGGACGATGGCAGTGACGATCCGGCGTTCGCGCACGTCATGGACAGCGGGACTGACGGCGCTTTGGGATTCCAGCCGCCGCTGGCCGGCCAGCGTCATCTCGATCAGCAGGCCAAGGCCGCCGAGGTTCAGCAAGACGCCGAAGAGGTTGCCCCCGATGCCAAGCGAGACATAGCGGCGCGACGGTGGCTGGTTGGCCAGAAACGCCCCCGCCGCCTGAAACGCAGGATCGCGGGCGGCGACGAGCCGCAGGAAGATTAGCGCGATGAGGATCGAGGTCAGAAAGGACACGCGTCCCCCGGCGACCGTCAGATCCGGGATCGTCAGGCTGTGTGCGGCAAGGCCCCAGACGGCGATCAGGCCTGCGACGATCGCAAAGGACCGCACGATCAACGACGCACGGCCGAGGTTCATCAGGATGAAGACGAGGATCAACGCGGCCGCGACCGTGGCCAGCGGCGGCGATCCGAAGACGACGGAGGCGATGTAGGTCAGAAAGCCCGCCGCCAGAAGCACTGCACCGCAGATGGCAAATCCGCCCGGAGGCACCGCCCGTGGCGTGACGATGACGTCGTCCGTTGTCTGGGTCGCCATGTCTGCCTTGCTTCGGCCTGCAGCCGCCTAGTGTTGTGGTCCCGGCCGCGCGGCTGCGCCATGCACGGGCGCTGGTGCATGCTGCCCGGTCGCCGTCAGATGCCTGACCATTTGTCGATCAGGTCACGCGGCTTGTCCACCCGTCCCGTATCGGCCATGCGGCCGGATTCGGGGGCCATGCCGTCACAGGGCGCGGGCGCGGGTCATGGGCGGGTCAGGGGATTGCGGGCAGCTGCGGTGTGGCCGATGTGGGCGCACATGGGCAATCTTCTTTGGGCGCGGCGATGTGGTCCACCTTGCGCGCGGTGGCGTAAAGATCTGCTTAAGTGCCGGACACCTTTGCACTGACGCAACCGCAGAGTGCATTACGGGCAGGCGCGGCGCTGCATTCACCCTCCCCTTTCGATCCAAAAGCGCCTAAGGGTGGGCAGACCACGTCCTTGGGGGAAGCATGTCCGACAAGATCGAAACCGAAAGCCGCAAGCTGCTTGGCCGGTTGCGCCGGGCGCTGGCAGAGGATTCGGCCGGTCAGGAGCGACTGGACCGGATCGTCGAACTGATTGCGACCTCGATGCAGACCGAAGTCTGCTCGATCTACCTGTTCCGCGATGCGGATACGCTGGAACTGTGCGCGACCGAAGGTCTGCAGGCGGAATCCGTGCACCAGACGCGGATGCGGCTGGGCGAGGGTCTGGTGGGCCGCGTCGCGCGCACCCGGCAGGTGGTGAATGCCGCCGATGCGCCGTCGGCCAAGGGGTTCCGTTATATGCCGGAGACGGGGGAGGAGCGCTATTCCTCGTTCTGCGGCGTGCCGATCCAGCGGCTGGGTGACGCGCTGGGCGTGCTGGTCGTGCAGTCGAAGGACGCGCGCGCCTTTACGACGGACGAGGTCTATGCGCTGGAAGTCGTGGCCATGGTGCTGGCCGAGATGACGGAGTTGGGCGCATTCGTCGGCGAAGGCGCCGCCCTGTCGGCGCGCCACCAGCAGCCGGTCCTGTTTCGCGGCATGATCGGTCAGGAAGGCGCCAGTTCCGGCCACGTCTACCTGCACGAGCCGCGCGTCGTCGTGACCAACCCGATTTCCGACGATCCGGACACGGAGCTGGAGCGTCTGCGCGCCGCGGTGGACACCCTGCGCACGACCGTCGATGACCTGTTGTCGTCCAACCGGGCCATGTCGCCCGATCAGGTCGAAGTCTTCGAGGCCTACCGCATGTTCGCCAATTCCCGCAGTTGGATGCGCCGGATGGAGGCGGACGTGACCACCGGCCTGTCCGCCGAGGCGGCGGTCGAGAAAGAGCAATCGCTGGCGCGGTCGCGTCTGGGTCAGGCCGAAGACGCCTATATGCGCGAACGGTTGCACGATCTGGACGATCTGTCGAACCGCTTGCTGCGGATCCTGACGGGTCAGGGCAAGAATACCGGCGCCGAGATGCCGGAAAACCCGATCCTGATCGCCAAGAACATCGGCCCCGGCGAACTGCTGGACTATGGCAAGGCGCTGCGCGGCATCGTGCTGGAAGAAGGCTCTGTCGGCAGCCATGCGACCATCGTGGCGCGTGCCTGGGCGATCCCGCTGGTCATCAATGCCAAGGGCATCACGACCGAGGCGCTGAACGGCGACACCATTCTGGTCGACGGCGAACAGGGCGTGGTGCATCTGCGCCCCGACGAAAGCGTGCGCAATGCCTTTGGCGACAAGCTGGCGATGCAGACGCGAGCGCAGGAACGCTATGCCAGTCTGCGCGACCTGCCCGCGACGGCGCTGTGCGGCACGACGATCGCCCTGCACATGAACGCCGGTCTGATGGCGGACCTGCCGTCATTGCCGTCATCGGGCGCCGAAGGCGTCGGCCTGTTCCGGACGGAGCTGCAGTTCCTGATCCGCAGCCAGATGCCCAAGCGGCAGGAATTGTCGGCGCTCTATGCCCGCGTCATGGCTGCCGCACAGGGCAAGAGGATCGCGTTCCGCACGCTGGACATCGGGTCAGACAAGGTGCTGCCCTATATGAAGGCCATCGAGGAGCCCAACCCCGCGATGGGCTGGCGCGCGATCCGCGTCGGCCTCGACAAGCCGGGCATCCTGCGGATGCAGTTACAGGCGCTGATCCGCGCCGCCAACGGCGGGCCGCTGGCGGTCATGTTCCCGTTCATCACGCTGCACACGGAATTTCGCGCGGCCAAGGCCGAACTGGACAAGGCGATCGCGCGCGAGCTGCGGCTGGGCAATCCCCTGCCGTCCAAGCTGGAAGTCGGTGCCATGCTGGAAACGCCCTCGCTGGCCTATGCGCCGGATGCGTTCTTCAAAGAGGTCGATTTTATTTCGATCGGGGGCAACGATCTGAAACAGTTCTTCTATGCCGCCGACCGCGAGAACGAGCTGGTGCGGCGCCGCTATGACACGCTGAACGGCAGTTTCCTGAGCTTTTTGCAGACCATCGTGGCGCGCTGCAATGCAGCGGGCACCCCACTGTCGTTCTGCGGCGAAGACGCGGGCCGACCGCTGGAGGCGATGGTCCTGTCGGCCATCGGATTCCGCAGCCTGTCGATGCGACCCGCGTCCGTGGGGCCGGTCAAGCACCTGCTGCGTCAGGTCGATCTGCAGAAGGCGGGCGAAGCGGTGTCAGAGGCGCTGGCCGCTGGCGAACAGGATATCCGCGAGATCATCAATGCCTGGCTGGTGGAAAACCATCAGGCGTCACGCACCGGGACCTGACCGCCCAGCAGGGCTGCGTGAAACACGTCGAGGACGGCATCCTCGCCGTGCAGCCGCGCCATGCGGCGCAGACCGAAGTGGACGTGCGCCATTTCGACGTAATACTGGGTGAAGGCGTAGTTCGTGCTTGCCCCCGCCGCGGCCCCCAGCAAAGGCACCGCCTGCGTCGCCAGTTTCTGGGTCAGCACGGTGGCAAACCGCGGCGCGACCTTGCCGATCAGCGTCTGCACCGCAGCCCCCGACAGCCCCAGCCGCGCCCCGATGAAAGAGGTGTCGATCCCGTCCCTGGCGTCGCCGCCGGCGCCGAAGACGGCCAGCGCCTGCAGCCGCGTTTCGGGGTCGGACGGATCCTCGCCATACTGGGCCGCGACGCCCTGCACCGCGCGAAAGATCATCGTGGTCGCTACGGGCAGTTCCGCGAGTGCCGTGGGCAAGCCACCGAAGCCGCCGATGGCGCCCGACAGGGTCGCCATGACCTTGTGCATCCGGTCGGTATTGATCGCCTGCCCCAGCGCGCCGGAGCGTGACCGCGACGCGACCTCGTAGCTTTGGGTCAGCGCACTGCGGGCGGCGGCGTCGATCTGGCCGCGCGCACCCTTGGGCAACAGCTTCAGCGTATCCTCGACCTGCGTGCCGACGAAGTTGATCGCGCGCATCAGCAGACCGTTCGCCCGGCGCTGCCGTTTGGCCAAGGCGATGATCTGCGCATGATCCTCTGGCGTCAGAGGCAGCAGGTCGGCGATCTGGGCATCGGTTTCGGTCATGGCGGGCCTGCTGTGGTTCGGGTCAGGTCAAAGATATGCAGGACCACGCCGTTTTCAATCGTGCGCGCGCACCACGTCGCCGGTCACGCCGTCCCAGCCGCCCTTGCGCAGGGCGATTCCCAGCACGCGGTCGGGGTTCGTGGGCGGCGGCATGGTGACGCCTTCCAGCTTCTCGAACCCGAAGCGGCCGTAATAGGGCGCGTCGCCGACCAGCATGATGCGCGGCCAGCCGCCCTTGGCCGCGACCTCGAGGCAGCGCCAGATCAGCAGGGCGGCGATGCCTTCGCCCTGATGCGTCGGGTGGACGGCGACGGGGCCCAGCAGGATGACCTGCGCATCGCCCACGCGCACGGGCCAGTTGCGAATGGCCCCCGCGATCTGCCCGGCGCCGTCGCGGGCCACGATGCACAATTGTTCGATCGGATCGACACCGTCGCGCAGGCGGTAGGACGACAGGGCCGTGCGGCCCGGCGCGAAACAGGTGTCATAAAGCGCTTCGACCTCCCACCAGTCCCCCGGCTTTTCCCGTGCGGTCGTGATATCCATCGAAGTCTTTCTGCTGGCCTGCCCGTTGCCCGCAGGCTACCTGTCTGGGCGACCGGATAAAAGGGACGAAACCCATGTTCTATCGACCAGACCGCAAGACAGGGGCCGGCCACGGCCTGCCGCACAACCCGTTCAACGCCATCGTCACCCCCCGCCCCATCGGCTGGATTTCGACCCGCGGGTCTGACGGGTCGGACAACCTTGCCCCCTATTCCTTTTTCAACGCCGTGTCGTATTTCCCGCCGCAGGTCATGTTCGCCAGCACTGGCGCGAAGCCCGACCGCGACGGCACCAAGGACAGCGTCGCCAATATCCGCGAGACCGGCGTCTTTGCTGTCAACGTCGTCAGCCACGCCCTGCGCGACGTGATGAACCACAGCTCTGGCCCATGGGAGAAGGAGACCGACGAGTTCGCGCTGACCGGCCTCGACAAGGGGCAGTGCGAGAGCATCGACTGCGGTTTCGTGACAGCGGCCCCCGCCACGCTGGAATGCCGCATGACCCAGATCGTGACGCTGGAGGGCGAGCATAATTTCATGGTGATCGGAGAGGTCGTGGGCATCCGCCTGTCCGACGACTGCATCAAGGACGGTGTCTTTGACGTGCTGTCGTTCAATCCGGTGTCGCGCCTTGGTTACCGCGACTTTGCCACGGTGACCGACGTCTACAGCCTGAAGCGGCCGGGAGAGGCCTAGACCGTCCGGTCGGCCCAGCCGGCAAATATCTTTTCCAGCGCCACGACGATGTAATAAAGCACGATGCCGAGGAACGCCAAGGCGATCAGAACCGCGAACATCAGCGGGTAGTCGGAGTTGGTCTTGCCCGAATCGAACAGCGCCCCAAGGCCACGGCCATGGGGCGAGACGATTTCCATCAGGTTGGTGCCGATGAAGGCGAGCGTGACCGAGACCTTCAGCGCGCCGAAGAATTCGGGCAGCGTCTTGGGCAGGGCGATCTTCCAGAAGACCTGGGATTGCGAGGCGCCAAGTGACCGCAGGATGTCGCGGTATTCGGGTTCCAGTGTGGACAGGCCGATGCTGACCGACACGGCGATGGGAAAGAAGCTGATCATGAAGGCGATCAGCACCGTGTTGAAATCGTGCCAGCCGACAAACATCAGCGCCACGATGGGCACGACGGTTGCCTTCGGCACGGCGTTGAAGCCCACCAGCAGCGGATAGAGCGCGTCGCGCATGGTGCGCGAAAAGCCCATGACCATGCCCAGCGCCACGCCGAAGATGACCGCCAGCACCAGCCCCACGATGGTCCGCCACAGCGTCTGCCAGCCCATGATCAGGAACAGGTTCCAGTACTTTTCGTAGGCCGGGATCAGGTCGGAGGGGCTTGCCATCTTGTAGTTCGGCCAGCCCATGACCCAGACGAGCGCCTCCCACAGCACCAGAAAGATGACGACGGCGCCAAGCGGGACAAGAACCTGACGCGCCTTCATGCGGCCACCCGGCCTTGGGCCACTTCGATCTGGTGGCGCAGGATGTTCAGGCGTTCGGCCGCGATGGGCGTGTAAAGATCGTCCAGGGTCCGCACGCCGGTGTCGGGGATGTCCATGACGAATTGCGTCTTTGCTGGCCGCCCGGACAGCACGACCACCTGATCGGCGAGGAAGATCGATTCGCGCAGGTCGTGAGTGATCAGGACGCCGGTAAACGGCTCTTCGGCCTTCACGTTGTGCATCGTCTGCCAGAGGTCTTCGCGCGTGAAGGCATCGAGCGCGCCGAAGGGTTCGTCGAGGATCAACACCTCTGGCTGGTGAATCAATGCACGGCAAAGCGATGCGCGCTGCTTCATGCCGCCGGAGAGTTCGGAGGGGCGCTTGGCCTCGAACCCCTCCAGCCCGACCAAGGCCAGCAGTTTGCGGGCGCGGGCCTGACCTTCGGCCTTGGTCAGCTTGCTGGGCACGATTTCGAGCGGCAGCATGACGTTTTCAAGGATCGTGCGCCATTCCAGCAGCACGGGGTTCTGGAACGCCATGCCGACGTTGCTGCGCGGCCCGGTGATGCGCTTGCCATGCACGCTGACCGTGCCTTCGTCGGGGATCAGCAGGCCTGCCACCAGCCGCGTCAGCGTGGACTTGCCGCAGCCGGACGGGCCAACGACGGCGACGAAGCCGCCTTCGGGCACCTGCACATCAAGGCCGTTCAGGACCGGCAAGGGGCCGGATGCGGTACGGTAGGCGTGCCGCACGCCCTTGATGTCGATGAGGGCGTCCACGGTTTAGTCGGCCAGCTTGAACCCGCCCTCGGGCAGGTAGTCGCTTGTGAAGTAGACGGATGGGTCGGGCGGCATGACGAAATCGTAGGTCGTGGCGATCTGATCGAGGCTGCTTTCCAAGCGCGCCTGGTCGATGCCGCCGAAGCCGTTCGCCTTGACCCAGTCGGTGTCGACGTTGTCGCGGATCGAGAGTTCCAGGCGGCGCTGTTCCAGTTCCGCATCGGCCGCCGGGTTGCGTTCCATCAGCATCGGAATGACGGCGGCGGGGTCGGCGATGGCGTCAGACCAGCCCATCGCGATGGCTTTGAGAAAGCCCTTGATGATGTCCGGGTTGGCCTTGGCAAAGTCGGTGTTCACGATCACGGCGTTGCCGTAAAGGTCGACGCCGTAGTCGGCCATCAGCAAGGTGACCAGATCATCCTCTGGCACACCAAGGCGGGCGGCGTTCAGATAGGACGTGAAAGAAAAGCCGGTGATCGCGGCGACGTTGCCTTCGGCCAGCATCGGTTCGCGGGTCGGGAAACCGACGGGTTCGACGGTGATCTGGGACATGTCGAGGCCGTTTTCCGCGGCAAAGATCGGGAACTGCGCCCATGCGCCGTCGGGGGGCGGTGCGCCCAGCACCTTGCCTTGCAGCGATTGAGGATCGCTGATCCCCAGCGATTTGCGGCCGATCACGGCAAAGGGCGGCTTGTCATAGACCATCATCGCCGCGATCACCGGCGCGCCGGGGTTCTGGTCGAGGAACTTGATCAGGCTGTTGATGTCGGCAAAGCCCACCGGAAAGGCCCCTGTCGCCACCTTCGGGATCGCGTCGAGCGATCCGTTCCCCGCCTCGATCGTCACGTTCAGACCCGCGTCAGAGAAGTGGCCGTTGTCGATGGCGGCGAAATAGGGTGCTGCTGGTCCTTCGAACTTCCAGTCCAGCGCGAAGGGCAGATTGGTCTGTGCCTGCGCGGCCGAGGCCAGCAGGACGGCCGCGGCAAAGGTGCGATAGAACATGATGGCGGGTCCCCGTCGGTTTCATACACTTCAGGAAGTATCGAAGGTGGGGCCTTGTTTGGCGAGTCGGAAACGCGGCGGGGCGCCCCGTTTCCGAGCAACTGCCTGAATTTCAGGCGTCAGTGTCCGCCAAGCACACCGGTCCGCACCCCATAGTCGACGGCCAGCGCGTAATCGGGGTCGTCGTCGCTGTCGACCATCAGGTGCCCGGCCTTGGACAGCAGACGGTGGCAGTCCCGCGACAGGTGGCGCAGCTGAATCGCCTTGCCGGCATCTTCGTATTTGCCGGCGACCGCCTCGATCGCCGCAAGCGCGGATTGGTCAACAACGCGGCTGCCGTCGAAATCGACGATCACCAGCGACGGGTCGGTGTCGACTTGAAACAGCTCGTTGAAGCCCTCGGCAGAGCCGAAGAACAGCGGCCCCTGGATCTGATAGACCTTGGCGCCCTCGGGCGTGGTGTAGGTCTTGGCGTGGATGCGGGTCGCGTTATTCCAGGCGTAGGCCAGCGCCGAGACGACGACCCCGACCAGCACGGCGGTCGCAAGATCCGTCGCCACGGTCACGGCCGTTACCAGCACGATGACCACGGCGTCGGTCCGCGGCACCTTGCGCAGGATGCTGAAGCTGTTCCACGCAAAGGTGCCGATCACGACCATGAACATGACGCCCACCAATGCGGCCAGCGGGATCTGCGCGATGAGGCCAGAGGCGAAGAGGATGAACGCCAGCAGGAACAGCGCCGCCGCGATCCCGGCGATGCGGGTGCGGCCGCCGGATTTGACGTTGATCATGCTTTGCCCGATCATCGCACAGCCGCCCATGCCGCCAAAGAAGCCCGTGACGGTGTTCGCGACGCCCTGCGCGATGCACTCCTGGCTGGCGCCGCCCCGCTGGTTCGTCATTTCCGACACCAGGTTCAGGGTCAGCAGGCTTTCGATCAGGCCGATGGCGGCCAGGATCACGGCATAGGGCCCGATGATCTGGAACGTCTCCCACGTCAGCGGGACCATCGGCAGGTGGAAGGGCGGCAGCGTGCCTTCGATCGAGGCAAGGTCGCCCACCACCGGCACGTCGATGCCGAAGACGATCACGATGGCCGCGACGATGCCGATGCCAGCGAGCGGCGCGGGGATGAGGTTCGTGACCTTTGGTGCGGCCCAGATGATGAACATGGTCAGGCCGGTCAGCGCCAGCATCCAGATCAGGGGGGCGCCTGACAACCATGCGCCGCCGCCGACGCCGTGGCCCGAGACCTCGCCGCTGCCCGGCACCTTGAACTGGCCGAGTTGCGCCAGAAAGATGACGATCGCCAGACCGTTGACGAAGCCCAGCATCACCGGATGCGGGACGAGGCGGATGAACTTGCCCCAGCGCATGACGCCGATGACGATCTGGATCAATCCCATCAGGACAACGGTCGCAAACAGGTATTCGACGCCATGCTGAGCCACAAGGCTTACCATCACGACCGCAAGCGCACCCGTCGCCCCCGAGATCATGCCCGGCCGCCCGCCGATCAGCGCGGTGATCAGCCCCACGATGAAGGCCGCGTAAAGCCCGACCAGCGGCGGCACGCCCGCGACAAAGGCGAAGGCCACGGCCTCTGGCACCAGCGCCAGCGCCACGGTCAGACCAGACAGCAGCTCGATCCTCAGGCGGCCGGCGTTCAGGGGCGCGCTAGGGTCCGTAAGGGCGATGCTGTCGGCGAAATTCGCCAGAAGGGCGCGTTTGGCCATCGGGTGATCCTGTTTTGCAATGTGTTGCAGCGGCCCTAAGGCAGGGACGGCCAAATGTCACCCCTGCCCGCCCTGAACGGTTGCGCCGCCGCGTCGCAGGCGTCACAAAGCGATGATGCAGACGGAGGCATGTGTGCAAAGCAGATTTGGCATCATCGGCGGATCGGGACTGTATGATGTTCCGGGCCTTGCGGATGCGACCTGGACAGACTTGGACAGCCCTTGGGGCGCGCCGTCGGACGCCATCCTGACCGGCACGCTGGACGGTGTGCCGCTGGCCTTTCTGCCGCGTCATGGGCGCGGCCACATCCACAGCCCCACCACCGTTCCCTACCGCGCCAATATCGACGCGATGAAGCGGCTGGGTGTGACGCACCTTGTCAGCATCAGCGCCTGCGGGTCATTCCGAGAAGACATGGCGCCCGGCGATTTCGTCGTGGTGGACCAGTTCATCGACCGCACCTTTGCGCGTGACAAAAGCTTTTTCGGGACCGGCTGCGTGGCGCATGTCAGCGTCGCCCACCCGGTCTGCCCGGACCTGTCTGCCGCCTGTGTCGCGGCCGGGCGCAGCGCCGGCATCACCATGCACGACGGCGGCACCTACCTTGCGATGGAAGGCCCGCAGTTTTCGACCCGCGCCGAAAGCCTGATGTACCGCAGCTGGGGCTGCGACGTGATCGGCATGACCAACATGCCAGAGGCAAAGCTGGCCCGCGAGGCAGAGCTGCACTATGCCTCTGTCGCGATGATCACCGATTACGACAGCTGGCACCCGGATCACGGGGCGGTCGATGTGTCTAACGTGATTGCGACGCTGCAGGGCAACGGGACCAAGGCCCGCGACATGGTCATGGCGCTGGCCCGGTCCCTGCCACAGGGTTGCGCAGGCGGCTGCGCCACGGCGCTGACCCACGGCATCATGACATCCCCCGACCGGCGCGACCCTGCGCTGGTGGCCAAACTGGACGCGGTCGCGGGCCGCGTGCTGACACCGAAGGACCCCACATGAAAACCGTTCAGGACTATATCCGCACGATCCCCGACTTTCCGCACGCGGGGATCATGTTCCGCGACGTGACGACGCTGTTTGCCGATGCCCGCGGTTTCCGCATGGCGATCGACCAGTTGCTGCATCCCTACGCAGGCCAGCCCATCGACCGTGTCGTGGGGCTGGAGGCGCGCGGCTTCATCCTTGGCGGTGCCATTGCGCACCAGCTGTCCGTCGGCTTCGTGCCGATCCGCAAGAAGGGCAAGCTGCCCGCGAAAACGATCGAACAGGCCTATACGCTGGAATACGGCGAGGCGATCGTCGAAATCCACGACGACGCCCTGCAGCCGGGCGAACGCGTCCTGATGGTCGACGACCTTCTTGCCACCGGCGGCACGGCAGAGGCGGGCATCAAGCTGATCGAGCGGCTGGGTGCCGTCGTGACCGGCTGTGCCTTCATCATCGACCTGCCGGAACTGGGCGGACGGGCCAAGCTGGAAAAGCTTGGCATGGATGTCCACGCCCTGTGCGCCTACGACGGTCATTGATCGCTGCGGCGGCGGAGACCGTTCAGGACCACGCCGCCGCGACAGGATCCGCAGACCGCTGCGCCGGATTTTCCGGCAAGACCCCCTTCGAGGGCCGCAGCATGAGGTCTTCTGACCCGGGAGGGAGATCGGCGTTTCGCCGTCTCTCTGCCCCCGGTTAAATGCCAGAAACCCTAATCATTGGTTAAATTCCGCAGGACCGCACCGGGATTCATGATGCCGTTGGGGTCGAGGGCGGTCTTGATCGCCCGCATCATCGCAAGTTTCGCCGGATCGCCGTAGCGTTCAAGGTCATCGACCTTCAGCCGCCCGATGCCGTGTTCGGCGCTGACGGACCCGCCCATCTCGTCGGTCAGGTCATGCACGCAGCCCTTGATCGCCGCGCGCTGATCCTCGTGATCGGCGCGCGACCGGCCTTGCTGCGGAAAGACGTTGTAATGCAGGTTGCCGTCGCCAAGGTGGCCGAAGCAGTTGATCCGGAAATCCCCGATCCGCGCCAGCCGCTTGCCGCCTTCGACGATGAAGTCGGGCACCTGGCTGAGGGGCAGAGAGATGTCGTGCGAGGAAATCGACCCGATCCGGCGGTTCGCCTCGGGGATGCTTTCGCGGATGTGCCACAGGGCGTCGCGGTCGGCGCCGGACCGCGCGATGATCCCGTCCGTCACAAGACCGGCCTCTGCCGCAGCCTCGAAGACCGCCTCCAGCGCCGCATCGGGGTCAAGCCCGGCGGGCATGCCGATGTCGATCAGAACCATCCAGTCGGGCGTCTCGGCAAAGGGCGCCCTGAACTCCGGACCCACCTCGGTCAGGAAGTCGAGGCCCTGGCGGTGAATGATCTCGAACGCGGAAATGCCGTCGCCCAGACGGTCCTGCGCCAGCGCCAGCAGGTCGAGGGCCGCCGCGGGCGACGGCACCGCCAGCATCGCGGCGCCGACGCCCGCCGGTTGCGGCACGAGGCGCAAGGCGGCGGCGGTGATGATGCCCAGCGTGCCTTCCGCCCCGATCATCAGGTCGCGCAGGTCGTAGCCGGTGTTGTCCTTGCGCAGGCGGCTCAGCCCGTGCCAGATCGTGCCGTCGGGGCGCACGACCTCCAGCCCCAGACACTGGGCGCGGGCATTGCCGTAGCGCAGCACGTTGACGCCGCCCGCGTTGGTGGACAGCAGACCACCGATCCGCGCCGACCCTTCGGAGGCCAGCGACAGCGGGAACAGGCGGCCCATGTCCGCTGCGGCCCGTTGGACATCCGCGAGGATCGCGCCCGCCTCGGCCACCAGTACAGATTCGCTGGGATAGGTGGCGCGGATCGCGGTCATCCGTTCCAGCGAAAGCACCAGCGGTGCGACACCGTCATTCATTAACTGACCGCCGACAAGGCCAGTGCCACCGCCGTAGGGGACGACGGCGATGCGCCGGTCGTTGCAGTAGCCGACGATCCGCGCCACCTGATCCGTGTCGCGCGGCGCCACGACGACACCGGCCCCGGCCCACCGGCCGCGCGGCTCTGTCAGGTAGGGGGCGGTATCGGTGCGAAAGCTGTCGTCCGGCAGGCTGGCGCGCAGGTCGGCCAAGGTGTCGGGCGTGGCGGCGGTGAACATGGCGGCTCCTGTCTGGGGTCCGGGCAAAGGTAAGCGGACGACCCGGGCTGTCCAGCGCAAAGCGCCCGCCAATGCGCGTCAGCGCAGGCGCGGTGGCCGCCCCAGGGCGAAGTCCTTGATGTCGTCGAAGACGTCTGGCCGGGTGAAGAACAGCAGATGTCCCTGCCCCGGATAACCCAGGATCGGCACGCCCCCGATCTTGCGTGAAAAGTCGGTCGTCTGCGCGGTCGAGAAGACGGGATCGTTCAGACCGATGAAGAAACTGACCGGGATGCCGGTCAGATCAAGGTCATCGGGCAACCGCCACCCCGGCAGGGCAAGCGTGTGGGCGATCGCCGTCTGCGTGCTGAGCGGCACGTTGATCTTCGATCCCGCGACCACGGCCTCCTGCAACTCCTTCGAGGGCACGGGGGCCTCCAGCGCGTCGGGGCCGAACAGCAGGCCCGCCCAGAAGCGGGGCCAGACCTTGGTCTTGGCCACCGACCGGGTCGCAGTGACAGCGCGCATGACATCCCGCGCGCCGCGCAGGATCGTGCGGAACCCGCCTGCGTGTTCGACGGCGGGCGACATGGCGGCGACACGGACATGATGCGACGGATCGATCTGCGGTGCGGCCTGCAGGGCGATCAGCGCACCGGTGGAATAGCCGACCAGCGTGACCTCGCTGGCGTGCAGGGTGTTGGCGAAGGCCGCGACCTCTGCCGCCGCCGTGGTGGGGTCCAGCCGGTGATCGACGGGCAGGCCGTCCAGACCGGGATAGCGATAGAAGGCGCGGGCAAAACCGTCCTCCTCCCAGTCGGCGGTTTCCTTGAAAACGGCAATGGAGGACAGCGCGCCGGGGATGAAGATCGCGACGCGGTCGGCCTGAGGCACCTTGGCCGCGTCATAGATCATCGGGTCATCCGCACCGCGGGTCTTCAGCAGGGCCGGACTGCACCCGGCGCACAACAACAGGATGAACAACAAACGCATGCGCGATACCTTCAGTGAACGGCCCGCCCGGTCAAGGCACGGCCTGCGCCATCGGTGGCCGGTCGCCTAGCCCACGTCCGTGCGACCGCGCCGGTCGCTGCGCAGGTTCGCGAACAGGACGTGGTTGCGCCAGCGTCCGTCGATCTGCAGATAGCTTTGGGCGACACCCTCGTATTTATAGCCGCATTGTTCCAGCAACCGGCGCGAGGGGGTGTTTTCAGGCAGGCACCCCGCCTCGATCCGGCTGAGGTCCAGCGTGGTGAAGGCGTAATGCACCAGCGCCTTGATCGCCTCGCGCATGTAGCCCTGGCGCGCGAAGGGCTGGCCGATCCAGTAACCGGTCGTGCCGGCCTGTGCCGGGCCGCGGCGGATGTTGTCCAGCGTGATCGCCCCCACGAGGGCGCTGTCGCTGCGCCGGATCAGGAACAGCGGCACGCCGCTGCCGGTCTGCACGGACCGCTGCGACCAGTAGACCCGGTTGGTGAACGACTTGCGGCTGAAATGGTCGGGGGCCCAGGTCGGCTCCCACGGTTGCAGGAAATCGCGGCTGTCCTGCCGCAGGGCGCACCAGGGGCGGTAGTCCGCGTGAAGCGGCAGGCGCAGGGTCAGGCGTTCGGTTTCCAGCCGGACCTTGCGCCCCCGCCCCAGCATCAGGCGACCAGACGTGCGCGCAGCGCCTCGAGCGAGGGGGCAGCATCGGCGGGGCCGTAAAGCGTCAGCGCGGCGCCGGCCTGTGCCGTGCGGATGGCGAAATCCTTGACGTCGCCGGTGGTGACGGCGTCAATGCTTTCCACCGTTTCGGCGACGGTCGGGATGCGGTCCCAGATCGCCAGAAGACGGGCCAGACGCTCTGCCCGGTTCGAGGGGCTTTCCAGCCCCATCAAAAGACCGGCCTTCATCTGGGCGCGGGCGCGGGCGACTTCGGCGGCGGTCATGTCATCGGCGGCGCGCTTCATCTCGTCCATCGTGACGTTGGCCAATTCCTCGATCTCTTCGGCGCTGGTGCCGGCATAGATCGTGGTCAGACCGGTATCCTCGTAGGCGCCGGCCTGCGCGAAGATCGTGTAGCAGAGGCCGCGCTTTTCACGGATTTCCTGAAACAGGCGCGAGGACATGCCGCCGCCGAGGGCCGTGGCGTAGATCTGCGCCGTATAGATCGCGGGATCGCGGTAATCGGGGCCTTCGAAGGCCAGCGCGAAATGCACCTGTTCCAGCTTCTTGTTCTCGCGCCGCTCACCACCAACGAATTTCGCAGGGACGATCAAACCGTCACGGGGACGTGCCGGCAGATGGCCGAAGAGCTTTTCCGCCTGCGCCACCAACGCGTCGTGATCGACGGCCCCGGCGGCGGCGAGGATCATCTGGTTCGGGCCGTAGTGCGTACCGACGAAGCCGGTCAGGTCGTCTCGGGTGAACTTCTCGACACGCTCTTCTGGTCCAAGAATGGTGCGGCCGATGGGCTGATCCGGATAGGCCACCTCTTGCAGCCAGTCGAAGATGATGTCGTCGGGGGTGTCCAGCGCCTGACCGATCTCTTGCAGGATGACACCGCGCTCGGTCTCGATCTCGTGGTCCTCGAACAAGGGATTCAGCAGGATATCGGCGATGACGTCCAGTCCCAGACCGACGTCCGATTCCAGCACGCGTGCGTAATAGGCCGTCGCCTCGCGACTGGTATAGGCGTTGATATAGCCGCCCACGTCCTCGATCGCCTCGGCGATCTGCAGGGACGTGCGGGTATCGGTGCCCTTGAAGGCCATGTGTTCCAGAAAATGCGCGATGCCGTTCTGGGCTTCTTCCTCGTGGCGGCCACCGGCGTTCACCCAGATTCCGACGGACGCGCTGGCCAGCCCCGGCATGTGTTCGGTGACGACGCGAAAGCCGTTCGACAATGTGTGCAGTTCGATGGTCAAGTCTTGATCCGGTCCCTGATGATGTTCTGGATCGCGACAAGGTCGCCCGCGCTGCGCGTGATCCGTTCCGGGCGGTCATACAGGTCCGCCATGCGCGGGGGCAAGGGGGGGTGGATGCCCGTCGCCCGCTCGACCGCTGCCGGAAACTTGGCCGGATGCGCGGTGGCGAGGGTGACCATCGGGACGGTGCCCAGATGCTGCTCGCCCACGTGGGCGCCGACGGCGGTGTGCGGACACAAAAGCTCGCCATGCTCTGCCAGATAGCGCGTGATGGTGTCGGCGGTTTCCTGTTCCGACACCCGGCCAGAGGCGTAGGTGTCGCGCAGGGCGTCGATGGCCCCTTGGGAAATCGTGAAACCGCCCTTTTTCAGATCATCCATCTGGCTGGCAACGGCGGCGCCGTCCTGACCGTAGGCGTAGAACAGGGCACGCTCAAAATTCGACGACACCTGAATGTCCATCGACGGGCTGATGGTCGGCGTGACGGAGTCCTTGGTATAGGCCCCGGTTTCCAGCGTGCGGTGCAGGATGTCGTTGCTGTTGGTCGCCACGATCAGCTGGTCGATCGGCAGGCCCATTTGCTTGGCGATATAGCCTGCGAAGATGTCACCGAAGTTGCCGGTCGGCACGGTAAAGCTGATCTTGCGGTGCGGCGCGCCGAGCGAGACGGCGGCGGTGAAGTAATAGACGACCTGCGCCAGCACCCTGCCCCAGTTGATCGAGTTCACACCGGCCAGCCGCACGTCCTCGCGGAAGGCGAAATCGTTGAACATGTCCTTGACCAGCGCCTGACAGCCGTCGAAATCGCCGTCGACGGCGATGGCGTGGACGTTGGATTCGGTCGGAGTCGTCATCTGGCGGCGCTGCACCTCGCTGACGCGGCCGTGGGGGTAGAGGATGAAGACATCGACGGCCTCCAGCCCCCGGAACGCCTCGATCGCGGCCGATCCGGTGTCACCGGAGGTCGCACCCACGATGGTCACCCGGTTGCCGGACCGGGCAAGGGCCGCCTGAAACATCTGCCCGATCAGCTGCATAGCGAAGTCCTTGAACGCCAGCGTCGGGCCGTGGAACAGTTCCAGCAGGAAATGGTTCGCGTCCAGTTGCACCAACGGCGCGCGGGCGGCGTGGCCGAAGCCTGCGTAGGCGCGTGCGATCAGGTCGCGAAATTCCGCGTCCGTGAAGGTGTCGCCGATGAAGGGGCGCATCACGGTAAAGGCCACGTCTTCGTAGGACTGGCCCGCCATCGCGGCGATCTGGTCGGGCGTCAGCGTCGGAATGCTGTCAGGCACATAGAGGCCGCCGTCGCGGGCGAGGCCGGTCAGCATCGTATCCTCGAAACTCAGGCTCGGGGCTTGCCCCCGGGTCGAGATGTAGCGCATGTCAGGCGTCCTTTCGGGTCGTGCGATAGATCAGCAGGCCGGTCATCAGCGCCCAACCAATGGCCAGCATGAACCATGTGATGGCATAACCGAGGTGGTCGTTGGGGATGCCCTGAATGCCGACAGGCATCGGCACGGTCGGGCTGGCCGGATCGATTCGGCGGGCGACCAGCAGCAGGGGCTGGGCATCCAGTACCGCTGCCATGGCGGGCAGGTCGCGGGCGAACCAGATGCCGGTCTTTTCGTCCGGGGCCGGGGTCCAGCTGTCCGTCTCGTCGGGCCACAGCAGATTGCCGGTGACCGTCAGATCGCCGGTCGGAAGCGCTGTGCCGCGATCGTCAAGGCTGAGGAACCCGAGGTCGAGCACGATGTCCCGGCCATCATCGGTGCGAAAGCCGGTGATCGTGCGGTAACCGGCCCCGTTCTCGGCGGTGCTGACAAGGACCGAGAGGGTTTGCCCGGTGACATGGCCGGTCGCCACGACCGGTAGATATTCATCCGCGACAGGGTCGGCGTCGTCCGGCAGCGGCACCGGGGGGGCCACGATCGTCGCGGTGATCTGATCGAGAATCTCGGTCTTCCACGCCAGCCGCTGGACCTGCCAGACGCCCAACGCGATCAGCACAGAGCAACCGACGACACCCATCAGCAGGGGAAAGAAGATGCGACGCAGCATGGCGGGATCAACCTTTGGTCAGACCGTGTTGCCTTATCCGGTTTGCCCGGCAGGGTGAAGGTGGCGGCGGATACAAAAAAGGCGACCCGTTGGGGCCGCCTTTTTGACGTGGCATTGGAAAGGATCAACCGCCCCAGATGTAGATCGACGCGAAGAGGAACAGCCAGACGACGTCGACGAAGTGCCAGTACCAAGCGGCGGCTTCGAAGCCCACGTGCTTTTCCGGGGTGAAGTGGCCAGCGTAGACGCGGAACAGGCAGACCAGCAGGAAGATCGTGCCGATGATCACGTGAAAGCCGTGAAAGCCCGTCGCCATGAAGAAGTTCGCACCGTAGACGTTGCCCGCAAGGCCGAAGGCCGCGTGGGAGTATTCATAGGCCTGGAACACGGTGAAGAGTGCACCCAGCGCCACGGCCAGCATCAGGCCCCATTTCATGTCCTGACGGTTGTTTTCGTGGACCAGAGCATGGTGCGCCCAGGTCGCGGCGGCACCGGAGCACAGCAGAATCAGCGTGTTGATCAGCGGCAGGTGCCACGGATCAAACGTCTCGATCCCGACGGGGGGCCAGACGCCGTCGACGGCGGGATAGTTCGGGCCAAGGGGATACATGGCGTTCTTGAAGAACGACCAGAACCATGCGGCGAAGAACATGACTTCGGACATGATGAACATGATGAAGCCGTAGCGCAGGCCGATCCGCACGACGGGCGTGTGATCACCGACCTGGCTTTCGGTCACGACTTCGGACCACCACGCGTACATCGTGTAAAGCACCAGTGCCAGACCGACGAAGAAGGCGTAGGGGCCGTGTTCGTGCATCCACAGGACGGCGCCGAACAGCATGATGAAGGCACCCAGCGATCCGGCAAGCGGCCAGATGGACGGCGGAAGGATGTGAAAGTCGTGGTTCTTTTCGTGGGCCATGTCTCGTTTGTTCCCTGAGGCTGGTCGCTGTCTTTAGTTGCTGTCTATGGCGGGGGCGGGGTCGGTTGTCAAAAGATTAGCATCGACAGCGGCCTGCTGGCTGCCTTCGGGCAGATCGATTTCATAGAAAGTATAACCGAGTGTGATCGTATGGGCATACTTTGCGTCGCGGTCATTCACGATGGCCGGATCGACGTAGAAACTGACGGGCATCTGCACCGTCTCTCCCGGTTGCAGAACCTGTTCGGTAAAGCAGAAACATTCGATCTTGTCGAAGAAACCGCCCGCCTCGTAGGGCGTCACGTTATAGGCGGCCTGCCCCGCGATGACGCGGTCGGTCGGATTGTGCGCCTCATAGAACGCCAGCCCGGTTTCACCGATGCGCAGCGTCATCTCGCGCTGCACCGGTTTGAAGGTCCACGGCATGTCGCGGTCGACGGAGGCGTCGAAGCGGATCTTGATGGTTTGGTCGAGGATCGTGTCCGATCCGGCCTCTGCCACATTGGTGATGCCGCCGAAGCCGGTCACCTTGCAGAACCATGAATAGAACGGCACCGATGCCCAGGCGAGGCCGCCCATCAGCACGACGACACCGACAAGCTGCACGAGCGTACGGTTCGGACCCTTGAGACGCGGAAACAACATCAGTTCGATGCCTCCGGTGCGACCTCTGGTGTGGGCGTCGTCATGTTTTCCGGCAAGATCTGGGGCCGCACGACGTGATCGAAGGTCTCGAAGCTGCGCAGGTTGCCCAGTTGCAGGACCTTGACCACGGTCAGGCCGAAGACGATGCTGATGAAGCCCAGCAGCAGCAGGCCGACGCCAATGTTGCGGCCCCGGCGGCGGGTGTGGATTTCATGTTCGACCTGGATTGCCATGTTCAAAGGCCTCCGATGTGATTGGCGCGCAGGGCGGCCTCGATCAGGAGGGCACCAAAATGCGCGAAAAGGTAGTAGAGCGACACCTTGAAGGTCTTGATCTCGACCTTGTATTTGTCCGCCTCGGCCTGCACCTCGTCCCGGCGCCAGATGTCATAGCAGCCTTTCAGGAACCAGGCGTTGAAGACGACCGCGACCGCCAGATAGACCGGCCCGCCGATCGAGGTGAAGCCAAGGCCCAGCGCCACGGCGACCAGCGGCAGGCAGTAGGCCAGCACGTGGTTGCGGGTGACGCGGCGGCCATGAGTTTCGGTCAGCATCGGCACGCCGGCGTCGCCGTAGTCGGTCTTGACGAACAGCGCCAAAGCCCAGAAGTGCGGCGGCGTCCACATGAAGATCAGGCCGAACATCAGCACCGATTCGATGCTGACCCCACCCGTCGCCACCGCCCAGCCGATCATCGGAGGGAAGGCACCCGCCGCCCCGCCGATCACGATGTTCTGCGGCGTCGCGCGCTTGAGCCACATGGAATAGACCACGGCGTAGAAGAAGATCGTGAAGGCCAGCAATGCTGTCGCGACCGCATTCGTCGCCAGACCCATCAGCAGGACAGAGAAGAAAGAGAGGGCAAGGCCCAGACCCAGCGCCTCGCCCGGCTGGACGCGGCCATCCGGGATCGGGCGTTTCGCGGTGCGGCGCATGCGGGCGTCGATGTCGGCGTCCCACCACATGTTCAGCGCACCAGAGGCCCCTGCCCCGACCGCGATGCACAGGATGGCGACGAAGCCGATGAAGGGATGCACGGGAACGGGTGCGACCAGCAGGCCGACAAGCGCCGTGAACACGACCAGCGACATCACGCGCGGCTTAAGCAGGGCAAAGTAATCGCCCATCTGCGTCTCGTAGACGGTGTCCGGTGTGGTTTCGTGCAGGCTCATGTCAGACATGGTTCGCGCCTTCGGCAGCTCGGAAAAGATCGTCGCGACCCGGCCTGTGCCGGATCGGACCCTGTTTCAGTCATCCTTGCGGATCGACGGCGATCAGACGCCGTTCTGTGCCTTCGCCTCGACCAGCCAGGCGTCATAGACCTCTTGGCTGACAACCTTGACCGTGATCGGCATGAATGCATGATCCTTGCCGCACAGCTCGGAGCACTGACCGAAGTAGATGCCTTCCTTGTCCGGGTTGAACCAAAGCTGCGCCAGACGGCCCGGCACGGCATCCTGCTTGACCCCGAAGGCCGGGACGGTCCAGGAGTGGATCACGTCAGCACCGGTCAGCTGCATCACGACGGTCTTGCCGACCGGCAGGATGATCGCCTGATCGGTCGCCAGCTTATAAAGGTCGTCGCTGTAGCCGTAGTCGGCCAGCTCGTCCGGTGCCAGCATGAACGAATCGAATGCAACGCCTTCGTCGACGTATTCGTAGCCCCAGTACCACTGGTAGCCCGTCACCTTGATCGTGATGTCGCCGTCGGGGATTTCCTGCTGGTTGAACAGCACGGGCAGAGAGAAGGCGCCGATGAAAACCAGAATGATGATCGGCACGACCGTCCATGCGATTTCCAGCGGGCTGTTGTGCGTGAAGCCAGCGGGCTTGGGGTTCGACTTGTGGTTATACTTGATGAAGACCCAGATCATCAGACCGGTGACGAACAGCGTGATCGCGGTGATGATCCACAGCAGCATGCCATCCAGCCAGTGCACGTCGCGCGCGATGCTGGTCGCCGCTTCCTGAAAGCCGATTCCGCCCGGATGCGGTGCGCCGATGACGGGCAGCTCCACATTCACGTCCTGCGCGCGGGCCGTGGCACCGGCCAGTATCAGACCCATGGTGGTCCAGGCAGTCTTGGCGAAATTGCTCAGTCGCATGTCATTCCCTTATGATCTCGCGCCGGGTTTTGCCCTGCGGCGTGACGACGGTGCGACGTCGGTGCCATGACGGCCGTCGCACAATCCCGTTGTATCCTGCCGTGCGTGTCCCATATCCTGAAGGACAACTCAAGAACCACGATTGCGGCAAAGGGACGCTTTGGCGCAGGTCTGTGGTCATCACGTCCCGATCCCAAGGATGCGCCGCCATGACAGACGACCGATTTCGCCCTTTTGACACGCATTTGGATCAGGACACGGCCCTTGCCCTGCTAAGAGAGGCGACGCTGGGCGCCGACGACGGCGAATTGTTCATCGAACGCCGCCGGTCCGAAAGCCTTGTGCTGGACGATGGTCGGGTCAAGACCGCCAACTACGACGCCTCCGAAGGATTCGGCCTGCGCGCGGTTCGCGGCGAGCGGGCGGGCTATGCCCATGCCACGACGATCGACGAGGCGGCGCTGCGCCGCGCGGTCGGCACCGCGCGTCTGGCGGTGGGTGACGGCGGTGGCACGATGGCGCCCGGTCCGCAGGGGACCAACGTCAAGCTTTACAGCGACGTGGACCCTGTGGCCGAGGCCAGCTTTCCGGCAAAGATCGACCTGTTGCGCCAGATCGACGCCTTTGCCCGCGACCTTGATCCCCGCGTGGTGCAGGTCAGCGCATCCCTTGGCGCGTCCCAGCAAGAGGTCGTGATCCTGCGCCCCGAAGGCACGATGGTCACGGACGTCCGCCCGATGAGCCGGATCAACATCAGCATCATCGTCGAACAGGACGGCCAGCGCGAAAGCGGCAGCATGGGCGGCGGCGGTCGCGCCTCTCTCATCGGTCTGATCGACACCGCGCACTGGCAGGGCGTCGCCCGCGAGGCGCTGCGCATCGCCCTCGTCAACCTTGACGCGGAACCGGCGCCCGCCGGCGTGATGGACGTCGTCCTCGGCCCGGGCTGGCCCGGCATCCTGCTGCACGAGGCGATCGGCCACGGGTTGGAGGGCGATTTCAACCGCAAGGGCAGCAGCGCCTTTGCCGGTCTGATGGGTCAGCAGATCGCAGCCAAGGGCGTCACCGTGCTGGATGATGGCACGATTCCCGACCGCCGCGGGTCGATCACCGTGGACGACGAGGGCACACCGTCGGCGAAGAATGTACTGATCGAGGATGGCGTGCTGGTCGGCTACATGCAGGACCGGCAGAACGCACGGCTGATGGGGGTCGCGCCCACCGGCAACGGGCGGCGCGAATCCTATGCCCATGCACCGATGCCGCGCATGACGAACACCTACATGCTGGCCGGCGACACCGCGCCCGCGTCCCTCGTGGCGGATCTGAAGGACGGGATCTATGCCGTGGGATTCGGTGGCGGTCAGGTCGACATTACGAACGGCAAGTTCGTCTTTTCCTGCACCGAAGCCTACCGCGTGAAGGACGGCGTCGTGGGCCGCCCGATCAAGGGCGCCACGCTGATCGGCGACGGAGCGACGGCCCTGCGGCAGATCCGCGGGATCGGCAACGATCTGGCGCTGGATCCGGGTATCGGCAACTGCGGCAAGGCCGGTCAGTGGGTGCCGGTGGGCGTCGGCCAACCCAGCCTGCTGATCGGCGGCCTGACGGTCGGCGGATCGGCCTGACGTTATTTTCGCGATGCGGCTGTTTTGATTCAGCTTTGATTAAGGATTGCGATTCTAGACTGAGGGTGCAGCAAGGCGAAGGTTTGGTTCAGACGTGGCTTTTCACCCGACCACTCACCAAAAATCCCCCCGGGATGACCCCAGGTTCCAGAACCTTCGCTTGCTGCGATCCCGTCGTGTCGGACCTGCGACCTACCGTCGGCTGATTGCCGAACATGGGTCCGCCGACGGGGCGCTTGCGGCCCTGCCGGCCATCGCGGCTGCGGCTGGCGTCGCTGATTATGAAATCTGTCCCGCAGGTGTCGTCATTGCAGAGATGAAGGCCGGTCACGCCGCGGGGGCACGCCTGCTGATGCAGGGCGATCCTGACTGGCCTCCGGCGATCGACGATCTGTCCGACGCACCGCCTTTGCTGTGGGCGCTGGGACGCGTGGACCTGCTGCACCGCCCGATGATCGCCATGGTGGGCGCGCGCAATGCCTCGTCGCTGGGGACCCGGATGGCGAAGGCCCTGGCCAGCGATCTGACCGCCGCGGGGTATGTCGTCGTGTCCGGGCTGGCGCGCGGGATCGATGCCGCTGCCCACCACGCCGCACTGGCCGGCGGCACGGTGGCGGTGCAGGCGGGCGGCGTCGATGTCATCTATCCTGTCGAAAATACCGATCTGGCCCATCTGATCGCGGCACAGGGCCTGCGCCTGTCGGAAATGCCCATGGGTCTGCAACCGCAGGCGCGGCACTTTCCGGCGCGCAACCGCATCATTGCGGGCCTGTCCCGCGCCGTCATCGTGGTCGAGGCCGCCGCCAAATCCGGCAGCCTGATCACCGCCCGCGACGCGCTGGATCAGCACCGCGACGTGCTGGCGGTGCCGGGTCATCCGTTCGATGCCCGCGCCGCCGGGTGCAACATGCTGATCCGCGACGGCGCGCAACTGGTGCGATCCGCCGCCGACGTGATCGAGGCATTGGGCGCCCGGCCCGCAGCCCCCCTGCCGCTGACGATTCCGGACCAGCCCCCGGCACCGCGCCGCACCCTGCAGGAAGCGGCGGCATTGCATAACCAGATCCTCGATCGGCTGGGAGCCTCGCCTGTGGCAGAGGATCAGTTGATCCGCGATCTGGGCAGCCCCTCACCGCTGGTCGCGCCGGTGCTGATCGACCTCGAACTGGACGGTCGGATCGCCCGATCGGCGGGCGGTCTGCTGTCACGGGTCAGTTGACAGCGCCGAACCTAAAAAAATCCGTCATGCAATTCAGTGCGTTACGCGGAAAGTCCGATCTTCGGACTGGCGAAGCCGGTCTGCATTGACAACTTAGGGCCAAGCCGCCCATGTTGCGCGGCCAGTGTGCGCCCCAGTCAAAGCAAGGTTTTCCCATGCCCGTCGTCGTTGTCGAATCCCCGGCGAAAGCCAAGACGATCAACAAGTATCTGGGCAGCGACTATACGGTGCTGGCGTCCTACGGCCACATCCGCGACCTGCCGCCCAAGAACGGATCGGTGCTGCCAGACGACGACTTTTCCATGATCTGGGAGGTCGCGGCCGACAGCAAGAAACACATCAAGGCGATCGTCGACGCCCTGAAGGAAGACCCGAACCTGATCCTCGCCACAGACCCCGACCGCGAGGGCGAGGCGATTTCGTGGCACCTGCAGGAAGAGCTGAACAACAAGCGCGGGCTGAAGATCCAGACCGCCAGCCGCGTCGTGTTCAACGCGATCACCAAATCCGCCGTGACCGAGGCGATGAAGAACCCGCGTCAGGTCGACATGCCGCTGGTCGATGCCTACCTCGCCCGCCGCGCGCTGGACTACCTCGTGGGCTTCAACCTGTCGCCCGTGCTGTGGCGCAAGCTGCCCGGTGCGAAATCCGCCGGTCGCGTGCAATCCGTCACCCTGCGGATCATCGTCGAGCGCGAGATGGAAATCGAGGCGTTCCGCAATCAGGAATACTGGACCGTCAAGGCGATCCTGCAGAACCCCCGCGGCGTGGAATACGAGGCGCGGCTGACCGTGCTGGGCGGCAAGCGGCTGGACAAGTTCGACCTGTCGAACGCGACGCAGGCCGAAATGGCCGTGCAGGCGATCAATTCCCGTGACCTGGGCGTGCAAAGCGTCGAAGCCAAGCCCGCGTCGCGCAACCCCTCGCCGCCCTTCATGACCTCAACCCTGCAGCAAGAGGCCAGCCGCAAGTTCGGCATGGGGGCCAAGCAGTGCATGAGCGTGGCCCAGCGGCTGTATGAAGCCGGCCTGATCACCTACATGCGGACCGATGGCATCGACATGGCACCAGAGGCGGTGACCGGTGCGCGCGACGCGATCAAGTCGAAGTTTGGTGACAAGTATGTCCCGAAGGAGCCGCGGGTTTACAAGAACAAGGCCAAGAATGCGCAGGAAGCGCACGAATGCGTCCGCCCGACCGACATGATGGTCGATGCGTCACAGGCCGACATCAAGGACAGCGACCAGCGCAAGCTCTACGATCTGATCTGGAAGCGCACGCTGGCCAGCCAGATGGAAGCCGCCCGGATGGAGCGGACGACAGTGGATGTGGGCAGCAAGGACGGTCAGGTCATGCTGCGCGCCAACGGGCAGGTCATGCTGTTCGACGGCTTTCTGCGCGTCTACGAGGAAGGTCGCGACGATACCGAGGACGAAGACAGCAAGCGCCTGCCGCAGATCGAGAACGGCGAGGCCGCGAAGAAGCAGTCCGTCGACTCCGAGCAGCACTTTACCCAGCCCCCGCCCCGCTACACCGAGGCGACACTGGTCAAACGGATGGAAGAGCTCGGCATCGGGCGCCCGTCGACCTATGCGTCGATCGTCACGACGATTCAGGATCGCGGTTATGTCGAAAAGGACAAGAACCGCCTGATCCCGCAGGACAAGGGGCGGCTGGTGACGGCCTTCCTGTCGAACTACTTCCACCGCTATGTCGAATACGACTTCACCGCGGACCTCGAAGACCAGCTCGACAAGGTCAGCGCGGGCGATGCGGACTACAAGAAGCTGCTGGAACGCTTTTGGCGCGACTTTTCCGCCGCCATTGCCGAAACCGCTGACCTGCGGATCGGCGAGGTGCTGGACAAGATCAACGAGGTGCTGGAACCGCACCTGTTCCCCGATCCCGGCGACGGCACCGATCCGCGGCTGTGCCCGAACTGCGGTCAGGGGCGTCTGTCGATGCGAACGGCGCGGTCCGGCGGCGCCTTCATCGGCTGTTCGAACTATCCTGAATGCCGCTATACCCGGCCCTTCGGTCCGCCCGACCCCGAGGCGGAAAAATCCGCGATTCCGCCGGACGGCAAGCTGCTGGGCGAGGACATGGGCGACGAGATCCGCATCTTCAAAGGCCGCTTCGGTCCCTTCGCCCAGCGCGGTGCCGCGACCGAAGAAAACCCCAAGCCGCCCCGCCAGTCGGTCCCTGCCGCGTGGGAGCCGGAGGAGGTCGAGTTGGAACAGGCCGTCCGCCTGCTGGCTCTGCCCCGCCTGATCGGCCCCCACCCCGAGGACGGCGTGAACGTCTGGGCCAACATCGGGCGCTACGGCCCCTATCTGAAACACGCCGAGACGACTTCGGATCGTGGCGGCACGAATGCCAACCTTGAAGGGTTGGAGGATGTCTGGACCGTGGGCATGAACCACGCGGTGCAGCTTCTGGCCGAAAAGGTCGCCAGCCGTGGCAGCCGCGGCAAGGCCGCCGTGGCCCTGCGTGAATTGGGCGACCACCCGCAGGCCGGTGGCCCCGTCAACATCTATGACGGCAAATACGGGCCTTACGTGAAGTGGGACAAGCTGAACGCGACGATCCCCGACACGGTGACACCCGAGGATCTGACCCTGGCGCAGGCCGTCGATCTGCTGGACGAGCGGGCCGCGAAAGCGGGCAAGCCCAAGCCCGGCGCCAAGAAGAAGGCCGCCCCGAAGAAAGCCGCCGCGAAAAAGCCGGCCGCAACCAGCGCCGCCAAAGCTCCGACGAAGCCCGCCGCAAAAAAGCCGGCGGCCAAGACAGCTGCGGCCAAGAAGACCGTGACCAAGACGACTGCGGCCAAGGCCAAGCCTGTGGAAACCGATGACGGCGACGTCTTCGAATAGCCGCTGCCCGGCGTCATCAGATTGACATTGCCCGGTGCGCCTTGCAGGTTCGCCGGGCAATTCATTTTTGAGGGTGCGAGATGAAGAAAGTCTATAGCTCTGCCGCCGAGGCACTGGACGGTCTGCTGACCGATGACATGCTGATCGCCGCGGGAGGCTTTGGCCTGTGCGGCATCCCCGAACTGCTGTTGGGCGCCATCAAGGAATCGGGCGTGAAAGGTCTGACCTTTGCATCCAACAACGCAGGCGTGGACGATTTCGGCATCGGCATCCTGCTGCAGACCAAGCAGGTCAAGAAGATGATCTCCTCTTACGTGGGCGAGAACGCCGAATTCATGCGCCAGTATCTGGCCGGAGAGCTGGAGGTCGAATTCAACCCGCAAGGCACGCTGGCCGAGCGGATGCGCGCTGGCGGTGCCGGGATTCCCGGCTTCTACACCAAGACCGGCGTCGGCACGCAGATCGCCGAAGGCAAGGAACACAAGGATTTCGACGGGCAGACCTATATCCTTGAACGCGGCATCGTGGCGGACCTTGCCATCGTGAAGGCGTGGAAGGCGGACGCCACCGGCAACCTCGTGTTCCGCAAGACGGCCCGCAACTTTAACCCGCCTGCCGCCATGTGCGGCAAGGTCTGCGTGGTCGAGGTCGAAGAGATCGTGCCGACCGGCAGCCTTGGCGGTGACGAGATCCACCTGCCCGGCGTCTATGTCCATCGCATCATTCAGGGTGACCACGAAAAGCGAATCGAACAGCGCACGACGCGCAAGAAGGAGTCCGCATAATGGCTTGGGATCGCAATCAGATGGCCGCTCGGGCCGCGCAGGAACTGCAGGACGGCTGGTATGTGAACCTTGGCATCGGGATTCCGACCATGGTCAGCAACTACATCCCCGAGGGGGTCGAGGTGACCCTGCAGTCTGAAAACGGGATGCTGGGCATGGGCGCCTTCCCGATCGAGGGCGAGGAAGACGCCGACCTGATCAACGCCGGCAAGCAGACGATCACCGAATTGCCGCAGACCGCGTTCTTTGACAGTGCGACGTCCTTTGGCATGATCCGCGGCGGCAAGATCGCCATGGCGATCCTGGGTGCGATGGAAGTGGCCGAGAATGGCGACCTCGCGAACTGGATGATCCCCGGCAAGCTGGTCAAGGGCATGGGCGGGGCGATGGACCTTGTCGCCGGCGTGCAGCGTGTCGTCGTCGTCATGGACCACGCCAACAAGCATGGCGAGTCGAAGGTGCTGAAGTCCTGCACCCTGCCCCTGACCGGGGCCGCCGTGGTGGACCGGATCATCACGAACCTGGGCGTGATGGATGTCGTCGAAGGCGGTCTGCGGATCGTCGAGACCGCCGACGGCGTGACCGAACAGGAGTTGCGCGACGCGACAGAGGCGACGATTGTCGCCTGAGGTCCAGCACAAGACCAGCGGCAGCAAGGGCCGCTGGTTCATCGACCATGGCAATGGCATTAGCGAGATGACCTATTCGATCCTGTCGCCCGAACAGGTCATCGCCGATCATACCGAAGTCGCCCCCGGTCACGAGGGCGAAGGGATCGGCGTGATGATGCTGGACGCCTTCATCGCGGACGCCCGCGAGAAGGGCTACCGGATCGTGCCGCTTTGCCCCTTCGTGAACGCCCAGCGGCGCAAGCATCCGGAATGGGCGGACGTCTTCGCGGTCTAGGACCGGTTGACCGCAAACACGCAGCCGTCGGACACCAGTTCCGGCGGTGTCAGGCACAGGCCCCGCGCCACCGCAAAGGCGGCCAGCACCTTTGGCACATAGCCGCGGGTTTCGGGGAACGGCGGCACACCCTTGGCATCGCGCACGGACCCTTCGCCGGCGTTATAGCCCGCCAGCACCAGAATCGGGTCATCGTTGAACTTGTTCATCAACCAGTCGAGGTAGGCCACGCCGCCCTTGATGTTCTGCGCTGGCGACAGGCTGTCGGCCACGCGGAACCGCGCGGCGGTGTCGGGCATCAGCTGCATCAGCCCCTGCGCGCCGGACCGGCTGACCGCCTGCGCGTTGCCCGCACTTTCCACACTGATCAGCGCCAGCACCAGCGCCGGGCTGACCTTGGTGCCGACCGTGGCCTTCAGGATCTCGATCCCGTGGAGGGCGGCGATGTCCTGCAGGGTCTGCAACCGCGGGGTCGGCACCGACTTGCCGCTGGGCGGCTCTGCGATGACGCCCAGCGCCTGCTGCAGCCGTCCCGGCCCCATGGCCGCCAGATCAGGCGAGATCGTGGACCAGAACCAGTCCAGGCCGGAGGGTTGCGGGGCAAGGGCGATGGCCCCGTCCGGCGTAGCCACCGGGCGCGGAGCGCTGGGCCGCAGGGTGGCCGGTGTCGCGGTCGGATCGACCTGCACCGTGATGCGCGATCCCTGCGCCTTCGGCACGCCGACACGCTTGAAGGTGAAATCCGGCTGCAGCCGGTCCTCGCCCTGTGCAACGGCTGCGAAGAGGCACAGCCCGACCGTTGCAAGGCCTCTGGTCATCGTCATCATGGTGCGTCCTGCTCGACACTTGTTTTGCGGTCATCGTGGCAGGTCACGGGCGGCGTTGCTACGCTGGCGTGCACAATCCGGCAATTTCGCCAGTATTCGACGCAATCAGGCAACGTCGCAAATGGTCAACGGTTCTTCTTTCATAATTAAAGACATTTAATTACAGCAGGTTACTTGAAAATTACCGGATTATTTGACTGCGCCCAAAAACGCACGAAACCAGCCAAATTTAGGACGCAATCGACCAGCTATATAAGGACATCCAAGACGGGGAGCGGGCCACTAAGAGGCCGGCGCGCTACGATCCGGCAAAGGATACCAAACACAAGCGATACCCTGAGGAGGGAATATACATGCTGAACTTCATCAAAAACTTCCGCAACGACGAAGACGGTGCCGTGACGGTTGACTGGGTCGTGCTGACAGCTGCCATCGTGGCACTCGGCCTGCTGGTCGGCACGACGATGAGCTCTTCAATCACGGCCAAGACAGCTGCGATCTCGTCCGAGATGACGAAAACGACCAACTAAGTCATCCGCAGGGATGTTCTGGGCCGCGTCAGAATATGACGCGGCCCTTTGCGTTCTGACGCTGTCCGAAATGACCGCGCGCCCGCCGCAACATTGCCCCAATGCCATGCCAAGACCGACGGCAAGGGACGACACAAGGAATAGATCATGCAGGCTTTTTTGAATTCTTTTCTGAAATCCGGCGATGGGGCCGTGACCGTGGACTGGGTGGTCCTGACGGCCGCGATCGTCGGTCTGGGAGTTGTGGCAGGCCTTGCCGTAAAACCAAGCGTCGAGAGTAAATCCAACGCGATCGCAGCCAGTTTGGCGACACCACCGACAAATCCGTAAGACTTTCGATACAGACATCCGGCACACTGACTTGACCGGATTTCACGCAGCTTCAACAACGGGAATGACTTCATGCGCTCAGTTTTCAGTTTGGTTCTGGTTCTTGGCATGGCACTGGCGGGGTTTGCCGTCTACATGGTCAAGGGCTATGTGGCCGACACCGAAAGTGCCCTGATCGCGGAACGCGAACGCGCGGCGCAGGTCGTCGAAACCATTGACGTGCTGGCCGTATCCAAGGCGCTCGCATTTGGCGACACGCTGACTGCAGAAGACGTCACAACCGTCAAGTATGCCAAGGATTTCCTGCCGGAAGGCACCTTCGCCACCATGGAAGAGCTGTTTCCGGAAGGTTTGGACCAGTCCCGCAGCGTCCTGCGCCCGATGGAGGTGAACGAGGTCGTGCTTGCCACGAACGTCACGCCACAGGGGCAAATCGCCAGCATCACGCAGCAGTTGCGTCCGATGATGCGGGCCTTCACGATCGGCGTCGATGGGTCGACGGCGGTATCCAGCTTCTTGCGGCCGGGCAACCGGGTGGACATCTATTGGACCGGAAACGTGGGCCAGAAAAACAATCAGGATGAAACCCATCTGATCGGCAGCTCGATCGAATTGATCGCCATCGACCAGAGCACTGACCGCAACAAGATCGACACCGCGATCCCCAGCACCGTGACCGTTCAGGTCAGCGTCGACGACGTCGCGCGACTGGCCCAGGCCCAAGCCGAAGGCAAGCTGAGCCTGTCGCTGGTGGGATCGGACTCGGCTGTGAACGTGGTGGCGGATGGCGAACAGGCCATCACCCTGCCAGAGCCGCCCGTTGCTCCGGTCATCGTCGCTGACGTCCCTGTCGCGGCCCCCGCTGCCCCGCAAAGCTGCTATACGACCGTGCGCCGCGGCACCGAGAAGGTGCAGATGGAAATCGCCTGCACCAACTGATCCAGATCAGTCTAACCCTATAAAACATGGAATGTCAGGGCCGCCGGAAACGCGCGGCCCGACTTGCTTGCGGCGCCTGAAAATCGGACGTGTTGCCCGATGTCCACATCAATCATAGCCCGCAAACCATTGATTCTTGCAATAATCAGCGGACATGGTCATGGTGGTCGCAATGACGGAAAATAATTTCCGCTGACGCGTGATCGGAGAGGCAGGTCACAATGAGCTATGACAGATTCATGAAGGCCGCTGTGGCGAGCCTGATGTTGGTTTTTGCGGCAACGGCGCCCGTGCAGGCAGAGACGCTGCGCGTCGTGACCGGCACGTCATCCGCACCACTGGCCGTTCCGATGAACCGCGCCATCGTTGTGGAAAGCGACGAACCCTTCACCGAAATTTCAATCGCCAACCCGGGCATTGCAGACATCTCGTCCCTGTCGGACCGGACGATCTATCTGCTGGGCAAAGAGCCGGGGCGCACGACGATGACGATCCTGGGCGCCGATGGCCGCCTGATCAGCAACGTCGAGGTGCAGGTCACGCCTGACATCGCGGAATTCAAGGAGCGGCTGGAACAGATCCTGCCGGGCGAGCCGATCGAGGTCCGCACCGCCAACAACGGCATCGTGCTGTCGGGCACCGTCAGCAGCACGGCCCGTCTGGACCGCGCGCTGGAACTGGCCGAGCGCTATGCCCCCGAGCGGGTATCCAACCTGATGAGCGTCGGCGGCACCCAGCAGGTCATGCTGAAGGTCCGTTTTGCCGAAATGCAGCGCAGCGTCAGCAAGTCGCTGTCGTCATCCGTCGCGGCGCAGGGCACGGCGTTGAACGGCAATCTTGGCACCAGCGGCGGCACCGGCGGACTGGTCACGTCCGGCGCCATCGGCAATACATTCAATGGCTCCACCCCTGCTACCAATGCCAATAACGGCGCCTTCCTCTTCGGCTTCAACGCCGGCGGGCTGGAGGTCGGCATCCTGCTGGAAGCGCTGGAATCCCGTGGCGTGGTGCGCACGTTGGCAGAGCCGAACCTGACCGCCCTGTCGGGGCAAGAAGCCAAGTTTCTGGCCGGTGGCGAATATCCCGTGCCCGTGGCGCAGGACGGCGGCCAGATTTCGGTCGAATTCAAGCCTTTCGGCGTGGAGCTGACATTCGTGCCGCGCGTCGTCGACGGCGACATCATCAACCTCGAACTGATGGCAGCGGTGTCTTCGATCGATCCGGCCAACGGTTTCACCGCGAACGGCTTTACCGTGAACGCCTTCCGGCGGCGGGAAACCTCGACCACGGTGGAAATGCGCGACGGCGAAAGCTTTGCCATCGCGGGCCTTTTGTCCGACGACTTTACCGATCTGAACGGTCAGGTGCCGTGGCTGGGCGATGTGCCCGTGCTGGGCGCCCTGTTCCGCAGCGTCGAATACAGCCGCCGCCAGACAGAGCTTGTCATCATCGTGACACCGCATCTGGTCACACCGACCCGTGGTCAGGCGCTGGCGCTGCCGACCGACCGCGTGCAGCCGCCATCGGAAAAGGATCTGTTCCTGTTTGGCCGCGTCGCCGCGTCGAATGCGCCAAAGGCTGGTGGCGCTGGTGAAGTCGCACGACAGGACTTCAGCGGCTCTTACGGCTATGTGATGGAATGACGGGGGCTGCCGCGATGAAGACCTTTTTGATGACGACAGCCGCCGCCCTGACACTGATGGGCTGCGCACAAGAGGCGGGCATGGCGCGTGACGCCGCAGGGACGGCGTACCTTGACCCGGCCTTCGGCAATGCCACCGCCGCAAACGAGGCGGCGATGACCGGTGCGACGTCCCAACTTGGCGCGCGTTTTGCGTCGGAGGTCGACAGCACCGTCACATTCGCCTTCAACTCTGCCGAGCTGGACGCCACCGCACAATCGGTGCTGGCCGTCCAGGCCAACTGGATCCGTCAGTTTCCGGAAATCCGGTTCCGGGTCTATGGCTTCACCGATCTGGTGGGCTCTGCCGCCTACAACAAGCGGCTGGGGCTGGCCCGCGCCAATGCCATCGTGTCCTATCTATCCACTCAGGGCATCAGCCGGTCCCGGCTGGAGGCGCTGGTGTCCTACGGCGAGACGCGTCCAGTGATTGCGACCCCCGGTCCCGAACGCCAGAACCGCCGCGCCGTGACCGAGGTGTCTGGCTTCGTGAAGGGCGCGCCGATGCTGCTGAACGGCAAGTATGCGGAAGTCATCTTTCGTGAATACGTGACCAGCGCGGCGCCGACTGCCACGATCTCTGAGTCGCAGACGGCTGGCGCCGCACAGTAATTGCGGAGTGCGGCGCGCATCATGCGATGCGCGTCGACAGTGCGACCCCGTCCGTCCTATCGTTGTGCCAAACCGCACAATCACACGGATTTCGTCCCAATCTCGACATGATTAGACGGCACAACCGGATCAACGGGCAAGCCTTGTTCTGCAAGATGCAGACAGGGCGAAAGCACCGGGTGATCGTGATGGGCCCCTGACAGAGCCTCACACCCTCCCCGCGCGGCGCCCACATGTAGAGGACGTCCGGTATGAGTAGCACTGCAGTTCTGAGATCCGAAAGCCCGGCCCTGATCGCCTGCACCGTCAGCCGCGACGTGCAGATTTTTGATCTGCTGATCGAGGACATGGAAGCCGCCCTTGGCGAACGCTGGGGCGACCTGAGCTTCACGGATGCCATGACCTTTCTGCGACAGCCAGAGGCATCAGAGCTGGAGTTCCTGGCCGTTGCCATGGATCAAGCGGACGAAGACAATTTGGAGCAGATCGCCGCGATCATCGGTGCCGCCAAACGGCGCGATATCAAGGTGATCCTGATCACCGAGGATGTCAGCCCCGGCGCGCTGCACAAGCTGTTGCGTGAAGGGGGCGACGAGTTCGTGCCCTACCCCCTGCCGGAAAACGAGCTGGCCAATGCCATCGAACGTGTGCAGACCCCCGCAGCCGAAATCCCGATCGCCCCCGAGCTGGAAAACAAGCTGAAGCCGACCGGCACCCATGACGGCGTCGTGATCGCGGTGCATGGCATGGCCGGCGGGACCGGTGCCACCACGCTGGCCGTGAACCTCGCCTGGGAACTGGTGCTGGCCGACAAGGCGACGCCGCCGCGCGTCTGCCTGCTGGATCTGGACCTGCAATTCGGCACCGCATCGACCTATCTGGATCTGCCCCGCCGCGAAGCGGTGCTGGAACTGCTGTCGGACACGGATTCGATGGACAGCACGTCATTCATGCAGGCGCTGCTGTCCTACGACCAGAAACTACACGTGCTGACCGCGCCCACAGACATGATCCCGCTTGATCTGATCAGCGGCGCGGATGTGGCCCGCGTGCTGGAAATGGCGCGCACGAACTTTGACTACGTGATCATCGACATGCCCTCGACCATGGTCGAATGGTCCCAGACCGTGCTGGAGGCGGCGCATGTCTACTTCGCCACGCTGGAGCTCGACATGCGGTCGGCGCAGAACACGCTGCGCCTGAAACGTGCGCTGCAGTCCGAAGACCTGCCGTTCGACAAGCTGCGCTTTGTGTTGAACCGCGCCCCCGGGTTCACGGATCTGTCCGGCAAGGCCCGCGTGAAGCGGCTGGGCGAGAGCCTCGGGATCTCGATCGAGGTGCAGCTGCCGGATGGTGGCAAGCAGGTCGCCCAGACCTGCGATCACGGCACGCCACTGGCCGTGAACGCGCCCAAGAACGCCATGCGCAAGGAAATCGCGAAACTCGCGGCGTCCGTCCACGCGGTCAATCAGGCCGAACACGCCGAAGCTAAGGGTTAAGGGAAAGGGTCTGCCATGTTCTCCAAGTACAAGAAGCCCGGAGACGGTGCGCCGACGCCCGGCGCACGCCCCAGCACTCTGACGCCATCAAATCCGGTCTTGGCCGCCGTGCCCGCCGTCGAGGAGAGCCCGCGCAAATCGCTGATGAAGGCGATGCCCGGGCGTGGCGCGGAGGTGGCCCCCGCCGACCGCGACAAGAAGCGCAAGGAGCGGCTGGGCGAAATCAAGCTGGAGCTGCACAAGGCGCTGCTGGACAACCTGAACCTCGCGGCCCTTGAAAACGCCAGCGAGGCGGATCTGCGCAACGAGATCAATGCCATCGCCAACGAGACGTTGGAAGAGATGGGGATCGTCCTGAACCGGGAAGAACGCACCACCCTGGCGCAGGATCTGTTCTTCGAGGTGACGGGCCTTGGCCCGCTGGAAGTGCTGCTGAAGGACGATACGGTCAACGATATTCTGGTGAACGGTCCGCGGCAGATCTTTGTAGAACGCGCCGGCAAGCTGGAACTGACCGACATCACGTTCAAGGACGAAAAGCACCTGCTGCGGATCATCGACAAGATCGTGTCCGCCGTGGGGCGTCGCGTCGATGAAAGCAATCCTTACGTCGACGCCCGTCTGGCTGACGGGTCGCGTTTCAACGCCATGGTCGGCCCGATTGCCGTGGACGGCAGCCTCGTGTCGATCCGGAAGTTCAAAAAGGACAAGTTGGGGATCGACGATCTGGTCCGTTTCGGGGCCTTTTCCGAGGAGATGGCCGCCTATCTGCAAGCCGCCGTCGCGACCCGCCTGAACGTCATCGTCTCTGGCGGTACGGGTTCGGGCAAGACGACCACGCTGAACGCCCTGTCATCCTTCATCGCGAACGACGAACGCATCCTGACGATCGAGGATACGGCCGAACTTCAGCTGCAGCAGGTTCACGTCGGCCGGATGGAAAGCCGCCCGCCCAACGTCGAGGGCAAGGGCGCCGTCAGTCAGCGCGACTGCCTGAAGAACGCGCTGCGGATGCGCCCGGACCGGATCATCGTGGGCGAGACGCGGGGCGAAGAAGTCATCGACATGTTGCAGGCCATGAACACGGGCCACGACGGATCCATGACGACAATCCACGCGAACTCTGCCCGTGACGGCGTCTCGCGTCTGGAAAACATGATCGCCATGGCCGGCATCGAAATGCCGATCAAGGCGATGCGATCGCAGATATCCTCGGCTGTGAACCTGATCGTGCAGGCCAGCCGTCTGCAGGACGGCTCGCGCCGCATGACCTCGATCACCGAGATCACTGGAATGGAAGGCGATGTCATCTCGATGCAGGAAATCTTCAAGTTCCAGCGTATCGGCCTGACGCCGGAAAACAAGATCATCGGCCATTTCACGGCCACGGGCGTGCGCAGCCACTTCTCGGACCGTTTCAAACTGTGGGGCTACGACCTGCCGCCACAGATCTTCGAACCCCTCGTTGCGGAGTAGCACGCCATGATTTCCGCCCAGCCGATCATCTATATCGTCATTTTCGTGTCCGTCATCGCGCTGGTGCAGGGTGCCTATCTTGTGCTGTTCGGCAAATCGATCAGCCAGAACGGCAAGGTGAACCGCCGTTTGGAGCTGCTGGAAAAGGGCGGCAACCGCGAACAGGTGCTGGAACAACTCCGCAAGGAGATGACCCAGCACATGAAATCGCAGAGCATCCCGATCTATTCCATCCTCGCGGGCAAGGCCCAGCGCGCGAACATTGCCTTTACACCGCCCCAGCTGCTGATGGTCATGGCGGGTGTCAGCGTGCTGGCCTTCGCCGCGCTGACCGTGATGACCGCCGTCGCCCTGCCGACGCGCAGCGTGATTGCCGTAGGCATGGGGATCGGCGGCGTATACGTCTGGATCAGCGGCAAGGCCAACAAGCGCATGTCCCTGTTCGAGGAACAATTGCCGGAGGCCGTCGAGCTGATGGTCCGGTCCCTGCGCGTGGGTCACCCGTTTTCATCCGCGGTGCAGATCGTCGCCAAGGAAATCGCCGATCCGCTGGGCACCGAGATGGGTGTCATCGCCGACGAGGCCGCCTATGGCCGCGACATGGGCGAGACGCTGAAGGCCATGGCCGAACGGCTCGACATGCAGGACCTGCGGTTTCTGGCCGTCGCCGTGACGATCCAGCAGACCTCTGGCGGCAACCTGGCCGAAATTCTGGACGGTCTGGCCAAGGTGATCCGGTCACGGTTCCGGCTGTTCCGCCGGGTCAAGGCCATCACGGCCGAGGCGAAATGGTCCGGCAAGCTCTTGTCCGGCTTTCCCATCGGTGCCTTGGTCGTCATCAACATGATCCAGCCGAACTACTTCGACGACATCATGGACAAGCCGATCTTCATCCCGGCCTGTCTGGTTGTGGCGGGGTTCCTCGTGCTGAACCTGATCGTCATGCGCGCTCTTGTGAACATCAAGGTTTAAGGTCCAGTCATGAATATCTTCTCTGACATCAACGCCATGATCACCGATATGCTTGGACCGTTCGGCGGCGTCATGCTGATCGGTTTGCTGGGTGTCCTTCTGATCCTGATCACCTTGCCGACGGTCATGAAACGTCCCGACGATCCCCTTGACCGGCTGAAGGCGGCCAACCGGGGGCAGGCGCCGAAGGCCGCGGGCAAGGCAGAACGGCTGCGCGCTCCCAGCAGCAAGGACAAGCTGGAGAAATTCGCCAACTTTCTGGAACCTCAGGATGCGGAAGAATATTCTGCGGCAAAGCTGAAGCTGCTGCAGGCGGGCTACAAATCCAAGAATTCCGTGCGGATTTTTCACTTCTCACAGTTTGCACTGGGGATCCTCGGGCTGGTGCTTGGCGGGCTTTACGCCCTGCTGAAGATGCAGCAAGGCGACGTGACATCGCAGAATATGATGATCATGCTGCTGGGGCCGGGCTGCGTCGGCTACATGCTGCCCAAATACTGGGTGACGCGCCGGGTCGCTGGCCGCAAGGAGGCGATCATCAACGGCTTTCCCGACAGCCTCGACATGATGCTGGTCTGCGTGGAAGCGGGTCAGTCCCTGGACCAGTCGATCCTGCGGGTCGCACGCGAGCTGAAATCCGGCTTTCCCGATCTTGCGCTGGAATTCGAGACCGTCAGTCAGGAAATGAAAGCCGGCAAGGGCAAGGAGGCCGTGCTGCGCGACATGTCGGAACGCTGCGGGGTGCAGGATATCTCGAGCTTTACGACCGTGCTGATCCAGAGCCAGCAGTTCGGCACCTCGATCGCCGAGGCGTTGCGGGTCTATGCCGCGGAAATGCGCGACAAGCGCGTGATGCGGGCCGAAGAGGCCGCCAACAAGCTGCCGACAAAGATGACACTGGCCACGATGATGTTGACCGTGCCGCCGCTTTTGATGATCCTGATCGGACCCTCGATCTATGGTATCACCCAGATGATGGGCACCGGAAACTGAACTGATGATCTCAAATGGCCTCGGCCTTTCTGTCGCCTTCACGCTTGCATTGGCCGCCTGTTCACCGGGCGGCCAGCTTGCATCCGGCGACGGTGTCTATGCCCCCGGTCTGGCCGGCAAGGCCGACACAGATGGCCTGATCGTCGGCCATCGCCTGATGGCCGCCGGCGAATACGAACTGGCGCTGGATGCCTATACCCGCGCCGCCGCCCAGCAGGGCCTGAACGTCGATACCCTGTCCGCACTGGGGTCCGCGAACCTGCGCCTGGGGCGTCTGGGTCAGGCCGAGGGTCTGCTGCGCCGGGCCGCGAAAGAGGCCCCCGATTTCCCGCCCGCCTGGAACAATCTGGGGGTCCTGCTGATGGAAAAGGGCGATTTTGCCGAAGCGGCCGAAGTTTTCCGTCGCGCATATGCCACGGATAACGGGAATTCTGACCAGATCAGAGAGAACTTGCGCTTGGCGCTATCCAAACGCGACGCCGTTATCTACGATCCTGCACAAGAGAACCAGAACGTTGAACTGGTCCGGCGGGCCGATGGGGACACCATCGAACCGCTCTGAGAGGCAGCAGCAGGAAAGGACGCACACCCATGCGCCACACCGTTATTCTTTGTCTGGCCGGCACGCTGGTCTTGTCCGCCTGCGGCAGCCACAACGGCGATGCCGAAGTGCAGCGCGCGATGCAGGACATCAACGCCGTCGATGGATCGAACCTGAACGATGTCATGATGACCGTGGGCGACCCGGACGAGGCCGTGAAGTATTTCAGCGGTGCCCTGGCGAACGAACCGGGCCGGGTCGATCTGCAACGCGGTCTTGCGAAATCCCTGATCCGCGCCAGCCGCACGACAGAGGCCGTCGCCGCCTGGCAGACCGTGGTCGCCAATCCCGCCGCCAACCTTGATGACCGGGTGGATCTGGCCGATGCGCAGATCCGGTCGAACCAGTGGGACGCCGCGGCCGCCACGCTCAACACCGTCCCGCCCACTCATGAGACCTATAACCGCTACAAGCTGGAGGCGATGATCGCCGACAGCAAGCAGCAGTGGACGAAGTCGGACAGTTTTTATCAAACCGCGGTGGGTCTGACCACGACACCCGCCAGCACGCTGAACAACTGGGGCTATTCCAAGCTGACGCGCGGCGATTATCCGGGGGCAGAGCGTCTGTTCATCGACGCCCTGCGGCAGGACAGCACCCTGTTTACGGCCAAGAACAACCTTGTTCTGGCACGCGGCGCCCAGCGCAAATACGACCTGCCGGTCATCCCGATGAACCAGACCGAACGGGCGCAGCTGCTGTACACGATGGCGCTGACGGCGATCAAGCAGAACGACATCAGCACCGGCAAGGGCCTGCTGAAAGACGCGATTGAGACTCATCCCCAGCATTTCGAAGAGGCGGTCCGGTCCCTGCGCGCGCTGGAAGAGGCCTGACCTCATGGCCCTGCCTGCATCCGCCGCATGGTGGTTCCTGCTGATCGCCGTGCCTGTCGGGTTGTGGGTCGCCTATACCGACCTGTCGCGGATGAAGATCACCAATGCCGCCGTCGTCACGCTTTTTGCCGGTTACGCGTTGCTGGGCCTGATCGCCCTGCCGTTTCAGACATACCTGTGGGGCTACGCGCATCTGGCCGTCGTGCTGGTGATCGGCATCATCTTGAATGCGGTGGGCGGCGTCGGCGCGGGTGACGCGAAATTTGCAGCCGCAGCGGCCCCGATGATCGCACTGGGGGATGCGAGCATCGTCCTTTACCTCTTCGGCCTGTCGCTGCTGCTGGGCTGGGCGCTGCACCGCATCGCCCGGATGACGCCCCTGCGCCGGATGGCACCCGACTGGGCCAGCTGGACCTCGGGTCGCCGGTTTCCGATGGGGCTGCCCTTGTCGATGACCCTCGTCGCCTATCTGGCACTGGCGGCGCACGGCGGGTTGTGATGCGGCAAAAGTCGCGATTGGGAAACCGCTTGTCCATCATTTCGCCATAAACCCCCCGCATACCGGCATCTGACGGGAGGGTCGATCCACCCGCAGTTTGTCAGGGGGCGATCTTTTGAACATGCAAAGCACCGGGGTTCTGGCCCCGCCGAGCCCCCGAACGCTGGACGGTATGGCCCTGCCCCTGCCGATGATGCGCGACATCCTGATCAAGACCATGTTCCGCATGAACCTGACTCTGGTGACGCAATTGTCCAAGGCCATCTGCCTGCCGGTCAACGTCACACAGGAACTGATGGACCTTGCCCGCAGCCAGCTGCTGCTGGAGGCGACGGGCAGTCTTTCCTCGTCCGGTAACACGGAAATGGGCTATCAGCTGACCGACGCCGGCCGCAAGCGCGCGAACGAGGCGCTGGCCCAGTCCGAATATTATGGCGCCATGCCGGTGCCGCTCGACGTTTACCGCGAGCAGATCAAGCGCCAGTCGATCCGGAATATCCAGATCACCCGCGACCAGCTGACGACGGCGATGGGTCACCTGATCCTGCCGCCCTCGCTGATCTCGAACCTTGGCCCTGCCGTATCATCGGGACGCTCGATCCTGATGTATGGGCCTCCGGGCAACGGCAAATCATCGATCTCCAACGGAATCCGCGATGCACTGGGGGACAAGATCTATGTGCCCCGCGCCATCGAATATTCCGGTCAGGTGATCACCGTCTATGACCCCATCGTCCATGCCGCGGCCGAAGACGACGAACAGGACCCCAATTCCCTGCGCCGCACGACGGGTCGGTTCGACACCCGTTACGTCCGCTGCGAACGCCCCACCGTCATCACCGGCGGCGAGCTGTCGCTTGACATGCTGGACCTTGTCTACAACCCCGTCGCGCGCACCTATCAGGCGCCGCTGCAGATGAAATCGACCGGTGGCATCTTCATCGTCGACGACCTTGGCCGTCAGGCGGAACCGCCACAAAGCCTCGTGAACCGCTGGATCGTCCCGCTGGAGGAAAGCAAGGATATCCTCGCCCTGCAGTCGGGCGAGAAGTTCGAGGTGCCCTTCGACACGCTCGTCATCTTCTCGACCAACTTTCATCCCAACGCGATCTTCGACCAGGCGGCGCTGCGGCGGATCTTCTTCAAGATCAAGATCGACGGGCCAAGCCAGGCCGACTTCCTCAAGATCTTCGCCCTTGTGGCGCGCAAGAAGAAGATGCCGCTGGACGAAGCCACGCTGATCCACCTGCTGAACAACCTCTATCCGACGATCGACAACGTCTATGCGAACTACCAGCCGGTGTTCCTGATCGACCAGATGATTTCGATCTGCGACTTCGAAGGCATCCCCTACCAGATGAATCCGGCGATGATGGACCGCGCCTGGGCCAACATGTTCGTCAAGGATGAAGAGATCGTCCGCTGAGCGCTTGACCAAGACAGGTCCGCGGCCCACTTCAGGGACATGGATCTGCCCCCCGTCATTGCCGATTGGTTTGCCGCACGCGGCTGGTCCATTCACCCGCACCAGCAGGCGATGCTGGACCGCAGCGATGCCCCTGCCCTGCTGTTGATCGCCCCCACGGGCGGTGGCAAGACGCTGGCGGGTTTCCTGCCGACGCTGGCGGAACTGGCGGCCGGCACCCACACCGGCCTGCACACCCTCTACGTCTCGCCGCTCAAGGCGCTGGCCGCCGACATCAAGCGCAACCTGACGACCCCCGTCACCGACATGGGACTGCCGATCCGTATCGAGGATCGCACCGGCGACACCTCTGCCACCCAGAAAAAGCGCCAGCGCGCCGACCCGCCGCATATCCTGCTGACGACGCCGGAAAGCCTGGCCCTGCTGACCTCCTACGAGGATGCGCCACGCATGTTCGCGGGCGTGCAGCGCATCATCGTCGACGAGATCCACGCGCTGGCCGAGAGCAAGCGCGGCGACCAGTTGATGCTGGCCCTGTCCCGTGTGCAGGCGATGGCCCCCGGCCTGCGCCGCGTCGGCCTGTCCGCCACCGTCGAAAACCCGGCCCGCATCGCAAGCGGCCTCGCCTGTCATCCCGACCCTTGCGAAATCCTCTACGCCGATCCCGGACCCAATCCCGACATTTCCATGCTGGTGACGCAAGAACGTCCGCCCTGGGCCGGGGGTGGCGCGAAATACGCCATTCCCGCCGTGCTGGAGCAGGTGAAACAGCACAAGACCACGCTGATCTTTCACAACACCCGCGCGCAGGCCGAGATCTTCTTTCGCAACCTCTGGCTCGCCAACGACACCGACCTGCCGATCGGCATCCACCACGGCAGCCTTGACCGCGACCAGCGCCAGCGGGTCGAGGCGGCGATGGTGGCGGGGACGCTCAGGGCCATCGTCTGCACCGGGTCGCTTGATCTGGGCATCGACTGGGGCGATGTGGATCTGGTGATTCAGGTCGGCGCGCCGAAGAACGTCAAGCGCCTGATCCAGCGCATCGGCCGTGCCAATCACCGCTACAACGCGCCGTCAAAGGCGTTGCTGGTCCCCGCCAACCGGTTCGAGGTCGTCGAATGCGTTGCCGCCTTGCAGGCCGCCCGTGACCATGAACTCGACGGCGATCCCCCCGGCCCCGGCCCGCGCGACGTGCTGTGCCAGCATATCCTGATCCGCGCCTGCGCCGGGCCGTTTGCGGCGGATGACCTTTACGCCGAGGTCCGCACCGTCGGCGCCTACAGCACCCTGACACGCGACAGCTTCGACGCCTGCCTCGATTTCTGCGCGACCGGGGGCTACGCCCTCGCCGCTTACGACCGCTGGAAACGCCTGCAGTTGCGCGACGGCCTCTGGCACCTGCGCGATCCCCGCGCCACGCGTGACCTGCGGATGAACATCGGCACCATTCAGGATACCGACACGCTGAAGGTCCGCCTCAAGGGCGGGTTCAAACCGTTGGGCGAGATCGAGGAATCCTTTGCCGCAACCCTGACCCCCGGCGACACCTTCCTGATCGGCGGCGAAATCGTCCGCTACGAATCCATGAAAGAGATGTCGGTTCAGGTCACCCGTCGCGCCGACAAGACGCCCAAGATCGCGACCTTCATGGGGACGAAATTCGCCACCTCCACGCAGCTATCCCAGCGTATCTTGCGGATGTTCCGGCAGGACGACTGGCCCGACCTGCCGATGCACACCGCCGAATGGCTGCACCTGCAGCGCGCGTGGTCGAAATTGCCGGAGGCCGACCGGATCCTCGTGGAATCCTTCCCCCACGACGGCCGCGCGCACACCTGTTTCTACGGTTTTGCGGGGCGCAATGCGCAACAGACCCTCGGCCTGCTGCTGACCAAGCGGATGGAGGAACTGGGCCTCAACCCCCTCGGCTTCGTCTCGACCGACTACGCCACGCTGGTCTGGGGTCTGACCCCGGTGGACGATCCCGCGCCACTGTTCGACAAGGATGCCCTGCACGACGGTTTCGCCGACTGGCTGGCGGGCAACGCCGTGATGAAACGGACCTTTCGCGCTTCGGCCACGATCGCGGGGCTGATCCAGCGGAACCTGCCGCAGGCGCGCACGTCGGGGCGTCAGGCGACGTTTTCCTCTGACATCCTTTACGACACGCTGGCAAAATACGACCCCGACCACCTGATCATGCAGGTCACCCGCGAAGAGGCGCTGCGCGGCCTCGTCGATTTCGGCCGGGTCGAAGAAATGCTGACCCGCACCGCGGGCCGCGTCGATCACGTCATCCTGCCCCGCGTCAGCCCCCTTGCCGCGCCCATGCTGCTGGAGGCGGGCCGCGTCCCCATCGCCGGTGCCGGACGCGAGCGCCTGATGGAAGACGCCGCCGCCCGCCTGATGGAAGAGGCGGGGCTGTCCGCGCTGTGAACCGACGCGCGCACCGATGGCGCAGTCAAAGGGCGAATGGGGTGTTGCCCCGTGTCCGATAACCGGTTGCAACGCGGCGCAGAGGCATCACAATGCAGCGCACCCTGTCCCGACCGCGTGCCGCCCCGATGTTGCACCCAAGGAATCTTTCATGTCGTTTCGTTTCATCCATACCTCGGACCTGCACCTTGGCACCCGGTTCGCAAACATCCCCGAACCCGCCGACGGCAGCATCCGCGGCCGCCTGCGCGAGGCGCGGCACGGGGCGATTGGCCGGATTGCGCAGGCGGCGCGGGACCACGGCGCGACGGACATCCTAGTGGCGGGCGATACCTTCGACACACCCACCCCGTCGCTCAGCGTGGTGCGGCAGGCGCTGGCTGCGATGGCAGACGACCCGTCGATCCGCTGGTGGCTGCTGCCGGGCAACCACGACAACCTGCGCGAGGCAGAGCCGCTGTGGGACATGATCCGGCAGGACGGCCCCGATAACTTGCACTGCATCACCACCGCCGGCGCGATCAGCCTGTCGCCGGCGGCGACCTTGCTGCCCTGCCCGGTCGTCTGGCGGTCCTCTGGCGTCGATCCGACCGAGGCGCTGACCACCATGCCATCGGACGACGGCAGCCTGCGGATCGGGCTGGCCCATGGCGGTGTCACGGATTTCACCGATGCGGGCGCCAATATCCCGCCCGACCGGGACCGGACCGCCCGACTGGATTATCTGGCGCTGGGCGACTGGCACGGTCGGGTGCAGATCGGGCCGCGCGTCCATTATTCCGGCAGCCCCGAACAGGACCGGTTCAAGCATGGCCAGCGCGGCGTCTGCCTGGCCGTGACGCTTGACGGACCGGGGGTGCCGCCGGGGGTCGAGGAGGTCACGACCGGTGCCCTCCTGTGGCAGGACCTGACCGTGGACCTGACGCCCGGGGCTGACGCCACGGCGGCGCTGGCCGCCGTGCTGCCGACAGCGGCGCGGCGTGACGTGCTGCTGCGGGTCCATGCCACGGGCCGGGCGGGTCTGCCGGATCAGGTCGCCCTGCGCCGCGCTGCCGACCGCATCGGCCCGGAGTTCGCGCATTTCGACCTGCGCACCGACACGCTGCGGACGCAATACGATCTGGCCGATCTGGACGAGATCGACCGTGGCGGTGCGCTGCGTCTGGCCGCCGACAGCCTGAAGGCGGAGGCCGAGGACGACACGCTGGCGCAAGAGGCGCGCGACGTCTCGGCCGATGCGCTGGCCCGGCTTTATGCCATCGTAAAGGAGGACGCGGTATGAAACTGCGCGCCATCACCCTCAACAACGTGCGCCGGTTCACCGTGCCCACGGGCGTCAGCGGCATCGGTGACGGGCTTAACGTGCTGAGCGAGCCGAACGAGCATGGCAAGTCGACCCTGTTCGACGCGATCCACGCGGTGTTCTTCAAGGCGCACGGCGCCAACGACCGCGAGATCAAGGCGCTGAAGCCCCACGCGGGCGGCGCGCCAGAGGTCACGGTCGAGGTCGAAACGCCCGACGGTCGCTTTGTCATCGCCAAGCGCTGGACATCGAAGGCACAGGCGACGGTCCACTGCGCCGGCGTCCTGATCGCCCAGGCCGACGCGGCCGAGGCATGGATTGCGCAACTGGTCGGTGCGACGTCGGGGGGGCCGTCGGGGCTCGTCTGGGTGCGTCAGGGCCTGACAGGATTGACAGCGGGATCGCAGCGCGAACAGGCGGCAGCGTTGGAGGCCCGGCGCGACCTGATGTCGTCTGTCTCGGACGAGGTCGAGGCGATGACCGGCGGGCGGCGCATGGATGCAGCCTTGGCCCGCTGCAAAGAGGAATTGGCGAAGCTTGCCACCGGGACCGGGCAGAAGAAGGCTGGCGGGCCGTGGCGCGCGGCCTCCGATCAGGTGGATGCGCTGCTGGCGCAGCAGGTGGATCTGACCGCAACGGCGGCGGCGTTGCATGCCGCCCTTGACGATCGCAAGCAGAAGCGGCGTGCGCTGGCAGAGGTCGAGGCCCCGGACGCCGCCACGATCCGCAAGGACCGGCTGGACGCCGCGACCGAGGCGCACCGCGTGGCCGAACGCCACGCTGAACTGACAGAGACCGCAGCGCGCAAGGTTACCGCCGCCCGCCTTGCCCTGACCGCCGCCCTGGCGCGGCGCGATGCGCTGCAGCGGGCGCAGGCTGAACAGGACGAGGCGACCCGGCAGGCTGCGGCGGCGACCGCAGCACGGGCTGCGGCGCAGGAGACCCTTGCGGCGGCCCGCGACGGGTTGGACCGCGCGGAAACCGCGCTGGGGCAAGCGCAGACTGCCCTGACAGTGGCCGAGACGGCGCAGCGGCATGTGGAACGGCAGCGCGCCGCGCGTGACGGGGCCGCGCGCCGGGCGGACCTTGCGCAGCGCATCGCCGATGCCGAAGCCGCCCGCAGCGTGATCGAGGCGCATGCCGCCGCGGCGCAGACCGGCCCCGACCGGGCGGCGGTGCAACAGATCGACCGGCTGGCGACAGCATTGGCGACCGCGCGGGCTACGCGCGACGCGATGGCGGTGCAGATCGTCGTGTCCTATGCGGCGGATCCGCACGACCGGGTGCGGATGGATGGCACGGCCCTTGCGGACGGCACCGCCTATGCGATCTCGCGCGGGGCCATCCTGTCGGTCGCCGGTCTGGGCGAGATCGCGGTCAGGCCCGGCGCAGCGGCCCCCGACAGCGACGCCGTGGAACAGGCCGACCGTGCGCTGGCCCGGGCGCTCGCCGCTTTCGACCTGCCCGATGTCGCCGCCGCGCATAGCGCAGCCGAGGCGCGCACGTATGCGGCCACCCGGGCTGGCGAGGCGCGGGCGCGTCTTGACGGGCTGGCACCCGATGGCATCGACCCTCTGCGCGAGGCGTTGGCGGCCATTCCCGCGCCCGTCGCGGCGGAAGAGGCTCTTGATCCGCAGGCCGTCGAGGATGCGTTGCACGAGGCCCGCGCCGGGCAGACGGCGGCGCAGACGGCACAGCGCGCCGCAGCAGAAGCGATGTCCCGCGCCCGCGAAAGTGCCGCGAAGGCAGAGGCGGAGTTTGCCGCAGGACAGGACCGCGTGACCCGCGCCGTTGCCGGCCTGAAGGGATTCGATGACACGACGCTGGCGCAGCTGACAGAGGCGGTGACGCAGGCCACGACGGCCCTTGATGCTGCCGAAGCGGTTCACGCCGAACAGACCCGCCACGCGCCGGATCTGGCGGCGGCTGCGGCAACTCTGGCCCGGGCGCGGTCGGTGGATGAGGCTGCCCGCGCCGAAATCGCGCGCCTGCGGCCCGAGATCGCGCGGCTTGACGAACGTATCGCCAGCGGGTCCGGCGACGCGGTCGAGGAACGACTGGCGGAATGCGAAGCGGCACTGATCGCCGCCGAGGCGACGCTCGCCCGCTACGGCCATGAGGTCGCCGTGCTGCAACGCCTCGAATCCGCCCTGACCGCGGCGCGGGTTGCTGCGCGGGAAAAATACTTCGCCCCCGTCGCGGCAGAGCTGAAGCCGCTGCTGCACCTGCTCTGGCCCGATGCGGAACTGACATGGACGCAGGACACGCTGCTGCCGGAATCGCTGATCCGCAACGGACAGACCGAACCGCTCGACATCCTGTCGGGGGGCACGCAGGAACAGATCGCGTTGCTGGTGCGGCTTGCCTTTGCCCGCATGTTGACCCGCGACGGGCGGCATGCGCCGGTGCTGCTGGACGATGCGCTGGTCTTTACCGACGACGACCGGATCGAGCGCATGTTCGACGCCCTGCACCGGCAGGCTGGCGATCTGCAGATCATCGTCCTCAGCTGCCGCCAGCGCGCGTTCCGCGATCTGGGCGGTGCCCGGTTGCGGTTGTCATCCGACGCGGTGGAAGGCGCGCTGACCGCCTGAATCGCGACCTGTGCTCTGGCAAGGGCACGCGCCGGACACGAAAAAGGCGGCCACGTCGGGCCGCCTTTCCCGCCGATCAGACGGCTGGTTCAGTTCATGCCGTAGTCTGCGGGCAGCTTGTCGAAAACGTCGCTGTTCAGGCGCGCGATCATTGCGTCGCGGTCGCCGCCGGTTTCCTCGACGATGGCGGCCCATTTGTCGATCAGGCCTTGAAACGTGTCGACCTTCGCCTGCGCATCCGTGACGCCGTAAGCGCTTTCGGCGTTGGTGACGATGATCGGCAGATCCTCGGCGACGAAGGCATCCTTGTCGGCATTCATTTCGGCAGAGGGTTCGATCAGTTCGACGCCGTGTTCGTCAAGCTGGGCCAACGCCTCGGTATCCGCATTGGTATAGGCGATGGTTGAATCGACCGAGACCTGCGCGGCCTGACTCGTGATCAGCTTGCGCTGTTCGTCGGTCAGACCCGCCCACCAGTCGCGGTTCGTCGTCATCAGCGACAGCGAATGATAGGTGCCAAGGTTCAGCGTCGTCACGAACTTCGCCGCATCCCAAAGCTGGTAGGACTGGAAGGCACCGGGGGCCTGAATGGCCACGTCCAGTGCGCCCTTGTCCAGACCCTCGAACATCTCGGAGCTGGGAACGTTGACTTCGATCGCGCCGACCTTCTGCGCCCAGCGGGACCACAGGCTGCCCGGCACGCGGACCTTCTTGCCCGCCAGATCGGCGGTCGCGCGGATCGGCACGTTGGAAATAATGGTATAGGGGGCCGTCGAATAGGTCCCGAGGTAAAGCACGTTCTGCGCCTTGAACTCGTCGAGGCATTCCGGGCAATTCAGCAGGTTGTATTCGATGGCGGCCCCCATGGCCGCAAGGTTGTTGGGTGTGGCCAGTCCCATGTCTGCGACCAGCTGGGCGTTGGGCAGTTCCGCGGGGAAATAGGTCAGCGCCAGCATGCCCATGTCCGCGATGCCGTCGCCAAGACCCGCCAGTGCAGGTGTGGCGCCCAGCAGCGCGCCGCCTTCGAACTGCTGCACGTTGAAGCCGTTCTCGGTGAGCTTGGCGATGAAGGGGGCGTAGCCGACGGCGACCGGGTGCTTGGGTCCGGTCCACTGGCTGATGGTCATGTCCTGCGCCTGCACGCTGCCGCCCAAGGCAATTGCAAGGGCCACGATGCTCGTGAATTTCATGTCTGTCTCCTCCCAGAGTTTTGGCGGTCTCCGCCACGCAAATTTGCGAAACACCGTTTCATTTTGGGCGGGGGCGGTGTTCAATGTCCAGAAGAATCCCTCATGTGGTGGAGTTTTGACGTGGATTTCAGCCTTTCCGACGATCAGCGCGCGTTGCAGGACGGCGCGCGCAGCTTTGCGCAGCGCGAATTGCCCGGCGTGGCGAAACACTGCGAGGCAACGAATACGCCCGTCCCCCACGATATGCTGCAGGCCTACGCCGAGATGGGGTTTCTGGGTATCAACACGCCGGAATCCTTCGGCGGGCTGGGCCTGACACACCTTGATGCGCTGATCGTGCTGGAGGAGTTCGCCAAGGTGTCCAGCGCCGTCGCCTTTCCGGTGTTCGAGGCTTCCGTCGGGCCGGTCCGCATCGTGCAGGCCTATGGCGCGCCCGCGCTGGCGGACCGCGTCGTGCGCGCGTCCGTGCAGGGCAAGGTTCTGGTCGCGATTTCGATGTCAGAGCCCGACGCCGGCACCGCCCTGACCGACCTGCGCACCCGCGCTGTGGTCGAGGGCGATACGGTCGTGCTGAACGGCACGAAGCGCTGGTGTTCCGGTGCGGGCCATTCCGGTGCCTATGTCGTGTTCTGCCGTTTGTCGGACGCGCCCGGCGCGAGGGGCATCGGGGCGGTCTTTGTGGAAAAGGACACGCCCGGTTTCACCTTTGGCGCGCCCGAGACGCTGATGGGGTTCCGCGGCATCCCCTCGGCCGACATGCATTTCGACAACGTGCGGTTACCGGTCGAGAATATCCTCGTCCCTGCGGGCGGCTTCGGTGACCTGATGGGGGCGTTCAATCTGGAACGCTGCGGCAATGCCACCATGTCCTTGGGGCTGGCGGCGGGCGCGCTGGATCAGGCGCTGGATTACACCGGCGAACGCCAGGCCTTCGGCAAGCCGCTGGTCGATTTTCAGGCGGTGCAGATGAAGCTGGCCGACATGCAATTGCGCACCGAGGCCGCGCGCCTGTTGATCCACCGTGCCGTCGCGGGCGTCGACGGTTTCCCGTCGGTGATGGACGCGAGCCTTGCGAAATGCTTTGCCAACGAGATGGTGCGCGAGGTGACCGGCCACGGCGTGCAGGTCATGGGCGGCTACGGCTATCACAGCGATTACGGGATGGAGCAGCGGTTCCGCGACGCCTGGGGCTGGGGCATCGCGGGCGGCGCCATCGACATCCAGAAGATCAACATCGCGGCGACGCTGGTGGGGCGCCGGTTCGATCAGCGCCGCTAGGCGCCCTTGAACACCGGGTCGCGCTTGTCAAAAAACGCGGCCCGCCCTTCGGCGTGATCGTCAGAGGCCATGAGAAACCCCTGCAAGTCCGCTTCCAGCGCCAGGGCGCGGTCGAAATCGGCCATCTGGGCAAAGGCGGATTTTGTTGCGGCAAGCGGCAACGGGGCCTGATGCGCAAAACCCGCCGCGATCTCCATCGCGCGGTCCAGCGCCTGTCCCGGTTCGCACAGGTGATCAACAAGCCCGTCAGGGGCCGCGTCCGCCTTGACGACCGTGTTCTGCAGCAGGAACCGCTTGGCCCGCGCCGCCCCGATCCGGTTCGGCAGCGCCCAGAGCAGGCCCACGTCGGCCATCAGGCCGACCTTGCCGAAGACGGCCCCGAAGGTCGCCGTGCGGCTGACGATGTTGATGTCCGCAAGTGCCGCCAGCGACAGGCCAGCGCCAAAGGCCGCCCCCTCGACCGCCGCAATGACCGGCACCGGCCCGGCCGCCAGCAGGCGCACCAGCCGCGCGGTGATCATCATCCGCGTGCGCGCATAGATCGGATCGCCCGACTTCATCGATTTCAGATCGCCACCGGCGCAGAAGTGATCGCCCTGCCCCACCAGCACCACCGCCCGCACGTCCCGGTCCAGCATGACGGGGTCGAGGGCCGTCACCATCTGCGCCCGCATGTCCGGCGACAGGGCGTTACGCCGGTCCGGGTCGTTCAGGGTCACGACGACCGTGCGCCCGTCCCGTTTCGTTTCAATCAGCATCGGTCAAAGCCCCGGCAGCCAGAGGATGATCTGCGGAAACGCGATCAGCGCCGCGATCAGGAAGAAGTCCATCACCACGAACCACGCAATGCCCGAGAAGATCTTGTGGATCGGGACAAGGTCGCCCACGATCCCCTTCACGACAAAGACGTTGAGGCCCACGGGTGGCGTGATGAACCCGATCTCGAGGAACTTGGCCATCAGCACGCCGAACCAGATCAGGTTGATGTCGCGCGCCTCCAGCACCGGCAGCAGGATCGGGATCGTCAGCAGCATGATGCCAATGGGATCCAGCAGCATCCCCAGCAGGATCAGGATCACGCTGATGATCAGGATGACCTGAAGCTGCGAATACTCCGGGTTGCCGATCCAGTCCGCGATGATCTGCGTCGTCCCGGCAAGGGCAAAGAACCGCGTCAGCAACTGCGCGCCGATGGCGATCAGAAAGATCGAGGCGGTGGTGCGCAGGGTCTCTCCGATCGCTTCCTTCAGCACGGGCCATGACAGCGCCCGCTTGAGCAGACCGATCAGGAACGCGAGGGCCGCGCCCACGGACCCGGCCTCGGTCGGGGTAAAGACCCCGCTGAAGAGGCCGCCAAACACGCCGACCACCAGCACGATGACGGGCCAGGTGTCGCCGAAGGCCGCGAACCGCTCGCCCCATGTGACATCCTCGTGCACGGGGGGCGCCAGCGACGGTTTCAGCCAGCAGCGCACGACGACCATGACGGAATACAGGACCGCGGTCAGGATGCCCGGGATCAGCGCGCCGATGAACAGGGCCGCAATGCTTTGTTCGACAAAGATGCCGTAGATGATCAGCAGGATCGACGGCGGGATCATCGACCCGATGGTGCCTGCGGCGGCGACGGTGCCGGTGGCCAGCCCCTTGTCGTAACCCGCCTTCAGCATCTCGGGCACGGCGATCCGTCCCATGGCGGCGGTGCAGGCCAGCGACGAACCGGTCACGGCGGCGAACAGCGCCGACCCCTGGATCGAGGCCACGGACAAGCCACCCGGCAGCCACGACAACCACAGCCGCGCCAGCCGGAACAGACCCGTCGTCAGCCCGGCATGGTAGCACAGGTAGCCCATGAACAAGAACATCGGGATGCTCGACAGCGTCCAATGCGCGGTAAAGTCATAGGGGATCGACGACAGCATCCCGATCGCCGGTCGCTCGCCCATGATGATGAAAATGCCGCCGACCGACACGCTTGCCAGCGCCACGCCGACGGGCACCCGCAGAAAGATCATTGCCAGCAGCACGAAAATCCCGATGAAACCGACGGTTTCCTTGGCCAGATCCATCACAGGTTGGTCCCTCCGACCGGGTCGGCAGGGCCGCTCGGCATGTCGTCAATCTTGTCCAGATCGGCCCGCACCAGCAACAGCGCCGTCCGCCCGATCCGCACCACGACCAGCGCCAGCGCCAGCGCCGTGCCCACCGGCAGCAGGAACCGCGACGGCCAGATCGGCACCGCGTAACTGCCCATGATGAACTCTCCGACGTTGTATTTCTTGACGGCGACCGCCCAGCTGCTGGTCGTCAGCAGATAGAGCAGCGCTGCGAACAGCACGTAGCTGATCAGGTCCAGCAGCCGCCGCGCGACACGCGGCAGCAGGGCATAGATCAGCTCGACATGGATGTTGCCGTTCATCCGCTCGACCGCCGCAAAAGGCAGGAACACGACGGCGACCATGTAGTAGTTAGACACCATCTCGAGCGTCATCGGCACGGGACGGTGAAACACGAACTTGCCCACGACATCGACGGTCACATGCACCATCATCAGCATCAGCGCGATACTGGCCACGATCATCAGGGCCGCACTCAGGGCGTCGATCAGACGCAGCAGCACGCGATCAACGCGGCCCAGCGCCTCCGGCTTGCGGATATCCGTCATGTCCTGCCCCTCCCAAGGCCATCCCACACGAAACAGACTTCACGACCGCTACGCGATCTGCAAAAATGAAATTGAGTTTCGCAGATGAATCGACCTTACGGTCGCCCTTCCTGCGGGTCAATCGGGGAGATGACGATGACGACTGGCGCACTCAATGGCCTCAAGGTGATCGACTGCACACGGGTACTGGGTGGGCCGTTCTGCAGCCAATGGCTGGGCGATCACGGGGCGGAGGTCATCAAGATCGAACCGCCGCAGGGCGACGAGACGCGCGGTTGGGGACCGCCTTTCAAGGATGGCGCATCAAGCTATTTCATCGGCGTGAACCGCTCGAAACGCGGGATTGCCCTGGACCTGCGGCTTCAGGAGGGGCGCGAGATCTTGCACCGCCTGCTGGCCGAGGCGGACGTGCTGATCGAGAACTTCAAGACCGGCACGCTGGAAAAATGGGGCATCGGCTATGATACCCTGTCCGCCCGCTACCCCCGCCTGATCCACGCCCGCCTGTCGAGTTTCGGCGCCGACGGGCCGCTGGGCGGTCTGCCCGGCTACGACGCGATCGTGCAGGCGCAGGCCGGATTGATGAGCGTCAACGGTGCCCGCGGCGACGGGCCCCTGCGCATGGGCGTGCCCCTGGTGGACATCGCCACCGGCATGAGCCTCGCCTTCGGCATCATGGCCGCCGCCTTCGAGCGTCAGACCTCCGGCCGCGGCCAGTTCGTCGAGGCGAGCCTCTACGACGTTGCCTGCAGCCTACTTTTCCCCCATTCCGCCAACTACTTCATGTCCGGCACCGTCGCGGGGCGGTCCGGCAACCAGCACGCCAACGTCGTCCCCTACGACATGTTCGACTGCGGCGCGGACAAGATCTTCATCGGCTGCGGCAACGACGGCCAGTGGCGCAAGCTCTGCGCGATCCTGGGCGACCCTAGCTTTGCGACAGAACCCGCCTATGCCACCAACGCCGACCGGCTGGCCAATATCGACGCGATGCGCACCCGCCTCGTGGCGCTCCTGGCCCCGCATGACGCCAACGCGATCACCCGGCAGCTGATGGAGGCAGGCGTTCCCGCAGGCCGGGTCAACACGGTCGAGGATGTCTTCACCGCCGCCCACACCCTGCACCGCGACATGGTGGTTCAGATCGGCGACTATCGCGGTGCGGGCAACCCCGTGAAACTCTCGCGCACGCCCGCGCAGTTCGCGCGCACCCCGCCCCGCTTTGGCCAGGACACCCGCGCGGTCCTGTCCGATCACGGCTACAGCGACACTCAGATCGACGCCATGCTCACCGCGGGTGCCGCGGTCGCCGCACCTCCCTGACCCGGTCCTCGCTTTTTCCCAAATACTCCCCCGCCGGAGGCGTCCCGCCGCCTCACCCCGCGCCGACGATCACCGCGTCCAGCGCCACGCCGCCCCGCTCGTGCAGCACGAAGGGATTGATGTCGCAGGTCTCCAGATCCGCCGCGTGGGCGGCAGCGAAGCGCGACAGGTCCACCAAGGCCTGCGCCAGCGCCGTCCGGTCGCCGCCGGGCCGCCCGCGCACCCCGTCCAGCACCGCCTGCCCCTTCAACTCACCGATCATGCGCTCCGCCTCTGCAAAATCAATCGGAGCCGCCCGGAATGTCACGTCGCGCATGACCTCGGCAAAGATGCCGCCCAGCCCGCACATGACGACCGGGCCGAAGACCGGGTCGCGCTGGATGCCAAGGATCATCTCGACCCCGGCCGGGGCCATGGGCGCCACCAGAAGGCCGTCGATGACCGCGTCCGGGTGTGCCGCCGCCGCCCGCGAAAAGATGCCCTCTGCCGCCGCGGCAACCGCGTCTTCATCGCGTAAATCCAGCGCGACGCCGCCGATTTCGGTCTTGTGGGTGATCTGCGCCGAGACGATTTTCAGCACCACCGGATACCCCATCGCCTCCGCCGCCGCGACGGCCCCGGCGCTGTCGCCTGCCAGCACCTCTGGCAGAACAGGCAGGCCCGCGTCGGCCAGCACGGCCTTGGCGGCGTGTTCCGTCATCGCGCCTGACAGTGTCGTATCGGCCGCAGGCACGGCAGCGGCGATGCCTTCCCGCGCAAAGGCCGCGCCGAAATCGGACAGGGCTGCCAGCGCCGCGACGGCGCGGCTGGGATCCTCGAAGACAACAAAGCCGGCGTCCTCGTAGTCCGCCACCACCTCGGGCGGCGCGATGATCGACAGGGCGATCAGCGCCCCCGGATGCTCTGTCAGCGATCCTGCCAGCGCGTCGCGCAGGGGGCCGGACAGACTGGCCGATCCGGCCAGCGAGGTGAAGAAGGCCACGATACTGTCGTAGCCGCCCTGCCCCAGCATCAGGTCCATGTTCGTGCGGATCAGCGGCAGGTCGTTGAAGACCTGCGCGGTCACGTCCACCGGGTTGACCGGGTTGGCAAAGGGCAGTGCTGCGCGCAAGGCATCCTGTGCCGCCTGCGGCATCGGCGGCACCTCCAGTCCATGATCTGCTGCCGCATCGGCCATCAGCACGCCCGCCCCGCCAGAGATCGTGACGATCCCCAGACGCCGCCCCACAGGGTAAATCCGCGCCCGCGTGGCCACAGCGATGTCGATCAGGTCGTCGGTCGTGCGGGCGCGAAAGGCGCCGTGCTGGCGCAGGATCGCGTCGAAAACCGCATCCTCGCCCGCCAGCGATGCGGTGTGCGATGCCGCTGCCGCTGCCCCGATCTCGGACCGGCCAACCTTCATGATGGCGACGGGTTTGCGGTTCAGGCGCGCGGCCTCCAGCGCCTGCCGGAAGGCGGGACCGTCACGCACGCCTTCGGCGTAGGCGAGGATGCAGCCCGTCGCGTCGTCGTGGGCCAGTGCGTGGATCCCTTCGGCGACCGAGATGTCGCTTTCGTTGCCCGTCGTCAGCATCCGCCCGACGCCCATGCCGCGCAGACGGTTGAGGTAGGCGATATGGCTGCCGTAGGCCCCCGACTGACACACGACGCCGACGTGGCCGCCGTCGGGCAGGCCCCGGTCCAGTGTGGCCGTGAAGGTCGGGAAGAACCCCTGGGCCGCGTCGAACAGGCCAAGGCAGTTCGGTCCCAGAATACGCAGCCCCGCAGGGCGCGCGATCGCCAGAAGCCTCTCTTGCGCGGCCATGTCGCCCACCTCGGCAAAGCCAGAGCTGAAGATCAGGCAGCAGCGCACGCCCTTGGCGGCACAGTCGCGCACCGCCTGTTCCACGCGCGCCGCAGGCACCGCGATCAGGACGAAATCGACCGGCCCGGGAATGTCGGCGATGCTGGCGTAGGCGGGCAGCCCCTGCACCGTGTCGCGGGTCGGGTTGACCGGATAGATCGGCCCCGCAAACCGCTCGCGCGTATAAGCGAGCGGCCGCCCCCCGATCCGCGTCGGATCGTCAGAGGCGCCGAGGATTGCGAAGCTTTCGGGCTGGAACACATCGCGGATGAAGCGCGGCGCATCAAAGGTCACAGGGTCGCCTCCGACCCCAGAATGGCCGTGACCTGACTGGACAGCACGCCGCCATTGCCATGGGCCAGCGCCAGATCGACGCCGTCCAGTTGCAGCCCCGGTGCCGTGCCCCTGATCTGGTGGGCCGCCTCGATGATCGTGAAGATGCCCAGCATCCCCGGATGGGTGCAGGACAGCCCGCCGCCATAAGTATTGACCGGCAGCGCGCCCCCCGGCGCGATCCGGCCGCCCTCGACAAAGGCGCCGCCTTCGCCCTTGGCGCAGTAGCCGAGGTCTTCAAGGAACAGGATGATGTTGATCGTGAAGGCATCGTAGAGTTGCAGCACGTCGATATCCGACGGCTTGACCCCGGCCATGGCAAAGGCCCGCTTGCCGCTTTCGCGCGCTGCGGTGACGGTGAAGTCTGGCATCTGGCTGATTTGCCGGTGCGTCGATTCCGCCGCAGCCCCAAGGACATAGACGGGCGTCTTCGCGTGATCCTTCGCCCGGTCCGCCCGTGTCAGCACAATCGCACCGCCGCCATCTGTCACAAGGCAGCAGTCAAGCTTGCCCAGCGGATCGCTGACCATGCGTGCCGCCAGCACGTCGCCGCGCGTAATTGGGTCGCGCATGAAGGCCTGCGGGTTGTGGCTGGCCCAGCCGCGTGCGGCAACGGCCACGTCGGCCAGTTGTTCGCGGGTCGTGCCATACTGGTGCATGTGCCGCTGCGCCGCCATGGCGTAGCCTGACACCGGGTAGCGCGGTTTGTAGGGGGCCTCGAACGGTGGCAGTCGGGATGCCGTGACCAGCTTGCCCGACGCCGTGCGCTGGTTGCTGCCGTAGCAGACCAGCGCCACGTCGCAGAGGCCCGCGTCCAGTGCTGCCGTCGCACTTGCCAGATAATTCACGAATGACGATCCGCCGGTCAGCGTGCCGTCGACGTGGCGGGGCCTGATGCCGAGGTATTCCGCCGCCATCAGGACGGGCATCGAATCCTCCATCATGGCGCAGAACAGACCATCCACGTCCTTCAGCGCCAGTCCGGCGTCGGCCAGCGCCGCCTGTGCCGATTGCGCCATGATGTCCCAGCTGGTGTATCCCGGCGCCTCGCCCAGACCGGCGACGCCAAGGCCCACGATGGCCGACTTGCCGCGCAATGCGTGATCCATGCTCATGCCTCCGATTTGCGGCACAGCACCGCGGGTGTGCCGTCGATGTCGCCGACGTAGGCGGTGACAGGCATGCCGACTTTGACCGCCTGCGGATCGCCGTCCACGCGGGTCATCATCCGCACGCCTTCGGCCAGTTCCACCATGGCGACGTTGTAGTCGCCGCCACGCTCCGGTCGCTGACGGACGGTGGTAAAGGTATAGACCTCGCCCGCGCCGCTGGCCGTGACCCACGTCAGGTCGGTGCCGTGACAGGCGGGGCACAGGACGCGGGGAAAGAAGATATGGGTATCGCAGGCGGCGCAGCGCTGAAGGCGGATTTCTCCGGCGGCAAGGCCCTCTTTAAAGTGGGTGTCGGGGGTCATGGTTTCTCCTTGGGCCAGTGGGGGGCGCGCAGTTCACGTTTGAGGATCTTGCCGATCTCGCTGCGGGGCAACGCTTCGGTCACGATGACGCGGCTGATCCGCTGGGTCTTGCCGAGGCGGGCGTTGGCGTGGGTGCGCAGCATCTCGGGATCAGTCGCATCGCGCAGCACGACGTAGGCGAGCGGTGTCTCGCCCCAGTCGGCACTGGGCACGGCGATGACCGCAGCCTCGGCCACCGCCGGATGCGACAGGAGTGCGGCTTCCAGATCGACTGCAAAGACGTTGAATCCGCCGGAATTGATCATGTCCTTGGTGCGGTCCATGACGTGCAGGAACCCGTCTGCATCCACACGCCCCATGTCGCCGGAGCGCATCCAGTGCACGCCCGCCGCGTCGGTCCACAAGGCCTTTCGGGTCAGGTCGGGCGCGTTGCAATAGCCGGTCATCATGGTGACGGCGCGGCCCACGATCTCTCCGACCTCGCCCTGCGGCAGGGGGGTGTCGTCGGGGCCAAGGGTCATCAGGTTGCCGCCGGCCGCGACCTGTCCCACGGTGTCCAGCCGGTCGGGATGGGCCGTCAGATCCATCAGGCAACCGACGCCGCCTTCGGTCATGCCGTAGATGTTCACCATCCGTCCGGGAAAGCGCGCCAGCAGCTCTTGGCCCAGATCGGCGGTCAGGGGGGCACTGGTGGACAGCTTGATGATGAAGGCGCCGAGGTCGGTGCGGTCGAAATCCGGGTGCGCCAGAAGCCTGCGCCACTGCACGGGCACGCACATGGCGTGGGTGATGCAGTGTTTTTCCGCCAAGGCCAGCCAGACACCCGCGTCGAACTTGGGCATCAGCACCGCCGTGCCGCCCGCCGCCAGCATCGGCAGCAGGGCCGCCAGCGTCGTGTTGGAATAGACCGGAGTGGAGACCAGCAGCCGCATGGCATGGTCGAAGCCAAAGCCCGCCATGCGCGCCCGCTGTCGCCCGCGAAAGCGGTGGTCGTGCATGATCCCCTTGGGCGCGCCGGTGGTGCCAGAGCTGTAGATGATGTCGAACCCGTCGGTCGGTGCGATGGCGGGCAGCGAGCCGGGGTCCGTGTCGGCACTATCCGTCAGCAGGCTGCCGAGTGGCTGCGCCTGCACGTCGCCCCGCGCCGCCTGCCCTGCCGCATCGGCGAAGATCAGGCGCGCCTGGCAATTCGTGACCAGCCCCGCCACGATCTGCGGCGTGGCCGAGATCATCATCGGCGCGAAGGTGCCGCCCGCCGCCAGTGTGCCGAGGTAAAGCGCGAGGTGCTGCGGCGTCACACCGCCAAGGCTGGCGACGACCTCGTTGGGGCGCAGGCCAAGGCGGATCAGGTGCCCCGCCACGCGGTCCATCGCCGCCGCAAGATCGCTCCATGTCGTGATGTCGTCGCCCGCAACGATGGCGGGATGGTCGGGACGGTCAGCGCCATGCTGTCGCACGAGGCTGGGCAGATCGACGGGATCGGGGCCGGGCACATCGACCGGCACGATTCGGGGCATGTCCATGTTCACGCGGACCCCTCCCAGATCTGTGAAACAAACGTTCGCATAGCGGAACCATGCCGTCCGCGCGCCGGGGCGTCAAGCGGTCGCTCGCTTGACAGGCCGCATCGGCCGGCCTTAGCTGTTCGCACAGCGGAATGATATTTCGCAAATCAGGAGGGTTCCATGGCGAAGGTCGTGACATTGGAAAAGGTCGGCAGGACGGGGCTGATTGCCTTCGACAATCCGCCCGTCAACGCAGCGTCGCACGCCTTGCGGCAAGCGTTTCAAGACTGTCTGGAACGCGCCGCCGCCGATCCCGACATCGACGTGATCGCCCTTTATGGCAAAGGCCGCAGCTTTGTCGCCGGGGCCGACATCCGCGAATTCGGGCGCACGCCGCAGGCCCCGATCCTGCCGACGATCATCAACCGGATGGAAGAGATCGCGACCCCGGTGATCGCGATCCAGCACGGCGTGGCGCTGGGGGGCGGCCTTGAAATCGCCCTCGGCGCGCAGGCCCGCGTCGGCGTCGGCCGCGTCCGTGTCGGTCTGCCAGAGGTGACGCTGGGTATCCTGCCCGGCGCGGGCGGCACCCAACGCGCGCCGCGCCTGACCGGCGTGCCCGCCGCGATCGAGATGATCACCACCGGGCGGCATATCCAGGGACCCGAGGCGCTGGCGATGGGGCTGCTGGACCGGCTGACTGACGGCGAACCGCGCGACGTGGCACTTGCGATGGCAGAGGAGGTCCGCGCCGGCACCCTGCCCGTCCGCACCGTGGGCCAGATCGCTGTGAACGTCGATCCGCAGCAGATCGCCGCAGCCAAGGCCGCCGTGCAGGCGCAGGCGCCGCACCTTTATTCCCCGCTGAAATGCGTGGAGGCGATTGCCGCCTGTGATCGCCCGATCCTTGACGGGATGGACATCGAGCGCGCGCTGTTCCGCGATTGCCTCGACTCCCCGCAGCGGGCGGGGTTGATCCATGTGTTCTTTGCCGAACGGGCCGTGGCCAAGATCCCGGAACGCGACGCCACCCCGCGCAGCGTGGCCAGCGTCGGGATCATCGGCGGCGGCACCATGGGCAGCGGCATCGCGACGGCCTGCCTGATGGCGGGCCTGCGGGTGCGGCTGAACGAACGGGATGCAGACGCGCTGGCGCGGGGGCGGCAGACGATCCTGTCGAACCTCGACGGTGCGGTGAAGCGCGGCAAGATGAAAGCGGACGGGCGGACGGATGCGGAACATCGCCTGTCCGCGTCGACCGTGCTGGGAGATTTCGACGACGTCGATCTGGTGATCGAGGCGGCCTTCGAGGACATGGGCGTGAAGATCGACCTGTTCACCCAGCTTGATGCGATCTGCAAACCGGGCGCAGTGCTGGCGACGAACACATCCTATCTGGACATCGACCGGATCGCCGCGGCGACGGCGCGGCCACAGGATGTCATCGGCCTGCACTTCTTTTCCCCCGCACACATCATGAAACTGCTGGAGGTGGTGGTCGCGGACAAGACCGCACCCGAGGTCGTGGCGACCGGCTTTGCCCTGGCGGCCAAGCTGAAGAAGGTGGCCGTGCGGGCCGGGGTCTGCGACGGGTTCATCGGGAACCGCATCCTGACGCATTACCGCAAGGCGGCCGATTACCTCGTGCTGGACGGGGCCAGCCCGGAACAGATCGACGACGCACTGGAAGGATTCGGCTGGGCCATGGGACCGTTCCGGGCGAACGATCTGTCCGGCCTCGATATCGGTTACGCCACCCGCAAGCGCCGCGCGCCCGACCGGCCTGCCGCCGAGCGTTACAGCGCCGTGCCCGACCGCATCGCCGAGGCCGGCTGGCTGGGGCGCAAGACCGGCATGGGCTATTACGATCACAGTCAGAAACCTGCCCCCACGAACCCGGGCGTGGCGACCATCATCGCCACGGTCCGCAACGATCATGGCATCACGCCGCGCGCCATACCGGACGCCGAGATCGTCGACCGCTACATGACAGCGATGATCGTCGAGGCCACCCGCGTGGTCGAAGACGGCATCGCCCAACGTCCCATCGACATCGATGCGACGTTTCTGTTCGGTTACGGCTTTCCGCGCTGGCGGGGCGGGCCGATGCACTATGCCGACACCATCGGCGCGGCCACGCTGGTCCAGCGCATCGAAACCTACGCGCGGGACGATCCACATTACTGGCAGGTGCCGCCGCTGCTGCAGCGCATGGCGGACGACGGCACCACATTTGCCGACCTGAACGCCGAGGCCTGACATGGACCTGCGCTTTACTCCCGCAGAAGAGGCGTTCCGCGCCGAGGTCCGCACCTTCATGGCAAACGATCTGTCACAGGACACCGCCGCCAAGGTCCGCGAAGGACGGACCCTGACCAAGCAGGATATGGAGGGCTATCACGCCGCCCTGAACGCGCGCGGTTGGCTGGCCCCCAGCTGGCCCGCGGCATATGGCGGCGCGGGCTGGACGCCGGTGCAGAAACATATCTTCGATGAGGAGGCCGCCCGCGCGTCCGCACCGCGCCTTGTGCCCTTCGGCATCGCGATGCTGGCGCCGGTCCTTTTCAAGTTCGGCACGCAAGATCAGCGCGACCACTACCTGCCCCGCATCCTCGACGGGACTGATTGGTGGTGCCAGGGATATTCCGAACCGGGGGCCGGGTCCGACCTTGCGGGACTGAAGACGAAAGCGGTGCGCGACGGTGACGCCTATATCGTCAACGGCCAGAAGACCTGGACGACACTTGGTCAACATGCCGACTGGATCTTCTGCCTTGTGCGGACCAAGCCCGATGGCAAGCCGCAGGAAGCCATCAGTTTTCTGCTGATCGACATGAAGACACCGGGGGTCGAAGTGCGTCCGATCCGCCTGATCGAAGGCGGATACGAGGTCAACGAGGTCTTTCTGACCGACGTGCGTGTGCCGGTCGCCAATCTTGTCGGCGCAGAAAATCAGGGGTGGACGATCGCCAAATACCTGCTGACGCACGAGCGAAACAACATCGCGGGCGTCGGCTTTTCGACGCAGGCGTTCGAGAGCCTGCTGGCCTTTGCCCGCACGCCGCGCCGGTCGGGGCGGCGGCTGATCGACGATGCGCTGTTCGCCGCCCGTCTGGCGCGGATCGAGGTCGAACTGGAGGCGATGAAGATCACCAACCTGCGGCTGGTCGTGGCCGGTCAGACCGCCGGTGCGCCGGGTGTCGAAAGCTCGATCCTCAAGATCAAGGGGGTGGAGGTGCGGCAGGCGCTGAACGATCTGGCGCGCCGCGCGCTGGGGCCCGCGGCGGCACCCTTTCCGTCAGAGGATCTGGCGGGCAACGCAGCCCTCGTCCCCGCCGATCAGGCCGGGAACGCGGCGGAATATTTCAACAACCGCAAGATGTCGATCTACGGCGGGTCCAACGAAATCCAGAAGAACATTCTGGCAAAAGCGATGCTGGGACTTTGAGATGAATTTCGAACAGACCGACGATCGACGCATGCTGTCCGACAGCCTGTCGCGCCTGCTGGCCGATGCCTGCGACCCCAAGACCCGCGCTGCTGCAGCCTATACCGCCCCCTTTCACAGCCCGGCCCTCTGGACGAAACTGGTGGAACTGGGCGCGCTCTACGCCCTTGCAGGTCCGGCACAGGGCGGATTTGGCGGCGGCGGGTTCGACATCGCGACGGTGTTCGAAGCGCTGGGTGCCGCCCTGTGCCCCGAACCGGTTTTGCCTGCGCTGATGGCCGCGCGGCTGCTGACCCACGCGGGCGCCGATCTGGAACCGCTGCTGTCAGGCGCCGTGACCTATGCCTTCGCCATCTGCGAGCTGGTCAGCTGGGATCTGGCCGAGATCGAGACGACCGCACGCAATGGCACCCTGACCGGGCACAAGAGCGTCGTCTACGGCGGTCAGGTGGCGGCGGCGATCCTCGTCGTGGCCCGCGACGGCGACAGGCTTTCGCTTTACGAGGTTGCCGCCACGGAGGCGCAGATCATCCCTTACGCCATGATCGACGGCGGCGGTGCAGCCGAAGTCGTTCTGGACGCCACCCCCGCCCGGTTGCTGATCGCCGATGCGGCAGCGGCGGTGCAGGACGCGCTGGACGCCGGCGCGCTGGCCCTGTCGGCAGAGGCGCTGGGGGCGATGGAGGCGACGCTCGCGATGCTTGTCGATTACCTCAAGCAACGGCGCCAGTTCGGGCGGCCCATCGGCAGCAATCAGGCATTGCAGCACCGCACGGTGGAGCTGGTGACTGAAATTGCGCAGGCCCGGTCCATCGTGATCCTCGCCGCCAGCCGGATGGGAACGGACCAACAATCGCGCACCGTGTCCATGTGCAAGCACCTGTGCGGGCGGGTGGCCCAACACGTGGCCGAAGAGGCGATCCAGATGCACGGCGGCATCGCCATGACGTGGGAGGCGCCGGTGTCACATTACGCCAAGCGGCTGGTGATGATCGACGCGCAGCTGGGCGACACGGACCACCACCTCAAGCGTGTGATGGCCGACCTTCAGGCGGTCTGACCCTTGCGATAGCGGAATGTGCCGGACCCGGTCGCGACCAGCACGCCGGTCTCGTCCGTGACTGTGCCTTCGGCGAAATAGGTGGATTTGCCGCCACCGGTGCGGCGGCCTTCACCGAACAGCACCTTGCCGGACGGGCGCGACAGAAAGTTCGTGGTCAGCGACAGGGTCATGACCATCTGTTTGCGCACCGCATCGCCGGTGAATGACCCGGCATAGCCCAGCACCGTATCCAGCAGCACGGCGTAAAGCCCGCCGTGCGGGATGCCGTAACGATTCATCAGCTCGGCCCGCAGGGGCAGCTCGAACCGGGCGTAGCCTTCGGACCAGTCGACCATGTGAAAGCCGATCAGGCGCTGCATGGGATAGGGATCCTCGATCAGATCCGGGCGTTTGGTGTCCGACATCAGTCAAACCTCCTTTGGAAAATCCGACAGGCCGCGGGCGGCGGCGACCAGCTTGGGACCGTAGACGTCACGCAATTCCGCCTCGCTGGCCAGAAAGGTCGGCGCACCGATGTTCATCGCATACAAGCGGTCGCCGTTCAGGGACCAGATCGGCACCGCGATCCCGTTGATCTGCTCGCGCCAAGCCCCGAAAGACGTCACGAACCCCTGTGCCTTGTATTCGGCGCAGGCGGCCTTCAGACCCGCGCGGATCGCGACCATATCCTCGCGCCCCTCGGTCGCTGCGTCTTGCAACAGACGGTCATGCTCGGCCTCGGTCATGGCGGCAAGGGCGGCGCGCCCGATGGCAGACCGGAACAGCGGCAGCCGCGCGCCCACCGTCATCGACAGGGCGATGTTCTGGGTCGTGCGCTGCACTGCCGTATAGACCATCGTCAGCCGATGCCGTTCGCCGAAGGCCACGTTGACGTTCTGGTTCGGTCCGCCCTGCGCCAGTTCCCGCATCACGGCCCGCGCGCGGTCCGCCATGTCGACGCCCGCCAGCACGCCATAGCCCAGTTGCAGCACGCCCGCGCCCAGACGGTAGAACCCGGTGCTGTCGGAATGCACGAGGTAGCCAAGCTGGCACAGCGTGTAGGTCAGCCGCGTCACCGTCGGTTTCGGCAGACCGGTCCGCTGCGCGATGTCGGTGTTCGACAGGCTTTGTTCATGCGGACGAAAGCAGCGCAGCACATCGAGGCCGCGCGACAGCGCCGTCACGAAATTGCGGTCGGAGTCGTCATCGATGACGGTCATCGTCGTTCCTTCGCGCGCGGGGTTGTCGCCGGGCAACATGCCATCAGGCGGCGTCCAGATAGCGACGATTAAGCCAGCGCGCAATCAGCGCGGGCTTGTCCTGCCCCCGGATTTCCACCGTGACGTCCCACGCGACCGTCACTTCACCCGGCTGCCGTTCGTCAAGTGCGGCCAAAGCAAACCGCGCGCGGATGTCGCTGTCGACGGGGACCGGAGAGATGAACCGCAACCGGTCGAAGCCGTAATTGACGCTCATCCGCAGACCCGCCAGCTGCGGCTGCGCCTCGGCGGCCATGGTGCTGAGGAGCGAGACGGTCAGAAAGCCGTGCGCGATGGTCCCGCCAAAGGGCGTGGCGGCGGCCCGGCCGGGATCGGTGTGGATGAACTGGGTGTCGCCGCTGACCTTGGCAAAGGCGTCGATCAGCGGCTGGTCGATCCGGTGCCACGCGGACAAGCCAACCTCCTTGCCGACAAGCGACGTCATTTGGGTCAGTGTCAGATCCATGGCCACTCCTGCTTCGCTGTGCAGAATAGAGTTTCGCAAACGACACGCAACCCGCCACCGCTCTGTGACCCTGCGACCGATCGGCGTTGATTGGCGCGGCGATCCTGCGGGATCGCAGGTGCTACATCGTGCAGCCGACCTGCCAAGGCACGAATTCGTTGTCGCCCAATCCCAGCGCCTCGGACTTCGTCACCTGACCGGAGGCTGCCGCGCGGATCATGTCAAAGATTTCCTGCCCCTTGGCGGCGATGCTGACGCCCTTGGTCACGATGTCGCCCGTCGTCATGTCCATGTCGTCCGGCATCTGGGCATAGAGGGCATCGGATGTGGCCAGCTTGATCGTCGGCGCAGGTTTTGATCCGAAGGCCGACCCGCGCCCCGTGGTGAAGACGACGATCTGTGCCCCGCCCGCAATCTGACCTGTCGCCGACACCGGATCGTAGCCGGGCGTGTCCATGAAGACGAAACCGGGCTCGGTCACCTGTTCGGCGTAGTCGTAGACGGCGGTCAGCGGGGTCGCACCGCCCTTGGCCGCCGCACCCAGCGATTTTTCAAGGATCGTCGTGATCCCGCCCTGCTTGTTGCCGGGGCTGGGGTTATTGTCCATCGAACCACCGTTCATGGCGGTATAGTGTTCCCACCAGCGGATCTGCGCGATCAGCTTGTCGCCCACGGCGGCGCTGGCGGCGCGGCGCAGCAGCAGTTGTTCGGCACCATAGATCTCTGGCGTTTCAGCCAGAATGGCGGTTGCCCCCTGCGCCACCAACAGGTCAGACGCGACGCCAAGTGCCGGGTTCGCGGTGATCGAGGAAAAGCCATCCGATCCGCCGCATTGCAATGCGACGCGCAGCGCACTCATCGGTTGCGGTGTGCGGCGCGCGGCGGCGACCTGTGGCAGGATCGCGGTTACATGCGCCTTGATCGCGTCGATGGTGGCGCGGGTGCCGCCGGTGCCCTGAATGGTCAGCGCATGAAACCTGTCGGTGCCCGCATCGCCGAAATGCGACTGCATGCGCGCGATCTGCATCGCCTCACACCCCAGCCCGACAAAGACCGTGGCACCCACGTTCGGATGCGTCGCATGTCCCCAGAGCACACGGTCGAGGATCGCGAATCCCGGCCCGTCCTGATCCATGCCGCAGCCTGTGCCATGCGCCAGTGCGACAATCCCGTCGATTGTCGGGTGATCGGCCAGTAGGCCAGAGGCCTCGATCTCGCTCGCCGCCTTGCGGATCACGGTGGCGGAACAGTTCACGGTCGCGACCAGCGCGATGTAGTTGCGGGTGCCGACACGCCCATCGGCGCGCAGGTAGCCTTGAAATGTCAGCGCGTCGCGCTGCGGGATCGCGGCGCGTGCGGCGTCCAGATCCACGCCGACGGCATAGTTCTGATCGTGGGCCGAGAAGGCGCAGTTATGCGTATGGACGTGATCGCCCGCCGCGATGTCGGTCGTGGCGGTGCCGATGATCTGGCCGAACTTCAACACCGGCTGCCCCGCCGTCAGCGCGCGCCGGGCGATCTTGTGGCCGGGGGCTACGGGTTTGCCCAGCGGCGCGCCAAGGCGCAGGGGATCAGACCCCGCGGGTGCACGTTCGGTCAGTACGGCGACACTGTCGGCGGGATGCAGGATCAGGGGGTCAGACATGATGGCTTTCGTGGGACAGCGCGCGGAATACGCCGCGAAGTTCGGCCAGCCCCCGCAGACGGCCGATGAGGGGGTATCCGGGGATCAGCGTCCGGTCGAGGTCCGACAGAATATGGTGGCCGTGATCCGGGCGGAAGGGAATCCTGTGATCGGCGCGCCCCTCGGACCGGCGGCGCGCTTCCTCGTCCAGCAACACGCGGCAGAGGGCGACCATATCGGTATCGCCGTCCAGATGCGCCGCCTCCTCGAACGATCCGTCGGGGTCTTTTGCGACGTTGCGCAGATGGGCAAAGTGGATGCGGTCGGCAAAGCGCGCGGCGATCGCGGGCACGTCGTTGACCGGGTTTGCGCCCAGCGATCCTGCACACAGGGTCAGTCCATTGGCGGGGCCGTCCACCGCGTCCATGATCCACGCGATGTCGTCCGCGTTCGAGACGATACGCGGCAGGCCCAGAATGTCGCGGGGCGGATCGTCGGGATGGACGCAGAACCGCATGCCAAGGTCCGTGGCTGTGGGAATGACCTCCTCCAGGAAACGCTTGTAATGCGCCCGCAGGGTGGCACGGTCGATGCCGGCGTAGCTGTCCAGTGCGCGGCGCAGGCCCGGGATATCGTAGCGGTCGAAGGCGCCCGGCAAACCCGCCATGATCGAGGCCAGCAGCGCATCGCGGTCGGCCTCGCTGGCCTGTTGATACCAGGCGGCGGCCTTGTTCAGCACCTCGGGGCTGTAATCCGCCTCGGCCTCTCTGCGGCTCAGCATATGGACCTCGAAGGCAGCCATCCGCGTCGCCTCGAACCGCAGGCAGGTGCCGCCGCCGCAGGCGGGGGCGGTCAGGTCCGTGCGGGTCCAGTCCAAGAGCGGCATGAAGTTGTAGCAGATCGTGGTGATGCCGTTCGCTGCCAGATTGGCCATCGACTGTCGGTAATTGGCGAAGAGCGTCGTCAGGTCACCTTCGCCCCGCTTGATGTTTTCGTGGATCGGCAGACTTTCCACCACGACCCAGTCGAACCCCGCGTCCGTGACGCGGGCCTTGCGGGCGGCGACGGCCTCGGTCGGCCAGACTTCACCATAGGGGATTTCGTGTAGCGCCGTGACGATGCCGCGCGCGCCGGTCTGCGCGACTTCGTCAAGCGTGATCGCGTCAAGGTCGCCATACCAGCGCCAGCTTTCGATCATGACGTCACCTCTGCGGCAGCGGCGCGGGCGCCCTTGGACCAGAGCAGGCTTGCGGCCTGCATCACGGGGGCGGCCAGATGGGCGGCGATATCGGCGGGGAAGATCTGTTCCAGCGACAGCAGCGCCGTCACGGTGCCGGGGGCGGCATCGGTCGCCGTTTCCCGCAGCAGGTCGGCCAGCGGATCGCGCACGTCGATGATCTCTCCGTTTTCGTCGGTGCCGCTGACATAGCGCATCCAGCCCGCCACGGCGAGGCAGAGCGCCGGGCTCTCGCGCCCCGCCGCGATGTTCTCGCGCAGGGTGCCGAGCAGGCGCTGCGGCAGCTTCTGGCTGCCATCCATCGCGATCTGCCAGGTCCGGTGGCGGATCGCGGGGTTGGCGTAACGATCGAACAGGGCATCGGCGTAGTCGGGCAGGCTGACGCCCTCGGGTGCTGTCACGGCGGGCATGATCTCGGCCCAGCACTGGCGGACGTAGGTGGCAAAGACCGGGTCCGCGACGGTGTCCGAAATCGTGGCGTGCCCCGCAAGGTAACCAAGGTAGGCCAGCGCCGAATGGGTGCCGTTCAGCATCCGCAGCTTCATGTCCTCGAAGGCGGTGACGTTGTCGACCATCTGCGCGCCGGCGGCGGCAAGATCGGGGCGGTCGCCGTTCACGAAATCATCCTGCACCGCCCACTGGCGAAAGGGTTCGTGCATCACGGGGGCCGCGTCGCGGCGGCCAATCAGCGTCTCCACGGTCTCGATGTCGGCCTCCGTCGTGGCGGGGGTGATGCGATCGACCATCGTGGCGGGGAATTTGCCGTGGTCCGCGATCCAGTCGGCAAGCGCCGGGTCGATCCGGCGGGCAAGGTCAAGCACCACACCGCGCACAAGCGCCCCGTTATCGGGCAGGTTGTCGCAGGTCAGCACCGTGAAAGGCGGCTCGCCCGCCGCCCGACGGCGTTGCAGCGCCCGCACGAGGTAGCCCGGCGCGGAGCACGGCACATCATTGTTCAGATCCTTCACGATATCCGGATGATCGGGGTTCAGCGCACCGGTGGCCGGGTTATGGCAATAGCCCTTCTCGGTCACCGTCAGGGACACGATCCTGACCCCCGGATCGGCCATCGCGGCCAGAACCGCCTCTGGATCCTCTGGCGCCACCAGCACGTCGTTCAGCACGTCGATGATCCGCGTCTGCGGCCCGTCCGGCGTCAGGGTGACAGAGGTATAGGCCCAGTCCTGCGGTTGCAGGGCGTCGCGGGTGTCGGGGCTGCGCAGGCTGACGCCGACGATGCCCCAGTCGCCACCGGACGCCTGCATCGCGTCGACGAAATAGACGCAACCGAAGGCGCGAAAGAAGGCGCCGAGGCCCAAGTGGACGATGCCTGTGGCGGGACGCGGTGAATCAGGGCGGGTCAGGCGATCAGCGGGCAAGCCAGCCTCCATCAACGTTGAGGATCGCGCCGTGGATATAGGCGCTTGCAGGGGTGCAGAGGTAGACCGCGGCCCCGGCGATATCGGACGCCTGCCCCCAACGACCGGCGGGAATCCGGTCGAGGATGGCCGCGTTGCGGGACGCGTCGGCGCGCAGGGCCTCGGTGTTGTTCGTCTCGATATAGCCGGGGGCTATGGCGTTCACGTTGATGCCCTTGGCGGCCCATTCGTTGGCCAGCAGCTTGGTCAGGCCAGCGACGCCGTGTTTCGACGCGGTGTAGCTGGGGACGCGAATGCCGCCCTGAAACGACAGAAGCGAGGCGATGTTGACGACGCGGCCCTGTGCGCCGCGCGCGAACACGGCCTTCGCAAAGGCCTGCGTGGTAAAGAACAGCGCCTTGAGGTTCACGTCCATGACGTCGTCCCAGTCGGATTCGGTAAAGTCCACGGCATCGCTGCGGCGGATGATGCCCGCGTTGTTGATCAGAATGTCGATGGGTTCGCCGGTGAACAATCCCTGCCCCGCCATCGGATCGGCAAAATCGACCGCGACCTGCGACGCGGTGCCGCCCTCGGCCTCGATCATCGCGACCGTTTCATCACAGGTGCGGCGGCCGGCACAGATGACCTGCGCTCCCGCCTGGGCCAGACCGACCGCAATGGCCTGACCGATGCCGGTATTGGCCCCGGTCACCAGCGCACGGTGTCCTGTCAGAGAGAACATGCTCACCGCAGCGCCTCCATCGGGATCATATCCATGTCGGTGAAATCGACGTTGTCGCCCGCCATCGTCCAGCAGAAGGTATAGGACCCGGTGCCGGCCCCTGCATGGACGGACCACGGCGGGCTGATCACGGCCTCTTCGTTCGCCATGACGATGTGGCGGGTCTGGGTCGGCTCGCCCATGATGTGGAACACGCGGGTCTGGCTGGGCATGTCGAAATAGAGATATGCCTCCATCCGGCGGTCGTGGGTGTGGGCGGGCATGGTGTTCCAGACAGAGCCTTCGGCGAACTGCGTGTAGCCCATCAGCAGCTGGCAGGACTCGGCGACTTCGGGGTGCAGGAATTGCAGGATCACGCGTTCGTTTGCGGTCTCCGGCGACCCCATCTCGACCCGGCGCGCATCCGACAGCTTGATCAGGCGGGTCGGACAGGTGCGGTGTGCGGGGGCCGACAGGATGTAGAAGCGTCCCGCGCCCGCGAAGTTAACGGGTCCGGCGCCCATGCCGATATAGACGACCTCGCCCTTCTCTAGCGTATGCGACGCGCCACCGACGGTCACGGTGCCGGTGTCGCCCACGTTCAGCACGGCCATCTCGCGGCGTTCGAGGAAGGTGGCGGTGCCAGTCTCCTCCACCCGGTCCAGCGTCAGGGTGCCGCTGCCCGGTACGGCGGAGCCCAGAATAAGGCGGTCATAGTGGCTGTAGATCAGCTTGATCTGGCCGTCGGCGAACAACCCGTCCACGTGGAAATGGTCGCGCAGCTGATCGGTATCCAGCGTCCTGGCGGTCGCGGGGTCGATGGCATAGCGGGTCTGTGTGGTCAGCATTGGGTCTTCTTTCGGGTCAGAGGAAATCGTCACGCCGGGGCGTGAAGGTGTCGATCAGGGTGCCGGCCGCGCGGCAGATGCAGCCGTGGGTAACGTGGCTGGGGATGATCAGGCTGTCGCCGGGGCCAAGGTCATAATCCTTGCCCGCCATGTGGAAGGTGAAGCGCCCCGCCTCGACATAGGTGGCCTGCACGTGACGATGGTCGTGCAGACGGCCCTCGGCACCTTCCTCGAACCGGAAGGCGACGGTCATCATGTCTGGGGTTTCAGCCAGCACCTGACGGGTGACGCCGGGATCGGCGGGAACGACCGGGTGGGGCATCGAAACCTCCTTAGTGAAACAGCGACGGCAGCCAGAGCGACAGGCCGGGGATATAGGTGACCAGCATCAGGGTCGCGAAGGCCGCACCATAGAACGGCCAGATCGAACGCACGGCGGTCCAGACGGGGATCCGTCCCACGGCGCAACCGACGAAAAGCACCGCGCCGACCGGTGGCGTGCACAACCCGATGCCAAGGTTCAGGATCAGGATCACGCCAAAGTGGACCGGATCAACGCCAAACGCCTGTGCGACGGGCAGAAAGATCGGCGTCGTGATGACGATCAGCGGCGACATGTCCATGAAGGTGCCGAGGATCAGCAGGATCAGGTTCAGCAGCAGCAGGATCACGATGGGGTTGTCGCTGACACCCTGCATCGCCTCGATCATCATGACCGGCACCTTGGTATAGGCCAGCAGCCAGCCAAACGAGGCCGCGCAGCCAATGACCAGCAGCACCATGGCGGTGGTGCGGACCGCAGCCATCGTCGCCTCGACAAAGTCGTGGAAGGACAGGGTGCGGTAGACGAAAAACGTCACCAGCAGCGCATAGACCACGGCGATGTTTGACGATTCAGACGCGGTGAAGACGCCGGACCGGACGCCGCCAAAGATGATGGCGACAAGGATCAGGCCGGGGGCGGCGGACACGAAAAGCGTGCCCATCATCGCAAATCCTTGAAACGGCTGGACCGGATAGCCCTTTTTCACCGCGACCCACCAGGCGGCAATCATCAGCGACAGGGCCAGCAACAGGCCCGGCAGGATTCCGGCCGTAAAGAGGTCGGCGATGGAAATGCGACCGCCCGCCGAGATCGAATAGATGATCATGTTGTGCGACGGCGGCAGCAGCAGCGCGATGATCGAGCTTACGACGGTGATATTGACGGCGTAGTCGACGTCGTATCCACGTTCCTTCATCTGCGGCACCATCAGGCCGCCGACCGCACTCGCATCGGCGGCGGCAGAGCCGGAAACACCGCCGAACATCACCGACGACAGCACGTTGACCTGCCCCAGCCCGCCACGGAAATGGCCGACGAAGGCTCCGGCGAGGGCCACCAGCCTGCGGGCGATATCGCCGCGCACCATCAGATCGCCGGCAAAGATGAAGAACGGGATCGCCATCAGGGCAAAGACGGACACGCCCGAGTTCAGGCGCTGGAACACCACGACGGGCGGCAGGCCCAGATAGGCGACGGTCGCAAAACTTGAGACGCCAAGACAGAAGGCGACCGGCGTGCCGATCAGCAGCAGCACCACGAAGGTGCCAAAGAGGACGTAAAGTTCCATTTAAGCGGCTTCTTCCGTGTCTTCGCCGAAACGGGCGGTGGGCAGACCTGCGGCGCGGCGGGCGATCCGCTCGACCGAGAACAGAACGACGAGGATGCCGCCAAGGATGACGGGAATGAAGCTCCAGGCGTCCGAGATGCCGAGCGATGGCATGACGTTGTTGGCGGCCTTGGCGGCGAGCGACCAGCCGAACCAGGCCATACCCGCCCCGAACGCCGCGACCGCAACGTCGGAAATGGAATAGAGCACCATCTTGCCCTTGTGCGGGATCAGATAAAGCAGCACGTCGAAGGACAAATGGTAGCCCTCGCGGATGCCGACGGCGGCGCCCAGAAAGATGAACCAGCCCATGATCATCACGGACGCAGGCTCTGTCCAGATGATGCTGTCGTTCAGCACATAGCGCCAAAAGACCTGAGCCGCGATGAAGGCGGTCATCAGCACCAGCCCGACACCGGCGACCCACAGGGCCAGACGCGCGAGTCCACCCGTCAGGTCGGCCACCCGCAACATGAAACGTTCCAAGATATGTCCCCCGACACCGTGAAGACCCCCGCCCGGATGATCCCGGGCGGGGGCGTGGCGCTTATTCAGTCGCCTGAATGTCCGCGACCATCTGCTTGAGTTTGTCGGACGTGACGTACTTGTCGTAGACCGGCTTCATCGCGTCGATGAACGGCTGCTTGTCGATATCCGTGACGATCTCGGCACCGGCGGCGCGCACCTTCTCCTCGGATTCCTTCTCGCTGGCGGCCCAGAGATCACGCATGACGGGCACGACGTCCTTGGCAGCCTGACGCACGACCGCCTGATCTTCCGCGCTCAGCTTTTCGAAGCTGGTCTTGGACATCACCAGCACTTCCGGCACGATCAGGTGTTCGTCCATCGTGTAGTACTTGGCGACCTCGAAGTGACCCGAGGAATCGTAGGACGGCCAGTTGTTCTCGGCCCCGTCGATGACGCCGGTCTGGATGCTGGAATAGACCTCGCCGTAAGGCATCGGGGTCGCGTTCGCGCCCAGTGCGCCGACCATGTCGACGAACATGTCCGACTGCATGACGCGGAACTTCATGCCGGCCAGGTCGGCCACGGAATTGATCGGCTTTTCAGAGTTGTAAAAGCTGCGCGAGCCGCCGTCGAAGAAAGCCAGACCGACCAGATCATGGTCGGAAAAAGCGTCCAGAATCTGCTCACCCACGGGGCCGTCCATGACCTTGTGCATGTGATCGACCGACCGGAAGATATAGGGCAGCGACGGCACTTGCGTTTCTTCGATGATATTGTTGAACGGCCCGAGCGAGACGCGGTTCATGTCGATGACGCCGAACTGCGTCTGCTCGATGGTGTCCTTTTCCTCGCCCAGCTGCGCCGAGGCGAAGACCTCGATGCACAGGCGGCCGTCGGTGCGTTCCTCCAGCAGTTTGCCCATTTCCTGCACGGCGACCACGGTCGGGTAGCCTTCGGGGTGGGTGTCCGACGACCGCAGCGTCGTCTCGCAGGCGGTGGCGGCGGTGGCCATGGCGGCGCTGCCCAGCAGGGCCGCGATCAGAGATGTCTTCAGTGTCATTTAATTTCCTCCCTGGAAATGGTCGTGGTCAAAGCCGGTAGGCCTGTTTTGCCAACCGGTAGGCGAGGTCTTTTGCAACCTCGGGCGCCTCGTCCGCGTCCAGTCGCCCGGAGGCGATGAGCGTGGCGAGGAAGGCGCAGTCGACGCGGCGGGCGACGTCGTGCCGCGCCGGGATCGAGCAGAAGGCACGGGTGTCGTCGTTGAACCCGACCGTGTTGTAAAAGCCCGCCGTTTCTGTCGCCATCTGGCGGAACCGCAGCATCCCCTCGGGGCTGTCGTGGAACCACCAAGGCGGACCAAGGCGCAGGCAGGGATAGACGCCAGCCAGCGGAGCAAGCTCGCGGGCATAGGTGCTTTCGTCCAGCGTGAACAGGATGACCGACAGGTCGGCACGGTGACCCACGGCGTCCAGCAGCGGTTTCAATGCGTGGACGTAATCGGTGCGGGTCGGGATATCGTAGCCCTTGTCGCGGCCAAAGCGGGCCGCGACGGTGTCCGAGTGATTGCGGAACGATCCCGGATGGATCTGCAGGACCAGACCGTCATCCAGCGACATCCGCGCCATTTCCGTCAGCATGTGACCGCGAAAGGCATCGGCCTCGTCCGCGGTGCAGGTGCCCTGCAGCGCCTTGTCGAACAGGCGCGCCGCCACGTCCTGCGGCAGGTCTTCGGTCCGCGCCGTGGGATGGCCGTGATCGCTGGAGGTCGCGCCGAAAGACTTGAAGTAATCGCGCCGGTTGCGGTGCGCGGCCAAGTATCCGGTCCAGGTCGCGGTATCCTCGCCCGCCATCTTTCCCATCTTGGCCACGTTGTCGGCGAAGCCCGCGAATTCCGGGTCGACCACGGCGTCAGGGCGATAGGCGGTCACGACCTTGCCGGTCCAGCCGCTGTCGCGGATCATCCGGTGCCATTTCAGGTCGTCGATGGCGGATTCGGTGGTCGAGATCGCCTCGATATTGAACCGCTCGAACAGGGACCTGGGCCGGAAGGCGTCGGTCTTCAGTTGCGCGTCGATCTGGTCATAGACCGCGTCAGCGTTGGCGGCGGACAGCCTTTCCTTGACGCCGAAGACGTCCTGAAACGCATGATCCAGCCACATGCGGGACGGCGTGCCCCGGAACAGATGAAAATTCTGCGCGAAAAGGCGCCAGATCTTGCGAGGATCCGCCTCGATCGATCCGCCGTCGGCGCGGGGCACGCCAAGGTCCTCCAGCGGGATGCCCTGGCTGTGCAGCATGCGAAAGACGTAGTGATCAGGCGTCACAAACAGCTGGGCGGGATCGGGGAAAGCGTTGTTTTCCGCAAACCAGCGCGGGTCTGTGTGGCCGTGCGGACTGATGATCGGCAGATCGCGGATGCCTTCGTACAGGTCCCGCGCCACGGCACGCAGGCCGGCATCGTTACCCAGCAGTCGGTCATCGTCCAGTATCGGCATCGGCGTCGTCCCCCCGTGGCGATTCTGTTCGCCACGGCGTCAAGCTAACAACTAGAAAACTAATATGCTAGTTTTTTATTTGTGTCTGCGGTAGTCTAAGGTAAGAAGCGCTGATCGCAGCCGGGAGGGTGAGGATGACGTTCGTACAACAGATGCCGGGGACGTCCCTGTCGCTGCCGGCCCTAGAGGACGCGCCCCGCCCGTCGGTTACGGATCAGGTGTTCGACCTGCTGCAACGGCACATCCTGTCACTCGACCTGCCGCCCGGCAGCAAGATGTCGGAGGTCGAGGTCGCCCAGCAGATGGGCGTCTCTCGCCAGCCGGTCCGCGATGCCTTCTACCGTCTGTCAAAGCTGGGCTTTCTGAACATCCGCCCGCAGCGCGCCACGACCGTCAGCCTGATCTCGGAGGCCGCGATCCTGCGGGCCAAGTTCATCCGCACGGCGCTGGAGGCCGAAACCTTCAAAATGGCCTGCGAGACGCTGACCGCACCGGATCTGGAAGCGCTGCAGCACCTGATCGACCGACAGGCCGAGGCGATCAGTCGCGATGCGCGCAGCGATTTCCACACCCTCGACGACAGGTTCCACCGCGAGATCTGCGAACGCTCCGGCGTGGGTTTCGCCTGGGATCTGATCCACGAAAGCAAGGCCCACATGGACCGGGTGCGGATGCTGTCCCTCAGCACCGCGTCGCAGAAGATGGCGTTGCAGGAACACATCCGCATCCTTGACGCGATCACCCGCCGCGACAGCGACGCCGCCATCGCGCTGCTGCGCGAACACCTCAGCCGGATCAGGGGATTGATCGACCAGATCAAGGCCGAGAATCACAGCTGGTTCACGGACGACGCATCATGACCGGGGGTTTCCTCAGCATCGGCGAATGCATGGTCGAGATGGCCCCCCTTCCCGGCGCGGGCGACTATCGCATGGGCTACGCCGGCGATACACTGAACACGGCGTGGTATCTGCGCCGGCTTCTGCCGCAGGGGCTGGCAGTGTCCTATTTCACGGCGGTCGGCACGGATGCCGTGTCGGACCGGATGGTCGCTTTTCTGGGGCAGGCCGGGATCGAGACGGGCCACGTGCAGCGCAGGACGGACCGGACCGTCGGCCTGTACCTGATCCAGCTGACCGAGGGCGAGCGCAGCTTCAGCTATTGGCGCGGGCAAAGTGCGGCCCGCACGTTGGCCGCCGATGCGGCCGTGCTGGATTTGGCATTGGCAGGCATGGCGACCGCCTATTTTTCGGGGATCACGCTAGCGATTCTGCCAAAGCCTGACCGCGCGCGCCTGCTGGACCGGCTGGCCGCCTTCCGGTCGCAGGGTGGCCGGGTCGTGTTCGATCCCAACCTGCGGCCGCGGCTGTGGGACGACACGGCGACGATGACGCAGGCGGTGATGCAGGCGGCGGCGGTCAGCGATACCGTGCTGCCGTCGCACGAGGACGAGGCGGCGTGGTTCGGCGACACGGATCCCGCAGCCACGGCCGCGCGCTATGCGCAGGCCGGCGCGTCAGAGGTCATCGTCAAGAATGGCGCGGGTACGATGCTGGCCCTGTGCGACGGTGCCCGAACGGAGGTCCAGCCGGTGCAGGTTGCGCAGGTCATCGACACCACAGCAGCGGGCGACAGCTTCAACGCGGGCTACCTTGCCGCGCGCCAGAATGGTGCGGGCGTGGCGGACGCGATGGCCTTTGCGGCAAAGCTCGCGGCACAGGTGATCCAGACCCGTGGCGCGCTGATGACCCCGACGGCCACCCTGCCGCAGTAGAGTCAGGTCCGCTCGTCGGCGTCCGGCTCTGGATCATCGTCCAGAAAGATGCGCAGGGCGTTGCCGCTGTCGTCGTCGTACTGACTGGACCGGACCGTCCAGATGAACCCCGCAAGGCCCAGCCCCCCCAGCACCAGCGAGACGGGGATCAGGATCAGCAGGATGTTCATCGCACCCACCGCATGCGCTGCGCGTTCAGCAGAACGGTCAGCGACGAGGCCGACATCGCCAGTGCTGCCGCCAGCGGCGTCGCAAAGCCTGACAGTGCAACGGGGATCGCCACCGCGTTGTACAGCGCCGCAATGGCGAAGTTCTGCTGCGACAGCCGCCGCGTCGCCCGCGCGACCTGCAAGACCAGCGGCAGATCCGCAAGGCTTTCGCTCAGTACCACGATGTCGGCGGCATTGCGCGACGCCTCAAGCGCCGTGGAGGGCGCGATAGAGGCATGGGCTGCGGCCAGTGCTGCCGTGTCGTTCAGGCCGTCGCCCACCATCAGCACGCGTGCGCCTGCAGCGGTCAGCGCATGCACCCGTCTCAGCTTGTCGGCGGGCGTCGCACGGAAGGTGACGGGCAGCGACAGGCGCGCGGCCAGCGCCGATGCGGGCGCGTCCGCGTCGCCGGTCACGATCTCTGACGGCAGATCAAGGTGCGCCAGCGCGTCGACCACACCGGGCCGCAGCGCCTCTGACAACGCCAAGCCCACCGGTGCGGCGTCACCCACCGTCAGGGCGAACTGCCCGGTGAAGGGATCCCGGCCCAGACGCACGACAGCACCGTCAAGGCGCCCGATCATGCCCTCGCCCGGCAGTTCGCGGATGTCCGTGACCTGCGCCGCCGGCGTATCGGCAAGCACCGTCAGCAGCGCCCGCGACACCGGGTGGTGCGACGCCTGAGCCAGCGCCTTGGCGATGGTTTTCTCTGCTGCGGTCATCCCCGCTGGCAGGGCGACGGCGGGGCGGGTCAGGGTGCCGGTCTTGTCGAAGACGATACAGGTCACCTCGGCCAGCCGTTCAAGTGCCGTGGCGTGGCGCACCAGAAAGCCTGCGGCGAACAGGCGGCTGATGGCGGCGGTGGACACGGCGGGCACCGCAAGGCCCAGCGCGCAGGGGCAGGTAATGATCAGGACCGAAATCGCGATGTTCAGCGACAGGCGCAGATCGCCCGTGGCGATCATCCAGCCCGCGAAAGCCAGCAGCGCGAGGCCGTGCACCGCAGGCGCATAGATCCGCGCCGCCCTATCGGCCAGCGCGGTATAGCCGTTGCGTGCATTCTCGGCGGTTTCCACCATGGCGGCCATCCGGCGCAGCGATGTGTCGGCACCCACCGACAGGGCGCGCACCCGCAGCGGCGCGGCGAGGTTGACCTCTCCCGCGTGCAGGGTCGCGCCGTGGCGCAGGGTGACGGCAGCACTTTCGCCGGTCAGAAAGGACCGGTCCAGCAGCGCGCCGTCCGATTCGAGCAGACCGTCCACCGCCACCCGCGCGCCTGACGGAACAAGGATCAGATCGCCGGCGGCCAGTGCCGTGACGGCGACCGTTTCGGTGACATCGCCGATCAGCCGCTCGGCGGTCTGCACCTCAAGCGCAGTCAGCTCGCGCGCAGCGGACCGGGCGGCGCTGCGGGTGCGGTGATCCATGTAGCGCCCGATCAGCAGGAAGAACGTCAGCGACAGGGCCGCGTCGAAATAGGCGTGGGTGCCGCCCTGAAACGTCTCGAACAGAGACATGGCCGATGCCAGCAGGATCGCGAGCGAGATCGGCACGTCCATGTTCAGACGCCCCGCCCGCAGCGCCGAGAGGGCCGAGACGAAGAACGGCTGCCCCGCGTAGGCCACCGCCGGCAGGGCAATGGCGGCAGAGATCATGTGGAACATGTCCCGCGTCGCACCCGCCGCCCCGGCCCAGACGGCGACGGACAGCAGCATGACGTTCATCATGGCAAATCCAGCGACCGCCAGCCGCACCAGCAGCGTCCGGCCTACGTCGTCGCGACCGGCATCAAGAGATGCGGCATCCAGCGGATAGACCTCGAACCCCAGCCCGGTCACGGCACCCAGCACGGCAGCGGGTGCGACGCGACCGGTCACCGACAGCCGCTTCATCGACAGGTTCACCCGGACCGAGGCGATGCCGTTCAGATGCGCCAGACCGCGCTCGATCTGGCCGATACAGGCGGCGCAATGGACGCCGGGGACAGAGAATTGCAGCGCCGGACCCTGCGCCGTGTCCAGCGCCATCGGGGCCGCGGCGCAGGCGGGGCAGCCGGACATCATGGCAGGACCTTCACGACGATCCTTTGCTGGAACAGGGTGCCGTCCGCGCTGCGCGCCTTGATGCGCAGGTTCCAGTTGCCGCCGCCGCCATCGGCGACCGTGGCGACAAGCGCCGCGCCGTCGAATTTGAAATCCGGCGTCTGGTCGCGCTGCACGCTGGTCGCACGGCCAAAAATCGCGGATTCGATCACCGGCGCGATGGGCCTGCCCTGTTCGAGGATGCGCAGCGCCAGCCGGTCGCCGTGGATCGTGGCCGAGACGTCCCACCCCAGCGCCACCTGCGCGTCACGGTCCGCGTCGAAGGTCTGGCTGGCGACGTAGGAGTTGTCGACCTCCAGCCCCGGAAAGGTATGCACCGCCTGATAGGCCAGCGTCAGGTTCACGGCGATGATGACGCCGAAGGCCATGATGAAGCCGGTCAAAACGTGCCAGCCGGTGATCTCTCGGGTCATTGGACCCTCCCGTTGAAGGTGGTGGCGTGGCTGGCCCGGTGCGTCGTCGCGGTATCCTCGACCCAGAGGCGCAGCGGCGTGGTATGGGCCGTGGCCGCCGGATCGCCCGGGGCGGCGGTGACGTAGACGCGGCTCATGACCGTGGTGTCGGCGGGGACGTCGACGTTCTGTGCGGCGTCGGCCCCTTCGACGGCGATGGTCAGAGGGGTGTCAGCGCTCAGGCTCAGGTGGAACTGCCGCGCGTCGCCGGACTTGTTGCGCAGGCGCACGTCGTAGATGTTGCGCACCGCCCCATCGGATTGCACGACATAGGTGGGATTGCGGACCGGACTGACCGTCAGCTCGATATCGGAGCGGATGAACAGGGCATAGACCAGCCCTGCCCCGATCGCGGCCCACAGCAGCGTGTAGACGATCGTCCGCGGCCGCAGGATGTGCTGCCAGACGGGCCGCGGCGGCTTGCCCGCCCGCTCGCGCGGCTCGTCCGTCAGGGCCATGTAGTCGATCAATCCGCGCGGCTTGCCGATGCGGTCCATCACGTCGTCGCAGGCGTCGATGCACAGGGCACAGGTGATGCATTCCATCTGCTGCCCCTCGCGGATGTCGATGCCCATCGGGCAGACGTTCACGCAGGCCATGCAGTCGATGCAGTCGCCCTTGGCGGCCACCGGGTCGGTGCCCGCGTGCAGGGCCTGCGCCAGATCGGGTGTCTCGCGCCGGCCCTTGCCGCGCGGCTCTCCTCGCCAGTCGCGGTAGGCGACGGTCAGGGTGTCGGGGTCCATCATCGCGGACTGGATGCGGGGCCAGGGGCACATGTAGATACAGACCTGTTCGCGCATGAACCCGCCAAACACGAAGGTGGTCGCCGTCAGGATCGCGATGGTGATATAGGCCGCGGGATGCGCTGACCCGTTCAGCAGGTCCATCATCAGCGTCGGCGCATCGGTGAAATAGAAGACCCAGGCGCCCCCGGTTGCCAGCGCGATGCCCAGCCAGACCGTCCATTTGACCGAACGGAGCCATGCCTTGTGCGCGCTCCATGTCGCGTGGTGCAGGCGGACGCGGGCGTTGCGGTCGCCTTCGATCCAGCGTTCGACCAGAATGAACAGGTCGGTCCAGACGGTCTGCGGGCAGGTGTAACCGCACCAAACCCGGCCCAGCGCCGAGGTGAACAGGAACAACCCCAGCCCCGCCATGATCAGCAGGCCTGCCACGAAGTAGAACTCGTGCGGCCAGATCTCGATCCAGAAGAAATAGAACCGCCGGTGCGCCAGATCGACCAGCACCGCCTGATCGGGCAGGTGCGGGCCGCAGTCCCAGCGCAGCCAGGGCATGAGGTAGTAGATGCCAAGCGTCAGCGCCATGATCCACCATTTCAGGCGTCGGAACGGGCCGGAAACCCGCTTGGGAAAAATGGGTTCGCGGGCGGCGTAAAGGGATGTCGTAGACATGATGGACCTATGCTTTCGCCCCGCGTCTAGGCGGCGGATGCGGGCCCTGCGTTGATCTGGATCAACCGGGCGTCACTCTCCGCCGCCAAGCCCGTGGACATATACCGCAACCGCGGCGACATCGGCGTCCGAAAGGCGCTGGCCCCAGGCGGGCATGACACCGAATCGGGCCTTGCTGACTGTCTCGGTCAGTGTCGCGGGGTCGCCACCATACAGCCAGATCGCATCGGTCAGGTTCGGGGCGCCCATGTCGCGGTTGCCTTTGGCATTGTCGCCGTGACAGGCGGCGCAGTTTTCGGAAAAGACCGTGGCCCCCGCCGTGACGGTGGCAGGATCGACCGCAGGGTCCGACAGGCTGCCGACGTAGGCCACGACAGAGGCGATCTCTGGCTTGCTGAGGATCTCGCCGAAGGCGGGCATCTGGGACCAGCGGGCGTCGGGGTCGCTGTCGTTGCGCACGCCGTGGCCGACCGTATAGGCGACGGCGGTGATGTCGCCGCCCCACAGCCAGTCGTCATCCAGCAGGTTGGGATAGCCCTTGGCCCCCGCCGCACCGGACCCGTGGCACTGGCTGCAATTCGCGCGAAACACAGCGGCACCGCGGGCCACCGCGTAGCGCTGCAACGGATCCCCCGGCGTCAGGGTCGCAAGATCGGCGGCCACAAGATCCGCGGTCAGCGTGGCGTTCGCCGCCTCGTGCGCCGCGATGTCGGTGGCAATGTTGGCGCGGGTGGACCAGCCCAGCAGGCCGGGTGTCGCGCCATGGATCATCGGCCATGCGGGATAAAGCACCGTATAGCCGATCGCCCAGACGATGCAGGCATAAAGCGTCCAGAGCCACCAGCGCGGCAGCGGGTTGTTCAACTCCTGAATGCCGTCCCAGCTGTGTCCGGTCGTCTCGACCCCGGTTTCCTTGTCGATCTGCTTGTCAGTCATGGGGCTGGGCCTTTCCGGTGTCGGCGCTGCAGGCACAGGTTTCGCAGGTGCCGGCGCAGGTCTTGGGGGCTGGATCGTTGCGGAACGGGATCAGGCTCGCGTCTTCGCGCGCCCGGCGTTGGCCGGGCAGATAGGCCCAGATGCCCGCGGCCGCGAAGAAGCCGAACATCGCCAGCAGCACCCAGCTGTCGGCCAGCTGGCGCAGGAAGGTATAGGTGTGCATCAGCGCCTCCTAGCGGCTGGGGTCCGGCACGAAGGTCGAGAAGTCGACCATCGTGCCAAGGACCTGCAGGTATGAAATCAGGGCATCCATCTCGGTGACCCCCGGCTGGCCGTCGAAGTTGGCGACGGCGGCGCCGGGATAGCGAGCCAGCAGGTCGGCGGTATCTGCCTCGGGGTCGGCCTGCGCGCGGAAGTCCTGATGCGCCCGGGCGATGTCCTCGTCCGTGTAGGGGACACCGACGAAACGGTGGGTCTTCATCAGGTCGTCGACGTATTCGCCACTGATCGGGGTGCGGGCCAGAAAGGCGTATTGCGGCATGACGCTTTCGGGCACGACCGATTGCGGATCGCTCAGGTGATCGACATGCCATGCGTTCGAATAGCGCGCCCCGACGCGGGCAAGGTCCGGGCCGGTCCGTTTGGACCCCCACTGGAACGGGTGGTCATACATGGACTCGGCGGCCAGGGAATAGTGGCCGTACCGCTCCACCTCGTCGCGCATGGGCCGGATCATCTGGCTGTGGCAGACATAGCAGCCTTCGCGGACATAGATATCGCGGCCCGTCAGCTCCAGCGGGGAATAGGGGCGCACGCCCTCGACCGTCTCGATGGTGTTTTCCAGCCAGAAGAGCGGTGCAATTTCCACGATGCCGCCGATGCTGACCACCAGCAGCGACGCCGCCAGCAGCAGCGTCGGGCTTTTTTCAAGAATCGCGTGTTTGTCGAGAATGGACATGGTCGTGATCCTTATTCAGCCGCAACGGCGTAGCGGGCCGGTGTGGCGGTGGTGACGGGACGCCCGGCGCGGATCGTCATCCACATGTTCCAGACCATGATCAGCGCGCCCGACAGGAACATCACGCCACCCAGGGACCGCACGACATACATCGGGTATTTCGCGGCGACGGTGTCTGCGAAGGCATTGACGAGGAACCCCTGGTCATCGACCTCGCGCCACATCAGGCCTTCCATGATGCCCGACACCCACATGGACGAGGCGTAGAGCACGATGCCCAGCGTCGCGAGCCAGAAGTGCCAGCTGATCGCGCGGACGGAATGCATTTCCGTGCGGCCCCAGAGGCGTGGCGTCAGATAATAAAGGCAGGCGAAGGTGATCATGCCGTTCCAGCCCAGCGCGCCGGAATGGACGTGGCCGATGGTCCAGTCGGTATAATGCGACAGCGAGTTGACCGCGCGGATCGACATCATCGGCCCCTCGAACGTCGACATGCCGTAGAACCCCAGGCTCAGCACGAACATCCGCATGATGGGATCGGTGCGCAGCTTGTCCCAGGCGCCCTGCAGGGTCATCAGACCGTTGATCATGCCGCCCCAGCTTGGCATCCAGAGCACGATGGAGAAGACCATGCCCAGCGTCGCGGCCCAGTCGGGCAGCGCCGTGTAATGCAGGTGGTGCGGACCGGCCCAGATATAGAGGAAGATCAGCGCCCAGAAGTGGATGATCGACAGCTTATAGCTGTAGATCGGACGCTCTGCCTGCTTTGGCACGAAGTAATACATCATGCCAAGAAAGCCTGCGGTCAGGAAGAATCCGACGGCGTTGTGGCCATACCACCACTGGGTCATCGCATCCTGCACGCCGGAAAAGACCTGCACGGACTTGCTGCCCCAGATGCTGACCGGGATGCTGAGGTTGTTGACCACGTGCAGCATCGCGACGGTCACGATGAAGGCGAGGTAGAACCAGTTCGCGACGTAGATGTGCTTTTCCTTGCGGCGCACGATGGTGCCGAGGAACACCGCCAGATAGGTCAGCCAGACGACCGTCAGCCACAGGTCGGTATACCATTCCGGTTCCGCGTATTCCTTGGATTGGGTCGATCCCAAAAGGTAGCCGGTTGCCGCCAGCACGATGAACAGCTGATAGCCCCAGAACACGAACCACGCGGATTTGCCGCCCCAGAGGCGCACGGCGCTGGTGCGCTGGACGACGTAGAAGGACGTGCAGATCAGGGCGTTGCCACCGAAGGCAAAGATCACGGCGCTGGTGTGCAGCGGCCGCAACCGGCCAAAGTTGGCGTAGGGCTGCGCCCAGTCGAAGTTCAGCGAGGGGTAGGCCAGCTGGAACGCGATGAAGGTGCCGACAAGGAACCCCGCGATGCCCCAGAACGCCGTGGCGATCACCCCGGCGCGGATGACGCCGTCGTTGTATTCACCCATCGGTGCGGCGGGGGCGGACGCCTCGTCCGTCTGGCGCAGGACGCGCCAGAAGAGGTATGTCGCAACCCCCATCACAAGGACGGCATGGACCTGATAGGCCAGATCCCTTGCCCAGTTGGCCCCCAGCGCCGCCAGCAGGATCACGCATCCCAGCAGCGTCAGCTTCACGTAGTTCATTGTCGCATCCCTCGTCGTGGCGGCGCGCGCGGCATGGCACGGCCGGTCCAATCAACGAGGGGTTACGCGGCCCGGGATGGCACGACGTTGATCTGGATCAACACCGCGTGATAATCACGATCAGAGTGCACCTTCCGCGTCGTCACCCGTCGCGGCCTTCAGGCGGGACGGGTCGAGGACGATCATCCGGCTGCGCGCGGAGGCATCGAGGATGCCGTCCTTCTTCATCGCGCTGAACTGGCGACTGACGGTTTCCAGCGTCAGGCCTAGGTAGTTGGCGATCTGGTCCCGCGTCATCGGCAGGTGGACCGGGGCATCCGCATCCACCGGTCCGGCGATCCGGGACCGGCGCACAACCATCGACACGAAGGTCGCGACCTTTTCGCGCGCGGTCTTGCGGCCCAGCAGCAGCATCCAGTCGCGCGCCGCATCCAGCTCGTCCAGCGCCAGTTCCAACAAGCGCTGGGCGACGTGTGGCGTCTCAGCGATCAACCGTTCGAACGGCTCTCTGGCAAAGCAGCACAGCGTGACGTTGGTCATGGCGATCACGTCAAAGTCGATCTGCGCCCGCCCGGGCCGCCCGATGAAGTCCGACGGCAGCAGCAGGCCCACGGTCTGCGTCCGTCCGTCCTCCAGCGTCCGCGACAGGCTGGCGACCCCCCCGACCAGCGAGGCCACGAAGGTCAGCGGCTCTCCACGCCACAGGATCGTGTCGCCCGCGACATAGGTCCGGTAGGTTTTCATGCCTTCCAGCAGCAGCAATTCGGCCGGGTCGCAATGCGCGCAGACAGCCCTGTGCCGGATCGGGCAGGCGTTGCACGTCTTCATGTCGGCCATTTTCATAAAAGTTCCTGATCTCGATCAAAGACGACTGATCTGGACCCTTTTAACATTTTGCGGCCTCGATGACGACACCCCATGAACGGAAAGAATCGGGGCGACCCCAGATCGACCGGCACGCCTTGATCGGACGCGGGGGGTTGCCGCCGGGCTCGTCGCTGTCAGCGGCACCCGCCTAGCCTTGCAGTTTTCAGACAGCCGGGCAATCGTGACACCCGACCACGGGCAACCTGTCCGCCCCGGATCCGACGAGGAGCATGTCTTGCATCATCCGACCAGTGCCCCGGCAGAACGCGCGCCGCGCGGGACAACGGCCGCCCGCCCCCATATCAGGGGAAGGGACGACCGGCCATGACCGAAGATACGGCGATCAGGATCGCATTCCTTGGCACGGGCCTGATGGGCGCGCCGATGGTGCGCCGTCTGCTGGCGGCCGGCCATAGCGTGACGGTCTGGAACCGCTCGGCCGAAAAGACGCGGGCGCTCGCCGATGACGGGGCCCGTGTCGCAGCCACCCCGGCAGAGGCCGCAGCCGGTGCAGAGATCGTGTTCACCATGCTGTCGGACGGGGCCGCCGTGGCGGATGTGTTGTTCGCGCAGGGTGCTGCCGCGGCCATGACCGCCGGTGCGGTCGTCATCGATACCTCCTCGATCGCGCCGCCCCTGGCGCGGGATCACGCCCAGCGGCTGGAAGACATGCACATTGCCCATGTCGACTGCCCCGTCTCGGGCGGCGTCGCTGGCGCGGAGGCGGGCACGCTGGCGCTGATGGCCGGTGGCGATGCCACCGTGATCGACCGGATCGCTCCGGTCATGGCCGCACTCGGCCGATTGACCCACGTGGGGCCGCCCGGGGCCGGACAGGTCTGCAAGCTGGCGAACCAGCAGATCGTCGCCATCACCATCGCCGCCGTGGCCGAGGCGATGATCCTCGTGCAGGCCGGTGGCGCCGACCGCGGCAAGTTCCGCGACGCGATCCGCGGCGGCTTTGCCGAAAGCCGCATCCTTGATCTGCACGGCGGGCGCATGATCGCCCGCGACTTTGCCCCCGGCGGTCCGTCCCGCCTGCACCTCAAGGACCTGGATGCCGTCGCAGCCCTCTCTGGCAGCGCCGACCTGACGCTGCCGCTGACCGAAGCGGTGCACGCGGCCTTTCGGGACTTCGTCGGTCAGGGGCATGGCGACACCGACCACAGCGGGATTTTGCTGCACCTCGAAGGTCTGAACGACAGAACTGCGCGAAAGGACGACGCATGAGCACGACACTTTTCGATCTGACGGGCAAGCGGGTGCTGATCACAGGATCGTCGCAGGGGATCGGGGCCGCATTGGCAAAGGGGCTGGCCGACGCCGGCGCCGCCGTGGTGCTGAACGGGCGCAATGCGACCACGCTCGCCGCAGCCGCGGCCACCCTGCGCGCGACGGGCGCCGTCGTGGACACGTTGTCCTTTGACGTGACGAACCACGACGCGGTGCGCAGCGCCATCGACGGGTTCGAGGCCGAGACAGGTGCCATCGACGTCCTGATCAACAACGCGGGCATGCAATACCGCGCCCCGCTGGAGGATTTCCCCGCCGACGCCTTCGAGCGTCTGTTGCAGACCAATGTCGCATCGGTCTTTCACGTGGGTCAGGCGGTGGCGCGGCACATGATCGCGCGCGGGGCGGGCAAGATCGTCAATATCGCCAGCGTGCAGACCGCCCTCGCCCGCCCCGGCATCGCCCCCTATACGGCGACCAAGGGGGCCGTGGCCAACCTGACCAAGGGCATGGCGACCGACTGGGCGCGCCACGGCCTGCAATGCAACGCCATCGCGCCGGGATATTTTGAAACACCGCTGAACCGCGCGTTGATGGACGATCCCTCCTTCAACGACTGGCTGACGAAACGCACGCCCGCGGGCCGCTGGGGCCAGGTCGAGGAACTGGTCGGCGCCGCGATCTTCCTGTCGTCGGCGGCATCGTCCTTCGTCAACGGCACGACCGTCTTTGTCGACGGCGGCATCACGGTCTCGCTGTGAACTTGCGATGCGTGGTCATGGGCGTCTCTGGCTGCGGCAAGAGCACGGTCGCTGCCGCCTTGGCCCAGCGGACCGGCGCCACCTATGTGGACGGTGACGCGCTGCACCCGCCGGCCAATATCGCCAAGATGGCCCGGGGTGCTGCGCTGACCGATGACGACCGCTGGCCATGGCTCGCCTCTGTCGGGGATCGTTTGCGGCCCGGTGGGATCGTCATCGCCTGTTCAGCCCTCAAACGCAGCTATCGTGACCTGATCGTGCGGCAGGCGCGACAACCGGTCACCTTTCTGCATCTGGACGGCACCCGAGAGGTTCTGGCCGACCGCATGGCGCACCGCCACCGCCATTTCATGCCGCTGTCACTGCTGGACAGCCAGCTTGCCACACTGGAACGACCCGGTTCGGACGAGGATGCCGTCATCGTGTCGATCGACCAGCCGGTCGACATGATCGTGACCCGGTTTCTGACGACGATTCGGTTTACGGACCCTCTGGAAAAGTCTCAGTGACGTCTCGGCGCGACGCAAGGTAAGGGCATCAACACAGCGTTGCCAGATCGGTTCTGGTCAGCCCACGCGCTGTTGGTTAGACTCGGGTGAAGTTTAAACGGGACGACGGATCATGACACAGGCGCAGGCCGGTAATGCGGCCTTCAACATCATGATCGTCGGTCAGGGTGGCCGCCTTCAGCACGAGGCCTTGCTGTTCATGGCATCCTTGCGCGAAATGTCCCCGGATTTCGCTGGCAAGGTCTTTGTCGCCGAACCTCAGCCCGGCCCCCTTTGGGATGAGGACCCGCGGATGGATGCGGCTTTCCGTGACGCACTGACAGAATTGGGTGCACAGGTCCGCCCCTTCATGTCGACCGCCTTCGGCAGCGGCTATCCCTACGGCAACAAGATCGAGGGGCTGACGGTGTTGCCCGCGGGCGAGCCCTTTGTGTTTTTCGACACCGATACGCTGGTGACGGGTGATCTTTCCAAGGTGCCGTTCGATCTCGACCGCCCCGCCGCCTCGATGAAACGCGAGGGGACGTGGCCACAGGAAGAGTTGTACTGGCCGGGATATACCGCGATCTGGAAGGCGCTTTACGACCGGTTCGGACTGGATTTCGCCAGCAGCCTCGATCTGTCGCACCCGGACGAATACTGGCAGCGCTACCTTTACTTCAACGCCGGCTGGTTCTTTGGTGCCGATCCGGTCGCGTTTCACCGGCTGTTTCTGGACTACGCCCTGTCCGTGCGCGACGACACGCCGGAGGCACTGGTGATCCAGTCGCTGGACCCCTGGCTGGACCAGATCGTGCTGCCGCTGGTGATTCATGCGCTGGGCGGCGGGCGGCCCGGACCGGACCTGTCGGGACTGGACGGCGATGTGACCTGCCATTACCGGGTGCTGCCGCTGTTCTATGCCCGCGAAAGCGATCACGCGGTGCAGGTCATGGAGACGGTGACGGCCCCCAACAAGATCAAGAAGCACCTGAAGGGCCATGATGCCTTCAAGCGGATGATCTATCAGGGGCGCGGGCAGAAGGTGCGGGCGATGTTCGACCGCAACGACCTGCCGCCCAAGGAAAGCCAGATCCGCAACCAGATTAAGTCGGCGGGGTTCTGGACCCGGTAAGGTGCGCGCCTCGGGGCTGGCGTCGCTGCGGGGCTCTGCCCCGGACCCCGAAGTATTTCTGACCAGAAGAAGACGGGGCGGCCGGCGTCAGTGCGCGAAGATCGCGGCGTCGTCGGCGAAGCCCTTGATCTCGATCGGATTGCCAGAAGGGTCGCGGAAGAACATCGTCCATTGCTCGCCCGGCTCGCCCTTGAACCGGACGGAAGGGGCGAGAATGAAATCGGTCTGACGCTCTTCCAACCGGCCCGCGAGGACGGTCCAGTCTTCCAGCGGGAGGACGACGCCGAAGTGCGGCATCGGCACCATGTGATCGCCGACCTTGCCCGTCGGCGCGTTTGCGAAGGGTTCGCCCAGATGCAGCGAGAGCTGGTGACCGAAGAAGTCGAAATCGACCCAAGTGTCGGTCGAGCGCCCTTCGGTGGCGCCGAGTGCGCCGGTGTAGAATTCCCGCGCCACGTCCAGATCGGTGACGTGATAGGCGAAATGGAAGGGGTGTGGCATGGCGCGGTCCTTGGGCGTTGAGTGGCGGTCCGGAAAGACCTAAACCGTTCAGGCGGCTTTTCAAAGGGAGAGAGACACATGACCGACGGCCCCAGCTACGGCTTCGACACACTTCAGATCCACGCGGGGGCGCGGCCCGATCCCGCGACCGGCGCGCGGCAGGTCCCGATCTATCAGACGACCGCCTATGTGTTCCGCGATGCGGACCATGCGGCAGCGCTCTTCAACCTGCAGGAGGTCGGCTACATCTATTCGCGGCTGACCAACCCCACCGTGGCTGCGTTGCAGGAACGCATCGCCACGCTGGAAGGCGGCGCGGATGCTGTCTGCTGTTCGTCGGGTCACGCGGCACAACTGATGGCGCTGTTCCCGCTGATGGCGCCGGGCAAGAACATCGTGGCCTCGACCCGGCTCTATGGCGGGACGGTCACGCAGTTCACCCAGACGATTAAGCGCTTTGGCTGGTCAGCGACCTTCGTGGACTTCGACGATCTGGAGGCGGTGAAGGCCGCTATCACGGACGACACGCAGGCGATCTTTGGGGAGGCGATCGCCAATCCCGGCGGCTATATCATGGACGTGCGCGCGATTGCCGATATCGCCGATGCGGCAGGCATTCCGCTGATCATCGACAACACGACGGCAACCCCGTACCTGTGCCGCCCGATCGAGCATGGGGCGACGCTGGTCGTCCATTCGACGACGAAATACCTGACCGGCAACGGCACCGTCACGGGCGGCTGCGTCGTCGATTCGGGCAAGTTCGACTGGGCCGCGTCGGGCAAGTTCCCGTCCCTGAGCGAGCCGGAGCCCGCCTATCACGGCTTGAAATTCGCAGAGACCTTCGGCCCGCTCGCCTTCACCTTTCACGGTATCGCCATCGGGTTGCGCGATCTGGGCATGACGATGAATCCGCAGGGTGCGCATTACACCCTGATGGGGATCGAGACGCTGTCGCTGCGCATGGCGCGCCACGTGGAAAACGCCGTGAAGATCGCCAAGTGGCTGGAGGCGGACGATCGCATCGACTTCGTCACCTATGCCGGGCTGGAAAGCAGCAAGTACTACGACCGGGTCAAGACCGTCTGCCCCAAGGGGGCGGGTGGCCTGTTCACATTTGCGGTGAAGGGTGGCTATGCCGCCTGCATGAAGCTGATCGACGGGCTGGAGATCTTCAGCCACGTGGCCAACCTTGGCGACACGCGCAGTCTGATCATCCACCCCGCCTCGACCACGCACCGGCAGTTGCAGGAAAACCAGCAGCGCGCAGCGGGGGCGGCACCGGAAATCGTACGCGTCAGCATCGGGATCGAGGATGCCGACGACCTGATCGCCGATCTGGATCAGGCGCTGGCCAAGGCCGTCGCCTGATCTGTTGCGGGGCGTGTCGCTGACCCGCCCCGCAGACCCGGATCAGTCGGTCAGGCCGTAGGTGATGGTCACATCTGCATTGATCGTGATCTGACCGGCCGCGACCGGCACCTTTTCGACGCTGTCCATCGCCATGCGCATCATCGGCTGCGGCGCGCCGCCGGTGTTGCCGCCTTCGGTCAGCATCGTGATCGGACCCAGTGTCACGGCGGCGGCCTGCGCGTAAAGCTGCGCCTTGTCCATCGCGTCGGCCACCGCCGCGCGGCGGGCCTCGTCCAGCGCGGGCTTGCGATCCTTCAGATCGAAGGTCAGGCCGTTCATCTGGTTGGCGCCTTCCTGCACGACCGCATCAAGGGTCTGACCCAGCGTCGACAGATCCATCACGTTCACATTGACGTCAGTGACGGCGGTATAGCCCGTCACACGCGACGACTGGGTCGCCTCGTCGTAGGTTTGCTGCACATCGACCCGCAGGCCACTGGTCTGAACGTCGTCGGCGCTGATACCCGCAGCCGTCAGGCTGGCCATCACCTTTTCCATGTCGGCGCTCATCGCGCGCACGGCGTCCGCAGCCGTATCGGCCTGCGCCAGCACGCCCAGAGAGATGCGGGCCATGTCCGGGGCAACGGCGACTTCGCCGGTCCCGCTGACGGTCAATGCGGCGTCAGTGGTCGCTTCCTGTGCCGCAACAGGGGCCGCAAGGGCGCATAGAAGCAGGGCTGCTGGTATCTGGGGTCTCATGGTGTCGATCTCTCTGGTCTGTTGAAAACAGGCGAGCACACGCCACCGGGATTGCGAACGCCTTGGCCCCCGCAGGATTCTGCGCTAGCCTGCTGCAATGGGAAACAGGATGTTTCCCGCGCAGCGCAGGGACAGATGGCCATTCGATGATACCCAATTTTGCTCTCTCGCTCTCGTTCGACGGTATCGCCTTGCTGCAGCGGGTGCCAGATGGCTGGCACCTTGTGGGCGAGGTCCCGCTGGACGTCCCAGACCTGAAAGCAGCACTTGCCGACCTGCGGCGGACCGCCGTGCGGATCGCGCCGGATGGCTTGCGGACTAAGCTGGTGATCCCCGGCGACCAGATCCGGTTCATGTCGCTGGACACGGATCAGGCCAGCCAGTCCGACGTCGAAACGGCCCTTGAAGGCACGACGCCCTATACGCTTGACGAACTCGTGATCGATTTCACCCGCAACGGCGGCCAGACCCATATCGCCGCGGTCGCGCGCGAGACGCTGGACGAGGCCGAGACCTTTGCCCGGGAGCACGGCTTTGATCCCGTGGCCTGCGTCGCCGTGCCGGAACCGGGCACCTTTGCGACCGAAGTCTTTCTGACTGCCTTGGGCGAGTCCGGGGCCGTGCGGGACGACCGGCCCGTCCGGCAGACCGGCACGGTACGCCTTCCGGCTGAACCCGCGAAGAGGCCGGAGGCTCGCAATGCGTCTGCGACGGCGGATGCGACCCCGCCAGAGGTGGAACCACAGACCGAAGCCGCGCCGGTGGCCATGGCCGGCCCCGTGGCCAAAGCGCCCGACGGTGATGCGGCAGAGGTACCGCGCAAAGACGACACACCCGTCTTTGCCTCTCGGAGCAAGGTCGCTGCCCCGGCGCTGAAGGGCGCGGCACAGGGTGCGAAGCCGGACACCGCCATGGCAGCGGCAGCCCTGCCCGGCTGCGTTGCGCCCGCAAGACTGCGCGAGGCGATGGACAAGGCCGAAACGGCCAGCCAGCAGGCTGCGCCCACAATAACGGCGGTCAGAGCCCGCGTGGCAGGCGCCGGCATGCCCTCTGGCGGTCAAGGCGGGATCGCGACCAACCCCGCAGCAACACCCGCGGCACTTGACCGGAAACAACGCATCACACCGGATGTGCCCTCTCGCACCTCCGCCCCGGCGGTGGCCGGCACGCCGGAAGCGCGATCCGTCCCCGCGCCGGACACAGAGCCGTCGTTCACCCGCCGCAAGGAACCGCCGCCGCCACTGGTCGGCAAGGCGCGCGCGGCCGCGACCCCGGCCCTGCGGGCCACCACGCAAAGCGATGCGCCGGTGTCGGCCCTGACCGCTGCGGCGGCACCGCCGCAGACCCCCGCTCCGGTTTCCCCCGCCCCGACTGCCCGCGTGCCGGACGTCGCCCCGATGGTCGCCGCAGACCGCAAGACGCGGATCCCGGCGGCCAGTCCCACGACAGTGCCCCCGGCCTTAAGCACCCCCCGCGGCAAACCCCGGTTCCTGGGCCTGATCCTGACGGCGATCCTGCTGGTCGTCCTGCTGCTGATCGGCCTTTGGGCCTCTACCCTGCCGCCGGGCGGCATTGCGGGCTGGTTCCGGGGATCGGCCACCGACGACGCGGTTGCCGCATCGGACCTCATACCCTCTGACGCGGTGCAGATAGCTGCGGCCGCCAGCCCGCAGCCCGCCGTAACGGATGCTGCCCCAGTGGCAGAACCCGTGATCACAGCTGCGGTGGCACCGGCCACTGTCGCAGACCAACCCACCGTGACCGAGGTGCAACCCGTCAGCGCAGCGCGCGCGCCTGCCGGTCGGGTGCTGACCCCGGACGAGGCGAACCGCATCTATGCCGCGACCGGCGTCTATCAGCGCGCCCCGCGCATCGCGGTGACACCGCGCAGCGCCACGCTGGAAGGGGTCGGACCGATCGCCGTGGTGGCCGCACCGCCGGTCGTGCCGCAACCGCTGATGCCGACCCTGGCTGCGGCAGAGCCCGACGCCCTGATCGCGGCACAGCCGATCCCGCCCGGCCCGAATGATACGTTCGAGCGTGACGCACGCGGCAATATCCTTGCGACGCCGGAGGGCACGGTCACGCCACAAGGCGCCGTGGTCTTTGCCGGCGCTCCGGACCTGCGCCCGGTGATCCGGCCCGGCACGCCGAATGCACCTCCCGCTGCGGCCGTGACACCGCCTGTCGCACCGGTCGCACGACCCGCCGGTCTGGCAGCGACAGCCATACCGGCGCAGGCGGCCACTGCAGCCCCGCCGATCCGCCCCGTGCTGCGCCCGCAATCCGCGGCCCCGGCGACAAGCGCTGCGGCGAACGCTGCCCCGCTGCCGCCCTATACCGGCACACGCCCCAAGCTGCGGCCTGCGAGCCTTATCCCGCCGGCCGCCGTCGCCATCGCCGCCTACACCGGGACCCGCCCGGTGCTGCGCCCCGCCGGCATTGCACCCCCCGCCACGCAAGAGACGACGCCCGAAGAGGTCGCACCGACCCCGGTCGCCGACATTTCTGCCGTCGCCGCTGCCATTGCCGCCGCCGCACCCCGGTCCAGCTTCACGAACCGGACCGCTCTTGCGGTCAGCATCATTCCCCGCCCGGCCCCGCGTCCGCGCAACTTTGCCCAGGTCGTTGCCCGGACGCGGACCGTCGCTCCGCCGCCAGCCGTCGCCGCTCCTGCCGCGCCGACGCGCACCGCGGCCGTCGCCGCCACGCCTTCCCCGCCGACCATCGTCGCCCCCAGCGGCAATGTCCCCGGAGGCGTCGCCCGCGCCGCCACCATCGACAAGGCGATGAACATGCGGCAGATGAACCTCGTCGGCGTCTACGGCAAACCGAACGCCCGCCGCGCCCTCGTGCGTCTTGGCAACGGTCGCTACGTCAAGGTCGAGGTGGGCAGCCGCCTCGACGGCGGTCAGGTCACTGCGATCGGCGACACTGCGCTGAATTTCGTCAAGCGCGGCAAGACCTATGCCCTGACCCTTCCGGGCTGACCCGCACCGCCGCCTCATGTCGGTTCGGAAACCATCCGTGATCGCCGTGCCATTGCGTAAAGCAGGCCACGTTGCGATAGAGTGGTAATGGAAACCTTTCTGCTGCAAGCCACGATCTATCTGGGCGCCGCTGTCATCGCGGTGCCCTTTGCTGCGCGTCTGGGACTGGGGTCGGTGCTGGGCTATCTTGCGGCCGGCATCGTCATCGGCCCGCTGACCGGTCTGGTCGGGACAGAGGCAAAGGACATCCAGCATTTCGCGGAATTCGGTGTCGTGATGATGCTGTTCCTGATCGGGCTGGAGCTGGAGCCGCGCGCCCTGTGGGACATGCGTGACCGGCTGATCGGGCTTGGCGGGCTGCAGATCGTGCTGACCACCGCCATCGTGACCGGTGCGGGCATGGCGTTGGGCTACACGCTGCAGACCTCGCTGGCGATCGGTCTGATCATGGCCCTGTCGTCCACCGCCATCGTGTTGCAGACCCTATCGGAAAAGGGGTTGATGCAGACCAGCGGCGGGCGATCCATCTTCTCGGTCCTGCTGACGCAGGATATCGCGGTCATTCCGATGCTGGCCCTGTTGCCGCTGCTTGCCGTTGCCGGCAACCGCCTGACCATCGCCCCGGACGGATCCTTGCAGCGCACGAGCCTCGACGACGGCCATACCGCCCTGTCGCTGGTCGACGGGTTGCCCGGCTGGGGCGTCACGCTGGTCACCATCGGGGCCGTTGCCGCCGTGGTTCTGGCGGGCGTCTACCTGACACGACCGGTATTCCGCTATATCCATCAGGCCAAGCTGCGGGAAATGTACACCGCCCTTGCCCTGCTGATGGTGGTCGCGATTGCCGTGCTGATGGGGATGGTCGGCCTGTCGCCCGCGCTTGGCACGTTCCTTGCAGGCGTCGTACTGGCGAACTCCGAATTCCGGCACGAGCTGGAAAGCGACCTCGAACCCTTCAAGGGCCTGTTGCTGGGCCTCTTCTTCATCACGGTGGGCGCCGGGATCAACTTTGCCCTGCTGGCCGCCCAGCCGGTGCGGGTGGCGTCCTATGTCGTCGGCATCATCATCATCAAGGGTGCGGTGCTCTTCGCCCTGTCGCTCCTCTTCAAGATGAAGGGCAAGGACCGCTGGCTCTTTACCCTCGGCCTCGCGCAGGCCGGCGAATTCGGCTTCGTGCTGATCTCGTTTTCGTCACAGCAAGGCGTGCTGCCGGGCAGCCTGTCAGAGATGCTGCTGCTGGTGATTGCGCTGACCATGCTGATCACGCCCTTGCTGTTCATCGGCTTCGACTGGCTGACCCACCGCATGGACGAGGCGGAGGATCACGAACACGACGAGGTCGACGAACAGGGCGCCGTCATCATCGCAGGCATCGGCCGCTTCGGCCAGATGGCCAACCGCCTGATCCAGTCGGCGGGCTTTTCCACCGTCGTCATCGACAACGACCTGTCCGCCGTGCAGATGATGCGCCGCTTCGGCTATCGCGGCTTCTTTGGCGATCCCACCCGGCCCGACCTGCTGGCCGCCGCGGGCATCGACGATGCGCGCGTCATGATGGTGGCCCTCGACGACAAAGACACCGCCACGCGGCTCGTGGCTTACGTGCGCAAGGTGCGCCCGGACATCCACATCATCGCCCGCGCCCGCGACCGGGTGCATGTCTACGAACTCTACGCCGCCGGCGCCGACGACATTGTCCGCGAGATGTTCGACAGCTCGCTCCGCGCCGGCCGCTATGCCCTGGAAAATCTCGGGCTGACCGATTTCGAGGCGGCAGAGGCCGAGACCATGTTCTACCACTCCGACCGCGACATGGTGCGCGAACTGGCCGAGCTGTGGAAGCCCGGCGTCGCCGTGGCCGACAACCCGGCCTATGTCGCCCGCGCGCGACAATTGGACAACGACCTTGAAACCGCCCTCGCATCGCGCGTCCAGAACCGCGAGGAGGAGGAGAAGGAACGCCTGCTACCCCGCCGCCCCGGCGATACCTCGAACAACAGCCGCTAGCCCGCGCTGACCGCCGCCTCGGCAAAGGTCATCATGCCGGACTGGCAATTGACTGCGGCCTGCACGATGCCGATCGCCAGTGCGGCCCCCGATCCTTCGCCAAGACGCAGACCCAGCGACAGCAGCGGCGCCTTGTCCAGTGCCGTCAGCAACCGTGCGTGGGCGGCCTCGGCGCTCTGGTGACCGGCCACCGAATGATCCAGCGACCCCGGCACGGCCTGCGCCAGCACGGCGGCGGCGGCACAGCAAATGAACCCGTCAAGGATCACCGGAATGCCGTCGACCCGCGCCCGTGCCATGGCCCCGGCCATCGCCGCGATCTCGCGCCCGCCGAGACAGCGCAGGACCTCCAGCGGATCCGTCGCTTCCCCATGCAGCGCCACGCCGCGCGTCACCGCATCCGTCTTGCGCGCCAGCCCCGCATCGTCGACGCCGGTGCCGCGCCCGGTCCAGTCGGCGGCCTCTCCGCCGAACAGGGCCAGCGCCATGGCCGCCGCCGCCGTCGTGTTGCCGATCCCCATTTCGCCCACCACCAGCAGGTCGGTGTCGGGCTGGACCGCATCCCAGCCGGCAGTCAGGGCGGACACGACCTCGGCCTCGGTCATCGCAGGCCCTTGCGTGAAATCCTGCGTCGGCCGGTCCAGATCCAGCGGCACCACGTCCAGCCGCGCGCCGCAGGTCTGTGCCAGCTGGTTGATGGCCGCGCCCCCCGCCTGAAAGTTGCCGACCATCTGCGCCGTCACCTCGGCCGGAAATGCCGAAATCCCCTGCGCGCAGACCCCGTGATTGCCCGCAAAGATGACGATCTGTGGCGCGGTGATGCGGGGCCGGTCCGACCCTTGCCAGCCCGCGATCCAGACCGCCAGATCCTCCAGCCGCCCAAGCGAGCCCTGCGGCTTCGTCAACTGGCCGTTGCGCGCGGCAGCCGCGGCACCTGCCGCGCCGTCCGGTCCGGCGGCCGCCGCCAAAGTCTCACGAAATGTGGGCAGGCTGGTAAAAGGCGCGGTCATCATGGTCCTCGTTGCGGTTCTGTCGCGTCATGTCTAACCAGAAGAAGCAAAATGAAAACCCCTGCACAGGACCGTCCGTCGTGCCCGATGACAAAGCCCTCGCGGTGCCCGCCGACCTTGCCGCATCGCTCGGGCTGCTGACGCGCCTGCCGATACGCGTCGATACCGCCCGCGCCGTCGCGCGCGGCGCCCGCGCCGCCTGGGCCTGGCCGCTGGCGGGTGTCTGCGTCAACGCGCTGGCTGCCCTTATGGCAAGCCTCGTCCTCTGGACCGGCCTGCCGCCCGCCATCGCGGCGCTGATCCTGATCGCGACCCAGATCGCCGTGACCGGTGCCATGCACGAAGACGGGTTGGCCGACAGCGCCGACGGCCTCTGGGGCGGCTGGGACAGCGCCCGCCGCCTCGCCATCATGAAAGACAGCCAGATCGGCACCTACGGCGTGCTGGCCCTCGGCCTCGCCCTGCTGCTGCGGTGGCAGCTCTGGGCGCTGCTTCTTGCAGCCCACCAGCCGCTCTGGGCCGTGGCACTCGCAACAGGTGCGATCAGCCGCGTGCCGATGGTGGCCCTCGCCCGCGCGTTGCCGCCCGCGCGCGACGGCGGGCTGGGCCGCAGCGTCGGCCGCCCCGGTGGCGGCACCCTCGCGCTGGCCATCGTGCTGTCGGCCTGTATTGCCGCGGCGGGCCTCGGCCTCGCGGCCGTGCCCGTCATTCTTGCGATCACCCTCACCACGACACTCTGGGCCCAGATGGCCCGGGCCAAGATCGGCGGCCAGACCGGCGACATCCTTGGCGCTGCCCAGCAGATCGCAGAGATCACGACGCTGCTGACCCTCGCAGCGCTCATCTGACAGACCCCTTTCTTCTGGTCGAAAATACTTCGGGGGAGGGCGCAGCCCGGGGGCAGCGCCCCCAGCCGCCTATCCGCCGCAGCGCAACGCCGCCGCAAAGGCACCCTGCCCCATCGGCCCCAGATCACGCATCACCGCACGCCCGCCCACGATCCGTGTGGCCATCACCCGGGTCCAGCCTGCATCCGCCGTCACCGTTTCGGTCACCCCGCCGCAGGTCCGAAAGCCACCGCTGATGACAGGATCGCCGATCCGGTGATTGGTCAGTCCGGGGATGCGGTAGACTTCGGTCAGCGCGGCACCGTCAAACCGCCAGACCCGCATGACGCGGTCCAGATGCGGGCGGTCGATATAGGCGACCTCGATCCGGCCATCGCCGTCGATGTCACCGCCCCCGACGGGGGCCAGCCAGCGACGCGCCTGACCGATGTAGGGCGTCGTTGCCAGCACCGCCAATGCGTCACCACGCACCCCGTAAAGCGCAAGCTGCGCGCCTTGCGTCAGGCTGGTGCGCACCGCGATCACCTCGGCGCGACCGTCGCCGTCCAGATCGACGATCCGGGGCGCGGTATCCTCGAACACATGTCCGTCGCCTGCGGCTGCGGTCAGGATGAGGCATCCATCTGCACCAGCAACCTCGGCACGCAAGACCTGCGCCGTCGTTGCGCGCCCGAAAATGGCATGGTCATAGTCAGTCGTCGGATCGGCGTACCACGCCCGCGTCACAAGGGCGGAGCCGCCTGCAACTGCGACCTCGCCCACCACAGCAGCCCGGGGCGCGTTGCAGGCGGCAGCCCCGGTCGCCAGACAGGCCAGCAGACCTGCGGCGACCGCGTACCACATCAGATCTGCTTTTCGGGCATCTGCACGCGCAGACCGTCCAGATCATCGCTGACCTTCAGCTGGCAGGTCAGGCGGGAACGGGCCGGATCGGGCTTGTAGGCGAAATCCAGCATGTCCTCCTCCATCGCGTCCTTGGCGGGCAGCTTGTCCACCCAGGACGGGTCGACGTAGACGTGGCATGTCGAACAGGCGCAGGCGCCGCCGCAGTCGGCCTCGATCCCCGGGATGCCGTTGTCACGCGCCCCTTCCATGACCGTCATGCCGGTCTTGACCTCGACAACGTGCTCCTTGCCGCCATGCTCGACGTAGGTGATCTTGGCCATCCGATGTTCCTTTGTGCCTTCGGGTTGAAAAGTGTTCTAAAGAAGATGGTTGCGTCCTGCCAGTCACAAATCCCCCTGCCGCGCGACCGTCCTCTATCGCTGCCAGCGCACGCCCGCTAATCCTTGCGGCAGAGGAGATCCGATGCGCCACCTGATCAAAGTCCTGCCGCTGGCCCTTGCCGCCTGCACGGCGCAGCCCTCGGGCAACGCCGTGGCCCCTGCGGAAATCGTCGTCTCGTTGGGAGAGATCGAGACCGATGTGAACGGACGCTGCTTTGCCACCGCTGCAGGGCCGACGCGCACCGATATCGTCAATGAGCTGATCGAGGTCGTCCCCGCCGTGCGCGCCGCAGACGGCAGCGTCACCAGCCCGCCGGTCTTCCGCAACGTCTCGCGCCCGCAAACCGTCTCGACCGGCCCCGGTCGGCGGTTCGAAACGGTCTGTCCCCCCGTCTACACAATCGCCTTCGTGTCCAGCCTGCAACGCGCCCTGCTGATCCGGCGCAGCTATAGTGGGCCGATCACGGGCCGATACGACGAGGCGACGAGTCTTGCGGTTCAGATGTTCCAGCGTGCAGAGGGCATCGACAGTCCGCTGCTGGGTGTCGCGGCTGCACGGACTCTTGGCATTCTGGCCGTGCCGCGCGGCTGACACGACAACGCCGCCCCCGCAGGGACGGCGTGTGTGATGATCGCGACGGATCAGTTCTGATCCGTGCTGCCATCCGGTTCGGCCGGACCTGCGTCACCCGCATCGCCCAGCGCCAGCGCGAGGAACCGCGGATTGCCGTCGCGCCGCACCAGCAGCAGCAAGGAGGTCTGACCCGCCTCGGCCGCATTGTCGATTCGCGCCTGCAACTCTTCCGGCGTGGTGACGGGCTCCTGACCCGCATCGGTGATCAGGTCGCCTTCTGCCAGACCCTTGGCACCGGCGTCGGACGCCGGATCGACGGCGGTTATGACCAGACCGGCCCGGTCGTCCAGACCGTATTGCTCTGCCAGATCAGGCGTGACCGGAGAGACGGTCAGTCCCAGCATCTCCTGCGTGGCGTCCTCTGGTGCCGGGCCCGTATCAGAGGCCGGGAAGGCCGTGGCCTCGTCGGTCTCGCGGCGGCCCAAGGTCACATCGATCATGGTCTCGTCACCGTTGCGCAGGACCTGCATCGGGATCTTGGCGCCGACGGCAGAGTTGCCGACCATCCGCACCAGTTCGCGCGTGTCGGTGACTTCGGTGCCGTCGTAGGACAGGATCACGTCGCCAGACAGCAGGCCCGCATCCTCTGCCGGGCCGGGGGGGACGTCGGTAATCAACGCGCCGCGCGCGCTGTCCAGACCGTCGATGGCGCTGACCATGTCCGGCGTCACGTCCTGAATGCGCACGCCCAGCCAGCCGCGGCGGGTTTCCCCGAACTCGCGCAACTGATCGACGACGTTCGACACGACCGCGGACGACATGGCGAAACCGATGCCGATCGACCCGCCGTTCGGCGACAGGATCGCGGTGTTCACGCCGATGACTTCGCCGTCCATGTTGAACAGCGGCCCGCCAGAGTTGCCGCGGTTGATTGCGGCGTCGGTCTGGATGTAATCGTCATAGGTGCCCGACAGCGCCCGGTTGCGCGCCGACACGATGCCCGCACTGACCGAGAATCCTTGCCCCAGCGGGTTGCCCATCGCCAGCACCCAGTCGCCGACGCGCGCGCCGGTGGCGTTACTGTTGCCGAATTCCACGAATTGCAGCGGGCTGTCGTATTCGACCTTCAGCAGCGCGATATCCGTGTTGGTATCCGTGCCGACCAGCGTCGCCGGCAGTTGTTCCGCCGGTTGGCCGTCGCCCGGAAAGAACTCGATCTCGATCTCGTCGGCGCCTTCGATGACGTGGTTGTTCGTCACGATATAGCCGTCAGCCGAGATCACGAAGCCGGAGCCCAGCGCACTCGACCGGCGCGGCTGGCCACCGGGGCCGTTCTGCAGGTCGTTGAAGAAATCCTCGAACGGAGAGCCATCGGGCACGATGCCCTGCGGCCCTTCGCGACCCGCCACAGTCGTCGAGGTCGTGATGTTCACCACCGAAGGGCTGACCTGTGCGGCAAGATCGGCAAAGGTCAGCGGACGGCCGGCGACGGCCCCGGGCAGGGCCTGTGTCGTATCTGCGGTCGTCGTCTCGGGGTTGACCTGCGCGTGACCCGGCAGGGCCTGCGCCAGCACAAGCGCTGTCGTCAGCGCCAGACCGGTCAGGATGGGGCGGGGATCGGCGCGATGTTGGACTTTTGCCTGTGACCTCACGGGGCGGACTCCTTGGATGATTGACGCGTTGGCGCTGCTTTGACCTGAACCTAGGCTGCAAAACCGGCAACGCAAAGTCTGAATGCAGAAGCTGAACGGAACGTGACCTTTTGCCTCGAAACAGGCGGGATCATGCCCCGTCAACGGAAAGGGCCGGCGCGAACGCCGGCCCTTTTTATGATGTACGACCGATCAGGGATCAGTTCACGGGGGCCGGCGCGCCTGCATCGGCAGGTGCCGGTTCGGCCGCCGCCTCTGTGTCAGCGGGCGCCGCTGGGGCAGCAGGCGCGGCAGAGGCTTCCGGTGCAGCCGCAGGGGCGGGTGTCGCCGCCGGTGCGGCCGGGGCGGACGCCGCCGCCGCTCTGGCCTGATTGGCGGTCTGTCCCTGATCGGACTGCAGATAGTTGAAGAACTCTGAATCTGGGCTCAGCACCATCGACGACCGGCCCTGTGCGGCGAACCGCTCGTACGCCGTCATCGACCGGTAGAAGGCAAAGAACTCCGGGTCAGCGCCAAAGGCTTCGGCGAAGATGCCGTTACGCTCGGCGTCCGCCTCACCGCGGGTGATGTCGGCCTGACGCTGGGCGTCAGAGGTCAGCTCCACCACGGTGCGGTCGGCGGCGGCACGGGTCCGCTGGGCGGCCTCGTTACCGCGCGCAACCTCGTCTGCGGCCTCGCGGTCACGTTCCGCGATCATCCGCTCGTAGGTCGCATTCAGGTTTTCCGGCGGCAGGTCCGTGCGCTTCAGCCGCACGTCGATGACCTCCAGCCCCAGTCCCCGCGCTTCGGAGATGGCGTTGTTGCGGATGCGCAGCATCAGCGCCGCACGGTCCGTCGACAGGATGTCGTTGGACGCCACGGTGCCCAGCACGTTGCGGGTCGTGTCGCGCAGGATGCCGTCCAGACGACGGGCCGCGACTTCTTCGCCACCCGCACCGACAGCCTGCCGGAACTGGCGCACATCAACGATCCGGTAGCGGGCGAAGGCGTCGACAACCAGACGACGATCATCCGACGGCGTGACCTCCAGCGGGTCAAGGTCGCGCGACAGGATCCGGTCGTCGTAGGTCACGACGTTCTGGATGAACGGGATCTTGAACCCAAGGCCCGGCTCTTCCTTCACCTTCACGATCTGGCCGAATTGCAGGACCAGCGCCTTTTCACGCTCGTCCACGATGAAGACCGAGGAGATGGCGATCACAATGACGACCAGCAGAGCCGGCAGCAGATAAATGGATTTCCGCATCAGTTCGTCCCTCCGTTCGCAGGTGCCGCAGCCGGCGCATTGCGCTGGGTGTTTCCGCCCAGCTGGTTCAGCGGCAGATAGGGCACGACGCCCTGCCCGCCCTGGCTTTCGTCAAGCAGGATGATGTCCAACTCTCCCAGCACTTTTTCCATGGTTTCCAGATAAAGCCGCTTGCGCGTCACATCCGGTGCCTTCGCGTATTCCGTCAACACGGCAGAGAAGCGGCTCGCCTCACCGGCAGCCTCGTTCACGACCTGCGCGCGGTAGCCTTCGGCCTGCTCGATGGTCTGGGCAGCCTGACCGCGGGCTTCGGCTTCGACCCGGTTGGCATAGGCATCGGCGACGTTCTGCAACCGGTCACGCTCCTGCTCGGCGTCCTGCACCTTGCGGAAGGACGCGATAACGGGCTCTGGCGGGTCGGCCTTGTCGAAGTTCACACGCACGATGTTCACACCGGATTCGTAGCTGTCCAGCGTGCTCTGGATCTCGCTCTTCAGACGCTCTGCGATCGAACCGCGGTCGCGGTTCAGGATCGGCGCCAGCTGGCTTTGGGCGATGATCTCGCGCATCACGGATTCCGACACAGCCTCGATCGTCTGTTCGGGATCGGCGAGGTTGAACAGGAATTTCTGCGGATCGTTGATGTTCCAGACCACCTGAAAATCGATGTCCACGATATTCTCGTCACCCGTCAGCATCAGCCCCGCGTCCATGCCCGACCGGCTGGTGCCGATGTCGATGGACCGTTCGGACGTGACCGGCATCACTTCGCGCGTCACGAAAGGCCAGGGTGCGAAATTCAGGCCCGGCCCGTTGGTGGACATGTAGTCGCCCAGCAGCAGTTCGACCGATTGTTCCTCGGGCTTGACCGTATAGACCGACGCCACGACCCAGGCCACGACGACCGCCAGCACGCCAAGACCCACGGTCCCGCGCGTCAGGCGCGGACCACCGCCGCCGCCCGTGCCGTTCGATCCGGTCCCGCCACCGCGACCGCCCATCAGGACGCGCAGCTGTTCGCGGCCCCGGTTCATCAACTCGTCGATTTCGGGAATCTGAGGCCCCTCGCCCGGTCGGCGGGGTGGCCGTGGTGGCGGTGTCTTGCCGCCGTTCTTGTCACCCCGGTTGTCGTCGCCGCCGCCCCCCCAGGGGCCCCCGTTGTTGCCTGCCATCGTGTGTCAGTCTTCCTTGATGTTACGATCCTGTTCGGACCCGTTCATATGCAGATCGGGACACCGCCCCGAAAATTCAAGTTGTGCGCACCGGCTTGCGCATCGTGACCAGCTCTTCGGCCATGGTGGGATGGACCGCACAGGTGCGGTCGAAATCCTCTTTCGTCGCACCCATCTTGATCGCGATGGCCGCCATCTGGATCATCTCGCCCGCATGGTCCGCGACGATGTGACACCCCAGAACCTTGCGGGTCTCGGTGCTGACGATCAGCTTCATCAGCACACGCTGCGGCGTATCGAGGAAGGCCGTCTGCATCGGGCGGAATGCGGTGGAATAGATCTCGACACTCTCGCCCCGGCTGGTGGCATCGTCTTCCGTCTCTCCCACGGTGCCAAGTTCCGGCTGTGTAAAGACGGCGCTGGCAATCAGCGCGTGATCCACCGGCGTCGGGTTTCCCTTGAAGACGGTCTCGACAAAGGCCATCCCCTCGCGGATCGCCACGGGCGTCAGCTGAACCCGGTCGGTCACGTCGCCGATGGCATAGATCGAGGGCACGTTGGTCTGGCTGAACTCATCGACCACGATTTCCTTGTGTCGGCCAAGGTCCACGCCTGCGGCATCAAGACCAAGGTTGTCGGTGTTGGGCGCGCGGCCCGTGGCGAACAGGACGTAATCGAAGACCTTTTCGTCGCCATTCGTGGCCCGCGTCCAGATCGGACCGGCGGCGCGCCCATCGGTAAAGCTCTTGGGGTTGCTGGCCAAGGCATTCGTCTCGCCGGCCGGCGCGCCCATCGTCGCGGCAGGCTCTGCACCGGCGGCGGCGTCGGACCCTGTAGGCATCGGCCCGCGCGGGGCCTCGCCTGCAGGGCAAAGCTCTGTCACGGTTGTGCCCGTGTGCAGGTCGATCCCCCGGTGACGCATGGATTCCGCCAGCAAGCCGCGCGCCTCGTCGTCGAAACCTTTCAGGATCTGGGCGCCCCGATGATAGACCGTCACCTTCACGCCCAGCCCCGCCATGATGCAGGCAAATTCGCAGGCGATGTAGCCCCCACCGATAATCAGCAGCGTCTCAGGCAGCTTTTCCAACAGGAACATATCGTTGGACACGATCCCCAGATCGCAGTTTTCCATCTCGGGCCGGGTCGGGTGGCCGCCGGTCGCGATCAGGATGTGCTTGGCGGTCACGGTCTTGCCGTCACCAACCTGCACCGTATGCGCATCCTGCAGGACGGCGCGGCAGTCGTGGATATCCACGCCAGAGCCATCGAGCAGGTTGCGATAGACCTGTTCAAGCCGGTCCAGTTCCTTATGCAACTTTGTGCGGAACCGGTTCCAGTCGAAATCGCCCAGCGTCGCGTCCCAGCCATAGCCCTGCGCCTCTTCTACACGCTCGGCATAGCTTGACGCGTAGACCATCAGCTTCTTAGGCACGCAGCCCCGGATGACACAGGTGCCGCCCATGCGGCTTTCCTCGGCCAGACCGACCTTGGCGCCCGTCTCGGCTGCCATGCGCGCGGCCCGCACGCCGCCGGACCCGCCACCGATGACAAAAAGATCGTAGTCGAAAGACATCAAAAGGCCCCGTTGCAGCAAAATCCTGCGGCAACCTAGCCGCAACGGATCGGAAAGGCCAACGCCCCTTGCACAAACGTGACGGCTGCGGATCAGCCTTTCAGAAACGGGATCGGCAGCCCCGCGACATCGGCCAGCAGGACGAAATTCAACGTCAGCACCACGGCCGAGGCCGCAATGGCCAGCGTGCGCAACACCGGTCCGGTCACGAAATCCCCCATGACACTGCGGCGCGAGGTGAAGATGATCAGCGCGATCATCGGGATCGGCAGGGCGATGGACAGCACGACCTGACTTGCCACCAGCGCAGAGGTGACATTGACCCCCATCGCGACCACGATGAAGGCCGGCGCCATGGTGACGATCCGCCGCACCAGCAGCGGGATGTTCATGCGGATGAAGCCCTGCATGATCATCTGCCCCGCCATGGTCCCGACGACACTGGACGAGACGCCGGACGCGATCAGGCTGATCAAGAAGGCCGCCGCGGCAGCGCCGCCCAGCAGCGGCGTCAGCGTGTGATAGGCGGTCTCGATCTCGGCCACTTCGGGGTTGCCCGCGTGAAAGGCCGATGCCGCCATCATTACCATCGCGATGTTGATCATGCCCGCGACGGCAAGGGCCACCACGACCTCGATATTGGAAAAGCGCAGCACCTTGGCGCGTTCGACGTCGTTGTGGATCTTGACCCGCTGCTGCGTCAGGCCGGAATGCAGATAGATCGCATGCGGCATGACCGTCGCCCCGATGATTCCGACAGAGATCGTCAGCGCCGCAAGATCCGGCATCTGCGGCAACACGGCCCCCCGCGCCGCCTCGCCCCAGGCAATCGGCGCGATCAGAAGCTCGGCCAGATAGCACAGGCCGATCACGCCCACGAGCGTGCCCACCAGCAGTTCCATCGGGCGAAAGCCGCGGTTTTCCACCAGCAGCAGCGCATAGGTCACGATGGCCGTAATCCCCATGCCGACCATCAGCGGCAGGTTGAACAGCAAGGCCAGCCCGATGGCCCCGCCCAGAAACTCTGCCAGATCGGTTGCCATGGCCGCGATTTCCGACACGATCCACATGAACAGGACCGTCGGGCGCGAGAACCCGTCGCGGCAATGCTCTGCCAGGTTCTTGCCCGTGACGATCCCCAGCCGCGCCGACAGCGCCTGGAACAGCATCGCCACAAGGTTCGCCATGACCACAACCCACAGCAGGGCATAGCCATAGCCCGCCCCTGCCTGAATGTTCGTCGCATAGTTGCCGGGGTCCATATAGGCGACCGAGGCGATCACCGCAGGCCCCGCGAACACCAGCCACGACCGCGGCCCTTTCAGACGCCCCGCCAGCACGTCGGCCATGCGCTGCGACGTGCGGTCAGTCAGGGAAGAACTGGGCGTGGACATGTCGGTGGCGCACCTTGGAATGAGAATGGTTCGCAGCACCATATGCGCCGCGTTCCCGCCCCCGTCCAGTGCGCAGATGGAATGGCTGTCAGTCGCCCAGATCGGCGAACAGGTTATCACCGTCAAGAAAGTCGTACCGCGTCTCGTCGGTCTCGCCCTTGTTGATGTCGTGGACCTCGACCCGGCCATCGGCGTAACCGGTCACCACGATATCGCAGATATCGATGAACAATCCGTTTTCCACCACGCCGGGGATCTGGTTCAGCACCAGAGCCAACTGCCGCGCATTGCCGATGCGGTTCAGGTGCAGGTCCAGAATATGATTGCCCTCGTCCGTGACGAAAGGCGTCTGGCCGTTCATCCGCAGGGTCGAGGTCGATCCCATCACGTCAAGGCCGATCAGCGCCTCTTCGACCAGCACCTTGGAGGTTTGCCAGCCGAAGGGGATCACCTCGATCGGCAGCGGGAAGGCGCCCAGCGTCTCGACCTTCTTGGACACGTCGGCAATCACGATCATGCGGTCGCTGGCCGTCGCCACGATCTTTTCCTGCAACAGCGCACCGCCGCCACCCTTGATCAGGTTCAGCGCGCCGTCGAATTCATCCGCACCGTCGATGGTCAGATCCAGCCACTTCGCCTCGTCCAACGAAATCACCTCGATGCCCACGTCGCGCGCCAGTTCGGCGGTCCGGGTCGAGGTCGGCACGCCCTTGATCCGCAACCCGTCATCGCGCACCATTTCGCCCAGGCACCGGACCAGCCAGGCGGCGGTGGACCCGGTGCCAAGGCCAAGTTTCATGCCGGATTCGACGTAATCGCAGGCGCGGCGCGCGGCGACGAACTTGGCCTTGTCGATGGGGGACAGATCGGCGGGCATGGGCTGGCTCCTTTACATGACGCGGGCGTTATAGGTCCTGCGCCGGATGCAGGCGAGGGGGAAATGTCGTCTCCCCTCAGACCACCGCAACCTGTGGAGCGGAACCCGCAGCGCATCCGCAGCGTTCTGTCTTTACCGCCCAAGAGGTCATTTCCATGTTACAACAGGTTTCCCCACAGGACCGCACGCTTTCGGGCACGCGGTCCACCACCGTTCTCAAGGGCATCGGTACGGCACTGCCCGCCCATGTGCTGACGCAGGAAGACGTCCTGACTCAGGCCCGTGCCCTGCTTGCGCCGAAATATCCCTTTTTCGAAAAGCTGGTGCCCGCCTTTCAGAATGCCGGGGTCGAGCGTCGCTATAGCGTGATGCCGCTGGAGTGGTTTGCCGCCGATCACGGCTGGGCGGAACGCGGCGCGGCCTACATGAAAGGCGCCACGGCGCTGTTCATCGCCGCCGCCACGGATGCGCTGAACGCTGCTGGCCTCACCGCGGATCAGGTCGATACCATTGTCACGATCTCGTCCACCGGTATCGCCACCCCGACACTCGAAGCGCAGGCGCACCGCGCCATGGGTTTCCGCCGTGACGTGCGGCGGGTGCCGGTCTTCGGTCTGGGCTGTGCCGGCGGCACCTCGGGCCTGTCGATTGCGCGCCGTCTGGCCGCCGCCGATCCCGGCAGCATCGTCCTGATGGTCGCGGTCGAGGCCTGCTCTTTGTCGTTCCGGGCGGACCGCCTGCAAAAGGCTGACGTGATCGCAACGGTCCTGTTCGGTGACGGGGCGGCCGCTGCCGTCATTGGTGGCGGGACGGGCGAAGGCGGAGAGGTGATCCTGCACGAGGGTCACGAACACCTGTTCCCGGACACCCTGCCCATCATGGGCTGGGACGTCGACGATACGGGCCTTGGCGTGATCTTCGACCGGTCCATTCCAAGTTTCGTGACGGATGAATTCCGCCCCGCCGTCACGTCGATGCTGGCCGAGGCCGGATTGCAGCTGGGTCAGATCGACCGGTTCGTCTGTCATCCCGGCGGCGCCAAGGTCGTCGAGGCGATCGAGGCCACGATGGATCTGACCCCCGGCGCACTGGACGCCGAACGCAGCGTCTTGCGCGACTTCGGCAACATGTCCGCACCGACAGCACTTTTCGTGCTGCAGCGCGTGCTTGCGGCAGGGCAGACCGGCAAGCTGGCGCTCTGCGCACTTGGCCCCGGCTTTACCGCATCCTTGCTGCCGATGACGGTGACCGCATGACGATGGGCACGGCGCTGTTCCTCGCGTTCCTCGTCGTGCAACGGCTCAGCGAACTCCTCATCGCCCGCCGCAATACCGCGCGGCTGCTGGCCCGCGGTGCGCGCGAGGTGGGTGCGGGTCATTATCCGGTCATGGTCGCGCTGCACACCGCATGGGTGCTGGCGCTGATCCTCTTCGGCTGGTCGCAGCCGCTGCACATGGGCTGGCTCGCCGTCTACGCGGTGCTGCAGGTGTTCCGGGTCTGGATCCTCGGCACGTTGGGGTCGCGCTGGACCACGCGCATCATCGTCATCGACGAACCGCTGGTTGCACGCGGGCCGTTCCGTTTCATCCCGCACCCGAACTACACCCTTGTCGTGGCCGAGATCATCGTGGCCCCGCTGGTGCTGGGCCTGACATGGGTCGCCGTCGTGTTCACGCTGTTGAATGCCGCGATGCTTTATCACCGGATCGGGGTCGAAGACGGCGCCTTGCGCGGCAAGGGCCGTCACGCGACGGATGCCGCCCGCGTCTGATCAGGCGGCGCTTTCGGACTGACGCCGCCCTGCATCGTCGCTAGGGTGCGGACATGGAATCCCTTCGCCTGCATTACGCGCCCGACAACGCCTCGCTTTGCGTGCGCCTTGCGCTGGAATTTGCGGGGCAGGACTACTCGACTGTCCTGGTCGACCGGACCCGCAACGCGCAACGAGACCCGGATTATCTTGCCCTTAATCCTGCGGGTCTGATCCCGGCGCTGGAAACACCCTCCGGTCCCATATTCGAGACGGGCGCCATCCTGCTTTGGCTGGCCGACCGGCATCCGGGCAGCCTGTGTCCCGCCCCGGACGATGCTGCACGGGGTCAGGCCCTGTCATGGCTGTTCTGGCTATCGAACACGCTGCATGCGACGCTGCGCACCCTCTTTTATCCAGAGCAATATCTGCCCGCAGCCCCCGCCAGCCTGCGCCATGCCGCGCGGCACCGCGCCGCTACGCACCTCGACCTGCTGGAAAGGCACTGGGTGCCGGACCACGTGCTGCACATGTGCTATCTGGCGCCTCTGCTGCGCTGGCCCGCACTTTATGGCGGGCCGACCGACTGGTATGACCTCAGGCACTGGCCCCGCCTGCACCGTTTCGCGCAGGTGTTCGAGGAAAGCGCACCGGCGCTGCGTGCCGCCCGCGCCGAAGGCCTTGGGCCCACACCCTTTTCCGCCCCCGTCCTGCCGGACCCGCCCGAAGGAAGTGCCACCTGATGTTCCTGTCCGTCTTCGATATGTTCAAGGTCGGCGTCGGTCCGTCGTCGTCACACACCATCGGCCCGATGGTCGCCGCCGCACGGTTCCTCGATCACCTGCGCGCGCAGCCTTTCGCGGTGGCGCGGGTCCGCGCCAGTCTGCACGGCAGCCTTGCGTTCACCGGCATCGGCCATGCGACAGACCGCGCGGTGATGCTCGGCCTCGCCGGTCAGCGGGCCGACGACTATGACGCCGCCCGCGCCGAGGCGGCGCTGGAGGCCATCAGGACGCAGCACGAGATTGCACCGGACGGCCTGCTGCCCCTGCGCTTCGATCCGAAGGACGATCTGCTGTTCGACTACGGCCCTGCCCTGCCCGGTCACGCGAATGGCCTGATATTCAAGGGGCTGGATGCACAGGGCGATACGGTCACCCAGGTGACTTACTATTCCGTCGGCGGTGGCTTCGTGCTGACCGCGGACGAACTCGCCGCAGGGCGCGACACCGACGACGGCCCGCCGGTGCCCTGGCCCTTCCGAACCGCGGCACAGATGCTGGACATGGCGCAAACCTCAGGCAAAAGCATTGCCACGCTCAAGCGTGAAAACGAACTCAGCCGCCGCCGCGCGACAGATGTGGACGCGGGGCTGACCCGGATCTGGGCGGTGATGAACGCCTGCATCGACCGGGGACTGGCAGCGACGGGCACCCTGCCCGGCGGTCTGAACGTGCGCCGCCGCGCCCACGGCATCCATCAGGCGCTGCTGGCAGAGCGTGGTCTGAACCAGCCCGCCCCCCATACGATCAACGACTGGATGTCCGCCTACGCCATGGCCGTGAACGAGGAAAACGCCGCCGGCGGTCAGGTGGTTACCGCCCCCACCAACGGTGCCGCAGGTGTCCTGCCGGCCACGATCCGCTACTGGCTGGACCACGTGCCCGGCGCGGCCCCCTCGAAAATCCCCGATTTCCTGCTGACCGCCGCCGCCATCGGCGGATTGATCAAGTTCAACGCCAGCATCTCCGGTGCCGAATGCGGCTGCCAGGCCGAGGTCGGTTCTGCCGCCGCCATGGCCGCCGCAGGGCTTTGCGCGGTGCTGGGCGGCAGTCCCGCGCAGATCGAGAACGCGGCAGAGATCGCGCTGGAGCATCACCTTGGCATGACCTGCGACCCGGTCCGCGGTCTGGTGCAGGTGCCCTGCATCGAGCGTAACGGTCTGGGCTGCATCAAGGCCGTCTCGGCCGCCAGCCTCGCCTTGCGGGGTGACGGCGTGCATCTGGTGCCGCTGGACGCCGCGATCGAGACGATGCGCCAGACGGGCGCCGACATGAGCGAGAAATACAAGGAAACATCCCTTGGCGGGCTGGCGGTCAATGTCCCCAACTGCTGATCCCCTGGCGAATTCCCCGCGAAAACACGGAGTGCGCCCGTGACGCCTGCCGATCGCATCCTTCCGGGCATCGTGCTGATGCTGGGGTTCTGCGCGACGGCGCCCCTGATCGATGCTGCGTCCAAGCTGGCGGCCCAGTCGCTGCCCGTGGGCCAGATCACCACGGCGCGCTTCATCGTGCAGGCCGCCCTGATGGCGCCGGTCTGCCTGGCGCTGGGGCAGTCGGTCCGGCTGCCCCGCGGGGCCGGCCGCGCGCTGGTCGCCCGCGCGCTTTGCCTGATTGCCTCGACCTATTGCTTCGTCGCGGCGCTGACGGTGATGCCGATGGCCGACGCCCTCGCCATCGCCTTTGTCGAGCCGTTCCTGTTGCTGATCCTCGGCCACCTGATCTTTGCCGACCCCGTCGGTCCGCGCCGGATCGCCGCCTGCGCCGTGGGGTTCGCCGGATCGCTACTGGTGATCCGGCCCAGCCTCGCGGCCTTCGGCCCGATGGCGCTGTTCCCGCTCGGCACCGCGCTGTCCTTCGCGCTCTACATGCTGGTCACGCGCAGCCTGTCGCGGCGCATGCACCCGGTGGCGATGCAGTTCCACACCTCGACCGTTGCGATGGCGCTGTGCCTGCCGGTCATGCTGATCGCTGCGGGCCGCGACTGGCCGACCCTGTCGCCAGTGCTGCCGCAGGGCCTCGCCTGGGCTTGGCTGGCGGGGGTAGGCGCGGCCTCTGCCGTGGCCCACCTGATGATGACCTATGCCCTGCGCGCCGCGCCCGCCGCGACGCTGGCGCCGCTGCATTACCTCGAAATCGTCAGCGCGGTCGCCTTGGGCTACACCATCTTCGGCGATTTCCCCGATGCCCTGACATGGACCGGGATCGCGGTCATCGTAGCCTCCGGCCTTTATATCATCGCGAGAGAGCGCCATACGGCGCGGCAGCCGGCGACGCTGGCGATTGCCGTGGGCCTGACGCCCCAGAACCTGACACCGCGCGACGTGCAGCCGGACAGCGCACCGTGACGGGCGACCGCCCGTTCGCCGGGATCCTGCTGATGCTGGGGTTCTGCGTGCTCGCCCCCTTGGGCGACGGCATGGCCAAGCTTCTGGGCACCGGCACCGGCCTGCTGATCCTGATGCTGTCGCGCTTCGTCACGCAGGCCGCCATCCTCGGCGCCGCGGCGCTGTGGCAAGGCGAAAGTTTGCGCGCCCCGCGCGGCACCCGCGCCCTGATCGCCCTGCGCACCCTGCTGCACATTGGCGGCATGGGCCTGATGTTCGCGGCGCTGCGGGTGCTGCCGCTGGCGGATGCGCTGGCGATCGCCTTCGTCATGCCCTTCATCGCGCTGCTGCTGGGCTGGGCGCTGCTGGGCGAAACCGTGGGGCCGCACCGGCTCAGCGCCTGTGGCGTGGGCTTTGTCGGCACGATGCTGGTGATCCAGCCGAACTTTGTCGCGGTCGGTGCGGCGGCCCTTCTGCCGCTGGGGGTCGCGGTCTGCTTTGCCGGCTTCATGCTGGTCACGCGGCACATTTCGCGCCGTCTGGGGCCGGTGCGGATGCAGGCGATCAGCGGCTGGCAGGCGAGCCTTCTGATCGCCCTTGCCGTCCTACTGGTCCCCGACCGCAGCCTGACCACACTGCCCGCCGCCGCGTCTGACGCGCTGCTGCTGGCGGTCATGGGGGTCATGGGCACAGCGGCGCAACTGATGATGACCGCCAGCCTGCGCCTCGCGCCAGCCGCAACCCTCGCACCGATGCAGTATCTGGAGATTCCGTTCGGCACCGCCATCGGCTGGCTGATGTTCCGCGAACTGCCCAATGGCCTCGCCGCCCTCGGCATCGTCATCACGGTCGCCGCAGGGCTTTACGTCATCGCCCGCGAACGACGTCTGTCACGACCCGTGCCGCCTGTGGTGACAGGGTCAGCAGCACCGGGCCTGCCACCTGCAATCTGACCGGGCTGGCGGCAACTGCGTTGGAACTGCTGACCAGTCCGTCCGGCGCCATGGCACGGTCGTCCAGGTCCCAGCGCAGTCCCTGACTGCTGACGCGCGCCTGTCCCAGTGGCAGCAGGCCCAGCGGCAGCCCCTCTGCCACCGGCCAGACGCTGTCGCCCTGCGGCAACAGCACGCAGACGTCCCACCGCGAGACCAGCACCACATGCCAGGCCCGCAACCGTGCGAGGACGCCCAGCGTCGACAGCGTGTGATCCAGCCGCCCCCCCAGAAACCCCGCCGCCATGATCAACGGTGCTGTGATCCGGGTCAGACACTTTTCGAAATCCGTGGTATCCTGTTCGGCCACCGGATGCATGATGGTACCGAAAGCGGCACGCGCCGCAGGGGTCAGCGAATCCATGTCGCCGATCACGGCGGCCGGCCGCAGCCCGGCCCGCAGCGCATGATCCGCGCCACCGTCGGCGGCCACGACCGTTGGCGCAAAGCTTAGGCACATGTTAAGGTCGTGTGCGTCTATATCGGCACCACCAAGCAGCGTGACAGGAGTCGCAGCGTGAACAATCGGCTGAATCATGGGGTATTGTCCCTTTTTGGGCGACATTCCTTGAAAGGGACACAAAATCAACCCGTCGCGACCGCCTGTCGGTGCCGCTTTGCGAACCAATTGCTGGTAAACACGGTTTCACTTGGACTGGCAGAAAGCGAGCGAAATCATGGTTGAGTCGAGCAAGATTCTCACCGTTTCCTATGGCACTTTCTCGTGCACGCTGGAGGGATTCGATGATTCCTTCTCGACGATGAAAGCGATTGCGGAGTATTTCCGTGATCTGGCCGCGGGTGACCGTTATTTCGGGGCAGAACCGCCCACGCCAGATGCCGAAATGCTGACGCGGATCGCGGAACGCGAAATCTCGCGCCGGGTCGAAATGCGCAGCAGCACCACCGGGATCGTCCTGCGCGCCAGCGACCCCGCGCCTGCGGTCGCTGCGCCACAGGTTTCCGAACGGGTCACGTTCCCGCAGACCCGGAAGCAGGCACCGCAGCCACAGGCCGAGGACGAGGTCGAAGAGCAGGCCGAACCGCAGGTGCAGGATCTGCTGCGGCCAGCCAATGCCGCTGCGGTCGCCGAGGCAGACATGTCGGACGCTGCCGACAATGATGCGTCGGACGACGCGGACATAGCGTCTGTCCTTGACGCCGCACCGGTCATGCCGCCTGCACCGCGCCCCCCCGTGAACGGGCCATCCATGGCGCAAGCGGCCAACCGCGCGCGGGACGTCATGCAAGATCCCGATCGCGCCGACAATAACCAGGACACGCGCATGGCGCCCGCTGTGCAGAAACAACCGGACATCACCGGCACCGGCCCGTCGGACGACACCCCCCCCTACCGCGCAACCGTGCCAGCCCATCCCGATGCCGACAGCGTCGCGGCAAAGCTGCAGCGGATTCGGGCGGTGGTCGGCGGTGTGCCCCTGACCACGCCCGCCACCTACGCCGAAGACCTGGACGTGACGACGGATGCCAGCGACGAGACGATGGATCTCGATCTGCATGCCGATGCAGAACCTCCGACCGCACCGATCTCTTCCGTTGAGGCACCGGAGACGGCCGAGGATTCGCAGGACCAGACCGACACGTCCGCATCCGTGGCTGTGGCCAGCGACGCAGAGCGTTCGGATGCAGAGTTGGACAGCGCGATTGCGCGCGCCATGGCCGTCTTCGGGGGGCAGGACTCGCCCGACACCGACACTCAAACTGACACTGACACTGACACTGACACTGACACTGACACTGGCGACGCCGACAGCGAAGCACAGGATGCGACCCAGTCCGACGACGGCCTGATCGCAACAACTCTGGCTGACGCGGGCCCGTCGCCTGCGGGTCCCGCCACAGACGCGGCCTCCTCTCAGGCGCCAGATCAAGACGCATCTGTCGCGGCACCGGCTGACGCCGAAGCAGACAAGACGGCAGCAACCGCGCCGACGGATGAAACCGACGATCAGATTTCAGCCGTGTTGCGCAACCTCGAACGGGCCGGCCTGCGCCAGACCCAAAAGGAGCAGGCACCGACCGACAACACCGCCGCACGCCAGACGGACAGCGCAGTGCCTGCGCCCGCCCCGGTCGCGGCCGCGACAAAGGAACCTGCGCCGATTGCGCCGCCAGCGGCACCGCGCGGCCGGATCCTGCGTATCACCCGGCGCCCCCGCGACCCCGACATCCAGCCCGCGGCTGAGGCGCCTGTCACCACGGCTGACACCGACGACACCGTCACGGCAATCCCTGCCACCGCTGCCACGGACGAAGCGATCCCGGAGGCGCCAAACCCGTCTGCCGAGGCTTCTGCGCACGCCGATGGTGCAAAGACTGCGGTTGCCGACGATTTCGCGGACTCCGTCGCAGCGCGCGACGGGGCTGGCGACATGATCGACTTCGACCCCGAGGCCATCGAAAGCACCCTGTCCGAGGATGACGAAGCGGATCTGCAACGGGAACTGGCGTCCTTGGTCGCGGAGCAGGATGCCGAACAGGCACCTCAACCGGCACCGGCAGAAGCAACCGACGCGCCGGCCCCCCTTGCACCGGCTGCGGACGAACAGTCCAAACCGCGCCGCGACCCCCTGCCCGACACGTCAGAGGCGGAAATGTCGCGGATCATGTCCCAGGCCGACGACGAACTGGCCGATCCCAACGCCAGCCGCCGCCGCAACGCCATCGCCCACCTCAAGGCCGCCGTCGCCGCGACAGAAGCGGCGCGCCAGTTGGGCGAGGCCGGCACCGACCGCACAGCCACCGAAGAGGTGTTCCGCGACGACCTGCAAAAGGTCGTCCAGCCGCGCCGCGCCCCGCGCCCCGAGGCAGCACCCGACCGGTCCGAGCGTCAGCGCCCCGGCCCGCTGAAGCTGGTGGCGAGCCAGCGCATCGATCTGGGCGATACGGCGCCCGCCGAATCGGTGCAGCCCCGGCGCATCGCGACCCCCGCGGCTGAGGCGCCCGCCAGCGACACCGGCAACTTTGCCGAATTCGCCGAACAGATGGGTGCGACCAGCCTGCAGGACCTGCTGGAAGCAGCGGCCGCCTACACGGCCTTCGTCGAGGGATCGGAAGATTTCTCTCGCCCGCACATCATGCAGAAGGTCAAACAGACGGTGGCCCAGGATTTCAGCCGCGAAGATGGTCTGCGGTCCTTTGGCACCCTGCTGCGGCAGGGCCGGATCGAACGGGTCCGCAACGGTCGCTTTGCCGTGTCGCACCGGACCCGGTTCAAGCCGGATGCGATGGCCGCCGGGGGCTGACAGGCCCAAGATCAAAACGAAAAAAGGCGACGGGTTCACACCCGTCGCCTTTTTCACATCTGGCGCCGCGTTCAGTCTTCGCGATCATCGGGATCGGCCTGACCGATCCCGCGAAAGATGCTGCGAAACGGCCAGGCCCACAGGATGCCAAGCCCGACATAGATCGCCAGTTCCAGCCAGATCGACGGGCGGTCCAGCGTCGAGGTGATGGTGACCGCGACCACGATGTAGGCGGGCAGGCCGATCACCAGAATCAGCAGTGCCCACCGCTTGCGCGCCTTGTAGCTGAGGTTCGCGAACCAGCCGTTCATCGCGCCGCGAACGGATCGGTGACAAGGATCGTGTCCTCCCGCTCCGGCGAGGTCGAGACCAGTGCCACCGGGCAGTCGATCAGTTCCTCGATCCGGCGGACGTATTTGATCGCCTGCGCGGGCAGGTCGTTCCACGACCGCGCGCCTTCGGTCGATTCCGACCAACCGGGCATTTCCTCGTAGATCGGCGTGCAGCGCGCCTGTTGGTCGGCGGCGGTCGGCAGGTAATCCAGCACCGTGCCGTCCAGATCGTAGCCGGTGCAGATCTTCAGCGTCTCGAACCCGTCCAGCACATCAAGCTTGGTCAGCGAGATGCCGGACACGCCAGAGGTCGCACAGGTCTGCCGCACCAGCGCTGCATCGAACCAGCCGCAGCGGCGCTTGCGCCCGGTGGTGGTGCCGAATTCATGGCCGCGCTGGCCCAGCTTCTCGCCGTCTTCGTCCAGCAACTCTGTCGGAAACGGGCCTTCGCCGACGCGCGTGGTATAGGCCTTCACGATGCCGAGGACAAAATCGATGGCCCCCGGCCCGACGCCGGTGCCCGTCGCGGCCTGCCCTGCGATGACGTTGGAGGACGTCACGAAGGGATAGGTGCCGAAGTCGATATCCAGCAGCGCGCCCTGCGCGCCCTCGAACAGGATGCGTTTGCCTTCCTTGCGCTTGTCGTTCAGCACCTTCCAGACGGGTGCTGCGTATTCCAGAATGGCGGGTGCCACCGCGCGCAGTTGCGCCAGCAGGTCATCCCGGTCGATGGGATCAAGGCCAAGGCCCCGGCGCAGCGCATCGTGGTGGACAAGCGCGCGGTCGACGCGCAGTTCCAGCGTCGCCGCGTCGGCCAGATCGGCCACGCGGATCACACGGCGACCGACCTTGTCCTCGTAACATGGCCCGATGCCGCGCCCGGTGGTGCCGATCTTGGCGACGTCCGCCTGATTTTCGCGGGCGCGGTCCAGCTCGCCGTGGAACGGCAGGATCAGCGGCGTGTTTTCCGCGATCATCAGCGTCTCGGGCGTGATCTCGACGCCCTGGGCGCGGATCGTCTCGATCTCTTTCAGCAGGTGCCAGGGATCAAGGACGACGCCGTTGCCGATCACGCTCAGCTTGCCGCCGCGCACGACGCCCGACGGCAGGGCGTGCAGCTTGTAGACGGTGCCGTCGATGACCAGCGTGTGGCCGGCGTTGTGGCCCCCCTGAAAGCGGGCGACGACGTCGGCCCGCTCGCTCAGCCAATCGACGATCTTGCCTTTTCCCTCGTCGCCCCACTGGGCGCCGACGACGACAACGTTTGCCATGATATCAGGTCCTCTGCCGGAATTTCCGTTGACCGCTATATGCGGATGGGCAGTGTCTTGAAACCGAAAAACATGTCCCGCCGCACCAGAGGGCGGCAAAGCGACGGGCCGCGCGACGCTTCCCCCCCGACGCGCCGCGATTCTGCCGTTGACAGCCTGCCCCTTACGCGCCGTGCTTTGGGGTTGCGGCATGGGGGCCTTCGGCATAGACAGCGCCGAACCGCAGGCAACCCGCAGGCCCCTTCGTCATGCAATACGAAAATGTCGTCCTCGTCATCCACCTGATTCTCGCGCTGACGCTGATCGGCACCGTGCTGCTGCAGCGGTCCGAAGGCGGCGGTCTGGGCGTGGGCGGCGGCGGTGGTGCGACGGGCAGCAGACCCGCGCCGACCGCGATGGGCAAGGTCACCTGGATCCTCGCGCTGGGGTTCATCGCCACGTCGATCGCGCTGACGATCATTGCCGCTGAAAACGCCGCCGGTGCATCTGTCGTCGACCGCCTGCAGGACGCGCCGGTCTCTGATCCCGCGCAGCCCGCGACACCGGGTCTGGGCAACGACCTGCTGCCCCCACCGGCCAACGATGCATCATTGACGCCGGGCGGCAACGACGCCGCACCCGCCGCGAAGACGCCCGCGGCTGACGCGACCGCCCCCGCCGCTGACACCGCTGCTCCCGCGCCAGAGGCTGCGCCGACCACGACAGTCCCCGCACCGGCCGCCGATGCGCCCCAGCCTGCCGCGGAAACGCCGGCACCCGCAGCCCCGGCTGACACGACGCCCGCCACCGATACGCCTGCCGCAGATGTCCCGGCCACTGGCGACGCGCCGCAGACTCCTGCGGGGAACTGAGGCCGCACGTCCCACAATACGTTGCCGCGCAGCCGCGCGGCACATCATGATCTTGCGTCACGGGTTGCGCTGGGTGGCCATTTCCGGCTATTCTCAAATCCCGTGATATTGCGATCCCAAGGGGGTCGCCGGTCTGCAATTCTGACACGCACGGGGGCCTTACCATGGCACGTTTCATCTTCATCACGGGCGGGGTTGTGTCCTCTTTGGGCAAGGGGCTGGCCTCTGCCGCCCTTGGCGCCCTGCTGCAGGCGCGCGGCTATACGGTCCGCCTGCGCAAGCTGGACCCTTACCTGAACGTCGACCCCGGCACGATGTCACCGTTCGAGCATGGCGAGGTCTTCGTGACCGACGACGGCGCGGAAACCGACCTCGACCTTGGCCACTACGAACGCTTCACCGGCGTCGCGGCGCGCATGAGCGATTCGATCAGCTCCGGCCGCGTCTATTCCACGGTGCTGGAAAAGGAACGCCGCGGCGACTACCTCGGCAAGACGATCCAGGTCATTCCCCACGTCACGAACGAGATCAAGGACTTCATCCGCATCGGTGAGGACGAGGTCGATTTCATGCTCTGCGAAATCGGCGGCACCGTCGGCGACATCGAGGGCCTGCCCTTCTTCGAGGCGATCCGCCAGTTCGCGCAGGATAAGCCGCGCGGCCAGTGCATCTTCATGCACCTGACGCTGCTGCCCTACCTCGCCGCCAGCGGCGAGTTGAAGACCAAGCCGACGCAGCACTCGGTCAAGGAGCTGCGCAGCATCGGCCTCGCGCCCGACATCCTCGTCTGCCGGTCGGAACATCCGATCCCGGAACGCGAGCGTGAAAAGATCGGCCTGTTCTGCAACGTCCGCAAGGACGCCGTGATCGCCGCCTACGACCTCAAGTCGATCTACGAGGCGCCGCTGGCCTACCACGCACAGGGTCTGGATCAGGCGGTGCTCGACGCCTTCAACATCTCGCCCGCCCCCGCGCCGAACCTTGCCGTCTGGCACGACGTCGCCGACCGCATCCATAACCCCGAAGGTCAGGTCAGCGTCGCCATCGTCGGCAAATACACGCAGCTGGAAGACGCCTACAAATCCATCGCAGAAGCGCTGACCCACGGGGGCATGGCGAACCGGGTCAAGGTCAAGATCGAATGGGTCGACGCCGAACTCTTCGACCGCGAGGATGCCGCCCCCTACCTCGAAGGTTTCCACGCGATCCTCGTGCCCGGCGGCTTTGGCGAACGCGGCACCGAAGGCAAGATCAAGGCCGCGCAATTCGCCCGCGAAAAGGGCGTGCCCTACCTCGGCATCTGCCTCGGCATGCAGATGGCTGTGATCGAGGCCGCGCGCAACGTCGCGGGCCTGACCACCGCCGGGTCAGAGGAATTCGACCACGAATCCGGCAGCCGCCGGTTCGAGCCGGTCGTCTACCACCTCAAGGAATGGGTGCAGGGCAACCAGACCGTCGCGCGCAAGGCCGACGACGCCAAGGGCGGCACCATGCGCCTCGGCGCCTACGATGCGATCCTGCGCGAAGGCTCCAAGGTCGCCGAGGTTTACGGCACCACCACGATCGAGGAACGCCACCGCCACCGCTACGAGGTCGACACCAAGTACCGCGAAAAGCTGGAGGCGACCGGCCTGTGCTTTACCGGCATGTCGCCGGACGGCAAGCTGCCGGAAATCGTCGAATGGACCAACCACCCGTGGTTCATCGGCGTCCAGTTCCATCCGGAGCTGAAGTCGAAACCCTTCGCCCCGCATCCCCTTTTCGCAGACTTCGTCCGCGCCGCCGTGGAAAACAGCCGCCTGGTCTAGACACGCGCCCCACCTTCTTCTGGTCGAAAATACTTTGGGGGTGCGGGGGCAAAGCCCCCGCGACACAGGCCCCCGCCAGACACAAAAAAGGCGCGCCCGGACCCGGACGCGCCTTTTTGTCTGTCTTGAACAGTGTTCAGAAGCTGAAGCGCCGCGTGATCACCAGACCGGCAGAGGTCATCGAATCCTTGCCCTGACGCACGATCGGGCTGTTTTCCGCATCGTTGACGAACTTGTCGTAGCGCACCAGTGCCTTCATCGACCAGTCGGGGGTGAAGTCATAAACGGCAGAGGCTTCGATCCCCTGCCCCAGCAGACCGCCAGCGGCGCTGTATCCGCCGACCGGCGTGAACTGGCTCAGACGCGATCCTGCCGCCTTGGCGCGCACGGCCTCGGTTGCGGTCACGCCAAAATACTGTTGCGCGAAATCGTCATCGCCGAACGACAGACGCGGGCCGACACGCAGCTCCAGCTGGCGCGACGGATGAAAGATCGCGTCCGCCCCCACGTCACCGACCAGCGCCGAATGACCGGTCACGCCATAGCGCGCCACGGCGAACAGGTAGTAGTTCCGCGCCGTGTAGGTGACACCGCCGCCCAGTTCGATGGCTGCATCGATCGGATCGGTGCCGGCCAGTTCCTTGTACTTCGACCCGTTGCGCTCGTTGATGAACCCCAGCGACCCGGTAAAGCCGAAACCCATCGGCTCCACCCCGTCGGCCGAACCGAAATGCAGCGGCCCGACGTTCAGCTCCTGAATGTCGAAGCTGCCGCCGATCCCGGTCTCGTAGTCGGACGACCCGAAATAGCCGGGCTGGATCTGCGGGCCGAGGCCGATCGAGAAGGTGTTCTGCGCAAAGGCCGCAACGGGCAGAAACGCCGCGACAAAAGCCGCGGGCAGCAGGCGGGAAAAGGACATGGATCTGACTTTCCGGAGGTTGGATGTAATTTGTGCCGACCCTAACAACAATGATCCGCCCGGCAAGGCTTCACGGCGCAGGCAAAGAAGGTTAGGGCAGAGTGATGCTATCATATCAACACGCCTATCACGCGGGCAACATGGCCGACGTCCACAAGCACGCCCTGCTGGCGTGGATGCTGGACTACATGATCCAGAAGCCCAAGCCCCTGTCCTATCTCGAAACCCACGCCGGTCGCGCGCTCTATGACCTGTCGGGGGTCGAGTCCGCCAAGACCGGCGAGGCCGCGCAGGGGATCGCGCTCGCCGCGGGCTGGTTCGCGCCCGATCACCCCTACGCCCGCGCGCTTGCCAAGACGCGCAGCCTTCACGGCCGTCACGCGTATCCCGGCAGCCCGCAGATCGCGCTCGATACGCTCCGGTTCGAGGACGAGGTCACCCTCGCCGAACTGCACCCCGCCGAGGCGGAGGCCCTGCGCACCGCCCTGCCCGGCGTCACCGTGACGCAGACCGACGGCCTTGCGATGGCCCTGTCCCGCTGCCCGCCGGACCCGCGCCGGGGCCTGCTGCTCTGCGATCCCAGCTGGGAGGTGAAGGCGGACTACGACGAGGTGCCCGAATTCCTGCGCAAGCTGCATCGCCGCTGGCCCGTGGGTGTGCTGGCGCTGTGGTATCCGGTCCTGACCGACGCCCGGCACAAACCGATGCTGCGCGTCCTGCACCGGCAGTTTCCCGATGCCATCTCTCACACCGTGAACTTCCCGCCCGCCCGGCCGGGTCACGGCATGGTCGGGTCCGGCCTTTTCGTCGTCAACCCGCCCTACGGCTTCGTGGACGAGGCCAATGCCCTGTCACGGCTTTTTGCGCAGGTGGAACCGCAGACCTGACCGCCCGCCCTTTCCGCGGCGGGTCCGCAGCCCTATAACAAGCCCATGTTTGCAGATCTCCTTCGGCGCATGGCCGCCCCCGCCCCCGACCGGATGCCCGACGCCGATGCGCGTCTGGCACTGGGTGCCCTGCTGGTCCGGCTCGCCCGCGCCGACGGTCGCTACGAACCGATCGAGAAACAGCGGATCGAGGCGGTGCTCTGCCACCGCTATGGCCTCACCGACGCCGCCGACCTGCGCCAGCAGTGCGAGGAACTGGAATCCCAAGCCCCCGACACCGTCCGCTTTACCCGCGCGATCAAGGACGCCGTCGACTACGACCACCGCCTGTCGGTGATCGAGGCGATGTGGCAGATCGTGCTGGCCGATGGCGAGCGTGACGCACAGGAAGACAGCATCATGCGCATGGTCGCCCCGATGCTGGGCGTGACCGATCAGGACAGCAACGCCATCCGCCGCCGGATCGAGGCTCAGGCCTGATCCCCCGCACGGACCCCGTTGCAATCGCCTGCGTTCTGCGGCCTAATTCGGCCCCATGAACACAGCAAAGCCTCCCGTCATCGCGATCCGCAACCTGCACAAGGCATACGGCTCGCTCGAGGTCCTCAAGGGCGTCGACATCACTGCCCCCGCGGGCCACGTCGTCTCGCTCATCGGCTCCTCCGGGTCCGGTAAATCCACCCTGCTGCGCTGCGCCAACCTGCTGGAAGACAGCCAGCAGGGCGATATCCTCTTTGACGGCGAACCCGTCAAATGGAAGGGCGAGGGCCTGAACCGCCGCCCCGCCGACCACGCCCAGATGATCCGTATCCGCACGAACCTGTCGATGGTCTTCCAGCAGTTCAACCTCTGGGCGCATATGACGATCCTGCAGAACGTGATGGAGGCGCCGCTGACGGTCCTCAAACGCGACCGGGCCGAGGTTGCCGATGCCGCCCGCCGCTACCTCGACAAGGTCGGGATAGGTGACAAGGCCGATGCCTATCCCGCCCAATTATCGGGCGGCCAGCAACAAAGGGCGGCAATCGCCCGCGCGCTTTGCATGGAACCCAAGGCGCTTCTGTTCGACGAACCGACCTCCGCCCTTGACCCGGAACTGGAACAAGAGGTCGTCCGCGTCATCAAGGCGCTGGCCGAAGAAGGCCGCACCATGCTGATCGTGACCCATGACATGCGCATGGCGCAGGATGTCAGCGACCACGTCGTCTTTCTGCATCAAGGCGTGATTGAGGAGGAAGGCGCCCCCGCCGACCTCTTCACCAACCCGCAGACCGACCGCCTGCGCGGGTTCCTCTCGGCCACGGTCCCGGCCTGACGCAACGTCAGCCCGCCGACCCTTGCCATCGGCGGCTTTTCGCATAACCCTCTGCCGATCAACGGGGCCGCAACGCCGGCCTATCCAACGGGAGACGACCGAGATGAAACTGATACTGACCGCCGCAGCCCTGTCGCTGCTTGCCGGGTCCGCCATGGCGCAGGACGTGGTCCGCATGGGGACCGAGGGCGCCTACCCTCCGTACAACTTCATCAATGACGCGGGCGAGGTCGACGGGTTCGAGCGTGTGCTGGGCGACGAGCTGTGCAAGCGGGCCGCGCTGACCTGCACCTGGGTCACCAACGACTGGGACAGCATCATCCCGAACCTCGTCTCCGGTAACTACGACGTCATCATGGCCGGCATGTCGATCACGCCGGAACGGCAAGAGGTCATCGCCTTCTCCGACCCCTACACTCAGCCCGACCCCAGCGCCTTCGTCGCCATGAACGCCGATGCTGACCTGTCGACCGGCATCATCGCCGCCCAGACCGGCACGATTCAGGCCGGCTACGTCGCCGCCGACATGCCCGACGCGACCCTGCTGGAATTCGCGACCCCCGAGGAAGCCGTTTCTGCCGTCCGCAACGGCGAGGCTGACGCCGTGCTGGCCGACAAGGCCTACCTCGTGCCCATCGCCGAGGCCGAAGCCGACCTCGATTTCGCCGGCGACGACGTGCTGATCGGCGGCGGCATCGGTCTGGGCCTGCGCCAGACCGACGCGGAACTGAAGGCGAAATTCGACACCGCCATCCAGTCCATGAAGGACGACGGCAGCCTGAACACGCTGATCACCGAAATGCTGCCCGGTTCCGCGCCGTTCTAAACCAGCTGCGCCGCGCTTCAACTGATGCGCGGCGCATCCCCTTCATCTGACAAGATAAACGCAAAAGACATCAGCCAGGGATTCCGCCGATTTTCAGCTATTGCGCAGACCCGGCCAGCCTGTCTGGCCTGACATGGCTCTCCTGCTACCTGACGACGGGCAAGCACATGGGGATCTACTGGTCCGTGGGCACCGTGCTGCTGCTTCTGGCGATCACCGCACCGCTGGCGCTGTTGCTGGGCTTCGGCGCGGCCAATGCCGCCCGCAGCCGGGTGGCACCCCTGCGCTGGTTTGGCAAAACCTACATGGCCGTCGTGCGCGGCGTGCCGGATATCGCCTTCTTCCTCTTCTTCGTCATCGCCCTCGATCAGGCGATCGAATACCTGCGGCAAAAGGTGCTCTGCCCCGACTGGACCGAACCCGTGCGGCAGGGCAACGACTTCGTCGTCTGTCCGCAGGCCAAGATGCCGCTTGGCAACGCCGCACAATGGGTGCACGAGACCTACGGATTCGGCCTTGCCGTGCTGACCTTTTCCATCGTCTTCGGCGCCTTCGCCGCCAACGTCATGTTCGGCGCGATGCGCGCCGTCCCCCGCGGCCAGCTGGAAACGGCAGAGGCCTACGGCATGTCGCGCCGTCAGGTCAATCGCCGCATCCTCGTGCCGCAGATGTGGGTCTACGCCCTGCCCGGCCTGTCGAACCTCTGGATGGTGCTGATCAAGGCCACCCCGCTGCTGTTTCTGCTGGGGGTCGAGGATATCGTCTACTGGGCGCGCGAACTGGGCGGCACGAAGACACCCAACTTCACCGACTATCCCCATAGCGACTGGCGCATGTGGTATTTCCTCGCCCTGCTGATCTTCTATCTGGCACTGACTAAGGCATCCGAAGCCGTCCTCTCGCGCATCATGGCGCGCCTGACCCGCGGTCAGGCCACCGCGGGCGGTGAAGCGCAGCGCAAGGCCGCCGCATGAGCTGCATCCAGACCATCGCGGACTACGGGTTGCGCAGCCTCGGCATCGGCGAACGGTTGCTGCCGCGCGCGGATTTCACGCTCTGCCAGCAGTTCACGCTGATTGGCTCGGGCATGATCTGGAACATCTACTTCGGCATCCTCGCCCTCGCCGCCGGCTTCCTGCTGGCGACCGCATTGGCCTTGGGCAAGGCCTCGCGCCATGCCCTGCTGCGCAAGCCCGCCGACTGGTTCATCTTCATCTTCCGCGGCTCGCCGCTCTTCATCCAGTTCTTCTTCGCGTACTTCCTGTTCCTGTCGCTGAAGGGGGCCATTCCCGCCTTCGGCCTCTTCACCTCCGCCTGGGCGGGGGCGCTGGTCGTGCTCTTCTTCAACACCGCCGCCTATTCGGCCGAGATCTTCTACGGCGCGCTCCTCTCGATCCCCAAGGGCGATACAGAGGCTGCGGACGCTTACGGCCTGTCCGGCTGGTCGCGGTTCCGCCGGGTGATCTGGCCCACCATGCTGCGCCTCGCCTGGCCCGCCTACACGAACGAAGCGATCTTTCTGTTCCACGCCACGACGCTGGTCTTCTTTTCGGGCTTTCCGGCGCTGCAGCAACGGGGCGATGCGCTCTATTACGCAAGTTACTTTGCCGATAAGACCTTCAACCCCTTCATCCCCTACCCGATCCTCGCGGGCTATTTCATCATCCTGACGCTGACGGTCATCACGATCTTCGGTGCCATCAATGCCCGCCTGAACCGCCACCTGCCCTCTGAAGCGCGCAAGAAGCTGCGGATCAGACCGCAGATCATCCGATAGCCAAGGGGGCCGGGTTGCCCCGGCCGCGCCACCGTCCTAGATTGCGCCTCATCAACAGCAGGTGATCCATGAAAATCGGAATTTTGCAGACCGGGCACGCGCCAGACGCGATGCGGCCTGAGACGGGCGACTACGCGGATCTGTTCAAGCGACTCCTTGGCGATCAGGGCTTCGACTTCGTCACATACGACGTGGTCGACATGGTCTTTCCCGACGACGTCCACGCCGCCGACGGCTGGCTGCTGACCGGATCAAAGCATGGCGCCTACGAAGACCACCCCTTCATCGCGCCGCTGGAGACCTTCATCCGCGACGCCTACGCCGCATCCGTGCCCATGGTCGGCATCTGCTTCGGCCATCAGATCATCGCACAGGCCCTTGGCGGCCGCGTTGAGAAGTTCCCCAACGGCTGGGCTGTCGGTCGGCAAACCTACGACTGGCAGGGCGAAACCGTCGCCCTGAACGCCTGGCATCAGGATCAGGTGACGCAGGCGCCACAGGATGCCACCGTCGTCGCCACCAATGATTTTTGCCGCAACGCCGCCCTCGTCTACGGCGACCGCGTGTTCACCGTGCAGGCCCACCCGGAGTTCGAGAACGCCTTTACCAAGCGCCTTGGCGACGAGCGGGGCGAGGGTGTGGTGCCCGACCCCCTGCTGGCCGCCGCCCGTGCGGTGCAGCACGAACCCATCGACAACACCCGCGTCGCCGACCAGATGGCCCGGTTCTTCAAGACGCGGAGCATCGCATGAGCTGGGTTGACGAAATCCCCGAAGCCGCGCGCCTTTACCTTGAAAACAACCGTCTGGACGAGGTCGAATGCGTCATCGCCGACCTACCCGGCATCGCCCGCGGCAAGGCCGTCCCCGCCGCCAAGTGGGACAAGCAGCCACATTTCCACCTGCCCAATTCGATCTTCTTCCAGACCATCACCGGTGAATGGGGCGAGGCCGCGGGCCCCGAAGGCTTCCTCGAACCCGACATGATCCTGCGCCCGGACCTGTCCACCGCGACCGCCGCCCCCTGGACCAAGGACGGCACCCTGCAGATCATCCACGACGCCTTTGACCAGAAGGGGCGCCCCATCGGATGCAGCCCGCGCAACGTGCTCAAACGCGTCTGCGACCTCTACAAAGCCGAAGGCTGGACACCCGTCGTGGCGCCGGAAATGGAATTCTACCTGGTGGGGCGCAACATCGACCCCGCCAAGCCGATCGAGCCGATGATGGGCCGCACCGGCCGCCCCGCCGCCGCGCGTCAGGCCTATTCCATGTCCGCCGTGGACGACTACGGCCCTGTCATCGACGACATCTACGAATACGCCGAGATTCAGGGGATCGAGATCGACGGCATCACGCAGGAAGGCGGCGCAGGACAGCTGGAAATTAACCTGCGCCACGGCGACCCGGTGAAACTCGCGGACGAGGTCTTTTTCTTCAAGCGCCTGCTGCGCGAGGCGGCCCTGAAGCACAATTGCACCGCCACCTTCATGGCCAAACCGATCGAGGGCGAGCCGGGCAGCGCCATGCACGTCCACCACTCTGTGCTGGACGCCAAGGGTCGCAACATCTTTACCGGTCCGCAAGGTGGAGAGACGGACGACTTCTTCCACTTCATCGGCGGCTTGCAGGAACACATGCCGTCGGTGATCGCCGTCATTGCCCCCTACGTGAACTCTTTCCGCCGCTACGTCCGCGACCACGCCGCCCCGATCAACCTCGAATGGGGCCGCGACAACCGCACGACCGGCATCCGCATCCCGATCAGCCCGCCAGAGGCGCGGCGCGTGGAAAATCGCCTCGCGGGCATGGACTGCAACCCTTATCTCTGCATCGCGGCATCGCTCGCCTGCGGCTACCTCGGCATGAAGAACGAAATCTGGCCCGACAAGCGGTTCCGGGGCGACGCCTATACCTCGGAGGATGAAATCCCGCAGGGCCTCTATGCCGCCCTCGAACTTTTCGACGGGGCCAAGGCCATTCACGCGGTGCTGGGCGAGGAATTCGCCCGCGTCTATTCGATCGTGAAACACGCGGAATACAACGAGTTCCTGCAGGTCATCAGCCCATGGGAACGCGAACATCTGCTTTTGAATGTCTGACCGGCTGAAACGAAATGTGCTGGTGGCGCTCGGCTTCGTGTTCTGCCTCGGCGCACTTGCGATGGCCGTGCAACGCACATGGGAGGACGTGCAGCCTGTGACGGTGACCGAATGAACCCGCTCTATCGCAACGACGCCCCCGGCCAATACCCCGACAGCTGGTACGCCGCCACCACCGACCTGCCCCCGCAACGCCGCGACCTGCGCGGGCGGCACACCGCGGACGTCTGCATCGTCGGGGCAGGCTATACCGGGCTGACGGCGGCCCTGCGACTGGCACAGGCGGGGCGCAAGGTCATCGTCCTGGACGCGCACCGCGCGGGCTTTGGCGCGTCCGGGCGCAACGGCGGGCAGGTCGGATCGGGTTACAACTGGCATCAGATCGACCTTGCGAAAAAGCTCGGCAACGGTCCCGCCCGCGCGCTGTGGGACGCGGCAGAGCAGGCCAAATCCGACCTCCACGATCTTCTGACCACCCATGCGCCACAGGCGCGCTGGACCCCCGGCGTGGCCTTCGGCACCTACAAGGACGGCGAATGCCGCGCCCTGCACGCCGAGGCGAACTACGTCTCGCGCACCTACGGCTATGACAAGATCACGCTGCTGGACCGCGCCGGGCTGCGCGATGTCGTCAATACGGAGGCCTACGCCGGCGGCTGGCTGGACATGGGCGCCGCCCATATCCACCCGCTGCGCTATGCCGTGGGCCTGGCTGCCGCAGCAGAGGCGGCGGGCGTCATCATTCACGAGGGGTCAGAGGTTCACCACGTCAGCAAAGGCACGCCGGTCAAGGTGCAGACCGGACGCGGCCACGTCGTGGCGGATCACGTCATCCTTGCCGGCAACGGCTATCTGCCCGACCTGAACCGCACTGTCGCGGCACGGGTGATGCCGATCAATTCCTTCATCGGGGCCACCGAACCGCTGGGCGATCTGGCGGATCAGATATTGACCCGCGACGTCGCCGTCGCCGACGCCAAATTCGTCGTGAACTACTTCCGCCTGTCAGAGGATCGCCGCCTGCTGTTCGGCGGCCGCGAGAGTTACTCGCTCGGCTATCCTGCCGATATCTCGGGTGCGCTGCATGCGCGGATGGTGTCCCTGTTCCCGCAACTGGCGCATGTCCGGCTGGACCACGTCTGGGGCGGCACGCTGGGCATCACCATGACCCGCCTGCCCGCGCTGCAGCGCGTCTCTGCCGGGATCCTGTCGGGTGCTGGCTTTTCGGGCCACGGCGTGGCCCTGTCCGGCTTCGCCGGGCGCGTCATGGCCGAGGCGATCATCGGCCAGACCGACCGCTTCGACGTGATGGCCAAGCTGCCGGTCCCGAACTTTCCGGGCGGTGCGCGGTTCCGCGCCCCGCTGCTGACGCTGGCCATGACATGGTATGCCCTGCGCGACCGTCTGGGCGTCTGACCGATCAGCCGCCCTCTGCCGCGCGGCCCAACAGGACGATCAGCGCACCCAGTACCGCCAGCGCAGCCCAGCCCGCAGCGCGCCGCCTGCGCCCCCGGCCCCACGAGGTCTGCGCGGCAACAACGGCCTGAATCGTGTAATACAGCGCAAAGGCGCGGCTGGCGTAGGCGATGATCTGAAACACGTCCATCGTCCAGGTCATCACGATTCCCGCCGTCACCAGCAGCGCATATCCCATCCGCGGCGCGATCCGCCCGCGCGAGACTTCTTTCAGCAAACCGCCCGACCCGCTGGTATCCGCCACCGCCGCGCTGAACTGCGCCGCCAGCGCCGCCGCGACCAGCAGCAGCGGCAGCACAGGGGCGACTTCGACCATCAGGTCGATGATCGCGGTTTCAGAGATCGTGTAATCCGACGCCGGAAACAGCGGCACCAGCAGCACGATATAAACCATGTAGATCGCCGTCGCCGTCAGCTGCGCCAGCTTCATCGACCGGATCCGCATCGCGGGGCTGTAGCTGTCGCCCAGAAACCGGGACGTCTCGAACCCCTGCACGGTCACGATCAGACCGAAGGCGAGCGTGATTGCGGGCCATGCGGTCAGCGTCGGCGGGTTGACGATCAGCGCACCCGTGCCTGCCGTGCTGGCAAAGGCCAGCGCCAGTCCCACCAGTAGCCCCGCAATGATCGCAAGCTTCACGCCGACGGACACCTGCTCCATCCGTTCCAGCGCCGAAAACCCCTTGGTCCAGCCGACGGTCAGGATCAGCAGATAGACCGCCGTCGTGACACCCCGCGCGGCGAGCGTGGTGTCGAACGGCGTCAGGCTGACCCCGAAGGCGCCGAACAGGTTCAGGTAATAGGCGACCGAGATCACATAGGCGAAGGCCAGCACGACAGAGGCCACCTGATCCAGCTGCGGCGACGGGCGCGGGTCCGCGATGCTTTGCCGGATTGCGGCACCGAAACACCAGGCCACCGCGTTCAACAGCGCCATCACCGCGATCGCCCAGATGCCGTAGGACGCGCCCAGCAACGGCCCCAGCACCAGAAATCCGCTGCCGATGATCGACGCCAGGGGCGTCGTCGTGGCCCGCCACAGCGGTGCGGCGGACACGCGGGGCCACAACAGCAAAAGCGCCACCGCCACGACAGCGGCGATGACGGCGATGTTCAGCACCATGTCGGGGTGACCTTACTTGCCCAGCTTGGACAGCTTGTCCTGCATCTCGGCCAGTTGCGCCTTGATCGTTTCCAGATCATCGGCAGGCTTCTGTGCGCTCGGCTCGCGCGACACGCCGGGGATCATGCCACCGGTCATCGCCTTGAAGAAGGCCGCTTGCTGCGTCCGCATGGCGTCGAAACCCGGCATGTTCAGCAGCGGGTTCGTCTTGGACATGTTCTCCATCGCCTTGCTCTGCCCATCGCGCAGCATCTCGAAGCTGGCGGTCAGGAATTGCGGCACGACCGATGCGGCCTGACTGGTATAGCTGCGCACGAGGTCGGTCAAAAGATCGACGCCCAGCACGCTTTCGCCACGGCTTTCGTGTTCCGCAATGATCTGCAGCAGGTATTGCCGCGTCAGATCATCGCCGGTCTTGAGGTCGACGATCTGCACCTCGCGCCCCGCGCGGATGAACTTGGCGATATCCTCCAGCGTGACGTAGTCGCTGGTTTCCGTGTTATAAAGACGGCGGCTGGCGTAGCGCTTGATCAGCAGCGGTTTGTCGGTGGCGGCCACGATATGCCCTCCCAAGCATGATGCAGTGCAGCGATGCTATGCCGCAAGTGCACGATAGACAAGCCAAACCCTGCAACGCAAAAGGCGCGCCCCCTTTGTAGGGGGACGCGCCGTGTCTACTCGTCAAACCGATCCGCTTACTTGGCTGCGGTGGTGGCCTTCTTGGCGGCGTTGGTCATTTCGTCCTGCGCCTTCTTCGCGGCGGCGGTCATGTCCTCGGACATGTCCTTGCCAGCGGCCATCATCAGTTCCAGCGTCTGCGTCTGGACCTTCTTCGCGATCTCGGCGAAGGCGGCCATGTGCTCGGCTGCGGATTCGGAGGTCGCGGACACGAAGTCGGTCATCGACTTGGCATAATCGGCAGGCTCGGACTTGGCTTTAGTCATGTCCTGCATCTTGGTCAGGGTATCCTGTGCCCACTTGGCGGACAGCTGTGCGGATTCCTGAGCGGCCGACAGGGACACGGTCGACAGCTTCTCGGCCAGCGTGGTCTGCGACTTGTAGGCGTCTTCCATCGACTTGGTGTCAACCGGGAACGAGCCCATCATGTCTTTGAAAACAGTGGTGAAATCTTGGGTCTTGGCCATGGTATAGTCCTTTGCGTTATGTGACGGCAGAGGGTTCAACCGTCTTGTTTTGTCTGACCTCTACTTACATGCTGCACCGCAGCATTTCAACCCTTTTTCTGCGGTGCAGCATGAATTTTTGCACCCCGAACAACGCCCTGATTCCGCAATACAATTTTAAGGTGTGCGACTTCAATGTCCGATAACATAGGTTCCGGGCGCATCGCACAGGACCGGATATTGTGCCGTGCCCGGCGTTCGAGCGGGAATCATCTTGCCCGATTTCGGCGCCAGCCACCCCTCCCACATCGGCCACCAGCTGCCATCCTGCTTGTCCGCCGCGGCCTTCCATGCGTCGGGATCAAGCGACAGATCCGGGTGTGTCCAGTGGCCATACTTCTTCTTTGCCGGCGGATTGACGATACCGGCAATATGTCCCGACCCCGACAGGATGAAGGTCTTGTCCTTTGACCCCATCTTCTGCACCCCGCGAAAGCTGCTTTTCCAGGCGGCAATATGGTCCGTCTCGCAGGCCACGGCACAGATCGGCACCGTCACTTCGGCAATCTGCACCGTCGTTCCGGCCACATCGAAGCCTTCGGTCGCGAACCGGTCGTCCTGACATAGCCCGCGCAGATACTGCTGCGCCATCTTACCCGGCAGGTTGGTGGCGTCGCCGTTCCAGTACAGCAGATCGAACGCCGGCGGCGCCTTGCCCATCATGTAGCTTTTGATCGCGGGACCATAGATCAGGTCGTTGGACCGCAGGAAACTGAAGGTGCGGGACATGTAATAGCTGTCGAGGGTTCCCGTGGCCTCCACCTCGCGCTCGATCCCGCCGACGAAATCTTCGTCCAGAAAGACGCCAACCTCGCCCCGGTCGGAAAAGTCGGTCAGCGCCGTGAACAGCGTCGCCGCCTTGACCGAACTGTCATCACGCTGTTTCATCAGCGCCAGCGTCAGCGACAGCGTCGTGCCCGCGATGCAATAGCCGATCGCATTCACCTGCGGCACGTCGCAGATCTCCTTCACCGCCTGAATGGCGCGCAGGAATCCGTCCTCGATGTAATCGGTCATCGTCGTGTCAGCGTAGCTCGCATCGGGATTGACCCAGGATACGACGAACAGGGAATAGCCCTGATCGACGATCCACTTGATCAGCGAATTCTCGGGCTTCAGGTCGAGGATGTAGAATTTGTTGATCCATGGCGGAAAGATCAGCAGCGGCACGGCGTGAACCTTCTCCGTCGTCGGCGTGTACTGGATCAGCTCGAACATGTGGTTGCGAAACACGACCTTGCCCGGCGTCGTGGCCAGATTCTCGCCCACGGTAAAGGCATCCTTGTCCGCCAGCGTCACCACCAGATCGCCGTCGTTCGCCTCTAGGTCACGGACCAGATTTTCCAGCCCCTTCACCAGCGATTCGCCTTCGGTTTCCACCGCCAGGCTCAGCGCCTCGGGGTTGGTCGCCAGAAAGTTCGTCGGGCTGAACAGGTCCACAATCTGTTGGCCAAAGTAGCGCAGACGCTTCTTTTCGGCCTCGTCCAGCGTATCGACATCCTCGATCGCCTGCGTGATCGCCTCTGCATTGATCATGTACTGCTGCTTGACGAAGTTGAAATACGGATTCGTCTTCCACAAGGCGTGGCTAAAGCGGCGGTCGTCGGGCGTCTTGTCCTCTGGTGCGGCAATCTTGCCCTGCGCCAACAACGCCTGCGCTTCAACAAAATGTGTCACCGATTTGGACCAGAACGACAGCTGATGTTCGATCAGCTTGGCCGGATTATTGATCATCTCGGCCCAGTAAGCTCCTGCCGCCTTTGCATAAAGCTCCTGGCTCGGCCCTTGCAGCGCTGGCGGCACCTGCCGTCCCTTCGACAGCGCCACAACCAGACGCTGCGTCAACACATCGACTCTCGCCATGTTTTTTTCGAGATTGTCAAGATTTTTACGGTCCGTTTCCGGTCCGACAATATCATTGGTTGTCATATCGATCCCCCCGTCCTACCTTCGCAGTTGCAGCATTTATTGCGCGACCACATCAGGAGCGTTCCAACATGAAGTATATGATGACCTACGACATGATGGAAAGCATGCGTAACACGAACCAGTGGCTCGGTTCCACCGCCCGCGCCATGGCCGCCTATCCCATGATGTCGATGACGGCGAACCCGTTCATGGAATGGCTGGGGGCCTGGGGCACCGTGACGGAACGCGCCTTTTCCCGCATGGTCGTGAAACCCGACTGGAACATTCCCGTCCAGACCGCCGCCGATGGCACCGACCACAACGTGCATATCAAGACGGTGCTGGAAAAGCCCTTCGGCAACCTGATCCACTTCAAGGTCGGCGGCCGCGCGCCCAAACCTCGCCGCGTCCTGCTGGTCGCACCGATGTCCGGCCACTATGCCACGCTGGTCAAGAAGACCGTGATCTCGCTGCTGCCCGATTGCGAAGTCTACACGACCGACTGGCACAACGCCCGCGACATTCCCGTCAGCGCCGGCAAGTTCGACATCGAGGATTCGACGCTCTACCTCGTCGACTTCATGAAGGAACTGGGCGCCGACCTGCACGTCATCGCCGTCTGCCAGCCCGCCCCGCTGACGCTGGCTGCCGTGGCCTACCTGGCCGCCGAAGACCCCAGCGCCCAGCCCCGGTCGATGACCCTGATCGGCGGCCCCATCGACCCCGATGCCAACCCGACCGCCGTGACCGACTTTGGCCATTCCGTCACCATGGGCCAGCTCGAAGGGTCGATGATCCAGCGCGTCGGCTTCAAGTTCAAGGGAGTGGGCCGCAAGGTCTATCCTGGCCTGCTGCAACTGTCGTCCTTCATCTCGATGAACAACGAACTGCACACCAAGGCGTTCCGCGACCAGATCATCGCGACCGCCAAGGGCGAGGCGTCGGACCACGACAAGCATAACGAATTCTATGACGAATACCTTGCCGTCATGGACATGCCCGCGGAATTCTACCTCTCGACCGTGGAACGCGTGTTCAAGAACCGCGACATCGCCCGCAACGACTTTACCGTCGCCGGCAAAAAGGTCGACATCGGCGCCATCACGACCGTCGCCGTCAAGGTGGTCGAAGGCGAGAAGGACGACATCTCTGCCCCCGGCCAATGCCTTGCCGCGCTGGCCCTGATGACCGGGCTGCCGGACAGCAAGAAAGCCGCACACCTTGAACCGGGCGCCGGTCACTACGGCATCTTCGCCGGGGCCAAGTGGCGCAAGAACATCCGGCCCCTCGTGCTGGCCTTCATCGACGCCAATTCCGACGCGCCCGCGACGGCCGAAAAGCCCGCCCCTGAGTTGACCAAAGCTGCAAAGCCAGCGGCCAAGACAGCGGCGGCGCCTGCCAAGACGAAAGCCGCCACGGCAAAGGCCAAGACGAAAGAGCAGCCTGCCCCTGCCAAAGCGGCCGCAGCATCGAAGGCCGCAGCCAAGACCGCCGATGCGCCACAGCAAGAGGCAAAATCTGCCGAGGCCCCCAAGGCCGTCGCCAAGGCAACCGAGGCGCCGAAGGCCGCAGCAACCCCCGCCGACGCACCAAAGCCTGCCGAAGCCCCGAAGGCGGCCAACACGCCGACCGAGGCGCCCAAGACCGCGGCAAACGCGCCAGCGTCAACCAAACCTGCGGACAACACCGCGTCGGCGCCCAAGGCCGATGCTGCACCGGTAGACGTGACTGGCAAGGACAAACAGCAGACTGCGCCCAACAACGTCACCGCCATGGTCAAAAAGACCGGCACCGACAAGGCCTGATCTTGCGGATGATCCGGCCCCGCGCGGGCCGGGTCGCCTAACGCAGCACCACGGGTTGCTGCATGAAGGCGCGGATCACCTCGACCGTCCGCTGCGGCTGCTCCAGCGGCGGCAGATGCCCCGCCCCCGCGATGACCTCCATCCGCGCATAGGGCACCATTTCCGCCATGAATTCATGCCGGCGCACCGGCCAGATCGGATCCTCTGCCCCGCAGACGACCAACGTCGGCTGCCGGATCTGGCGCAATGTCGCGGACTGGTCCCGCCGCCGTTGCATCGCGCGGGCCTGCGCCACATAGGCCACCGGCCCGATCGCCCGCGCCATCGTTTCCAGCAGGTCCAGCACAGCGCGACGGCGCGGCCCGTCCGCCAGACAATGCGCCGGCATCTCCTGTGCCACGACATCGGCAAACCGACCGGCCCGCGCCGCCACGATCAGCGGCTCGCGCGCGGCGGCGGCCTGCGGCGTTTCGGCTTGCGACGTGCAGTCCATCAGCGCGATCCGCGTCACGCGGGTCGGCGCGCGGCGGATCACCTCCAACGCCACCGTGCCGCCCATCGACAGTCCCAGCAGGGCGAATTTCGGCGGTGCCCAGTCAAGGATGCAGCTCGCCATCTCTTCGATCCGCTCTGCCCCGGTCGTCGGCATGATGCAGATCGGATGCTGCGGCGACAGGGCCGCCGTCAGAGGGCCAAAGACGCGGGCATCGCACAGCATCGGTGGGATCAGCACCAGCGGTTCGCGCGTCATGTCGTGGTCCAGTCCCTTTGGTTTCACCCTAGATGGCAGGCCCTGCGGCGCGGTGCAACCGCAGGCACCCGCCCCTAGCGATGGCTTGCCACCCCGCGCGCCAACGGGCGGTACATCAGCCATATCCCGGCCATGCCCGCCAAAAAGATGATGGCCGGCACCAGCGTCAGCGCCACTCGCAATGCCGCCAGCGCCTGCGGGCTTTGCGCGACGATCCCGCTGGCGGATGCCTGCCACCCCGCCGCCTGCAGGATCACCCCCAGCAGCAGTGGTGCCAGCGCATTCGCCACCTTCTGGCCGAACAGCCAGACCGCGCTGAACGCACCCTCGATCGCGGTGCCCTGCCGCGCGCGGGTCACGTCCATCAGGTCCGGATACATCGCCCAGGGGATCTGCTGATACGCCCCGTTCGCCACGCCCGCCAACACGAACAGCCCCGCAATCACGGTCACACCCGTCGCAGGCAGGCTGGCCCAGACGCAGATCAGCACCACGACATAAAGCGCCAGCCCGCCCATCAGCGCCGTCACCTTGCCCCACCGGGCCGACGCGCGGACCCACGGAAACTGCGACACGACCGACCCCAGGATAAACGCCGCGAAAAGTGTCGAAAACACGCCCAGCGCGCCCGTCAGCCCCGACAGCGGCCCGCCCGCATCCCCGATCAGGGCAAGCGCGGCCAGTTGCAGCCCCGCCGCGATCAGCGCGACGCCCAGCGTCAGCACGCCGTACAGCACCACCAGCACCGCAAAGGCCCGGTTCCCCAGCACCAGCCGCAACACGGTGCCGAACCCTTCGGTCGCGGGCGTTGCAATCCGTGGTGCGCGGCGCACGGCCCAGAGCATCCCCCAGATCGTCACCACGACCACAGGCGCCACGATCAGCACCGCCCGCGCGTATCCCGCCCGACTGTCCCCCGCCAGCGCCGGCACCAGCGCCCCCGCCGTCAGCAGGCCGAGCGAGGCAAAGGTCATCCGGAACGCCATCATCGTCGACCGCTCGCCCGGGTCCTGCGTCATCTCGCCCGCCATCGCGCCATAGGGGATCGCGACGAAGGTGAACCCGACAGAGGCCGCGGCAAAGAACACCAGCACCCACAGCGCATTGGCCTGCCACGCCATGCCCGCGGGCACCGCGAACATCGCGACGATCGACACCGCCAGCAGTACCGCACCGACCGCGATCCAGGGTGCGCGCCGCCCCCAGCGACTGGTGTTGCGGTCCGACAGATATCCCACGATGGGGTCCGTCACGACGTCAAAGGCCAGCACCGCGAAGGTGACCAGCCCCGCGATCCCCGGCGGCACGCCGAGGTAGGTTGTCAGATAGGTGAACACCAGCAGCTGCTTGACCACGACAAAGACGTTCACGCCCAAGTCCGCCAGCCCCCAGCCCGCCATCTGCCCCTTCGTCAATGCCATGCAAAATGCTCCCCCACCGCCACCCTAGGCGATGCGCCCGCCGCCGCACATCAAATAGCGGCGCCCAGAAATGGATTGAGGAAACCTCAACGATCCGCGCGTGTTACCCGCGGATAAGGTCCAGCACGTCCGCAACCGCCGTCACGATCAGATCGAGGCATGCGGGCGTCGAAAACCGGTGATCCGCGTCCTTCACCAGCGTCAGTCGGATATCCGGCCCCGTCGCGTGATCCAGCAGCCGCAGCGCCACGGCGACATCCACATCGGCATCCGCCGTCCCCTGCAGACACCGCACCGGGCAGGCCAAAGGCAGGGCCGCGCGCAGCACCAGATGATCGCGCCCGTCCGCGATCAGCCGCCGCGTGATGATATAGGGATCGCCATACTCCGACGGCAGCGCCACCTGCCCCTCCCGCTCCAGCATCGCCTTCTGCGTGACATCGAACCCGGCCCACATGCTGTCCTCGGTGAAATCCGGCGCCGCGGCCACCGTCACCAGCCCGGTGATCCGCTCCGGCATCGCCCGCGCGCAAAGCAGCGATATCCAGCCCCCCATGGACGATCCCACCAGCACCAGCGGCCCCGGAACCATCTCCATCACCGCCTGCGCATCGGCAAACCAGTCGCCGATGGCCCCGTCCTCGAACCGTCCGCTGCTTTCGCCGTGTCCCGAATAGTCGAACCGCACAAAGGCGCGGCCGTGTGCCTGCGCCCAGGCCTCCAGATGCACGGCCTTGGTGCCGCCCATGTCGGACTTGAACCCGCCAAGGAACACGACCGTCGGCCCCGCCCCATCGGTCCGGTGATAGGCAATCCGCCGCCCCTGCGGCGTCTCCAACATCTCAGCCATCGCTCTGCACCTCGTCCAAGCCCACGGCCAGCGCCGCCGCCGCCCAGCACATCACGGCAAAGAGGGCGATGACAAGAGGCACCGAGACCTCTCCCACGGCCGCGAACAGGCCGCCCGCCACGATCAAGACCAACCCCACGATGGTGTTCGACAGCGCGGTATAGGGCGCACGGTCGTCGCCTTCGGCCATGTCCACAAGATGCGTCGACCGCCCCAGCCGCACGCCCTGATAGGCGATCATCAGTCCGAACAGCGCCACGGGGATGACGCCCGTCACCGTGACCCAGCCCGTCAGCGCCAGCGCGACAACCAGCGACAGCACAGCGCCCCCGGCCAGTCCGGCATACATCAGCACCCGGCGCGACGACCGGTCCGACAGCCGCCCCCAGACATAAGCCGACACCAGCGACGCCACAGCAGAGGCGAGCACCAGCGCCCCCAGCTGGTTCAGCGCCGTATCGGGCCGCAGCAGCAGGAAATAGGGCGGCGCCAGCGCCGTGCCGACCAGCAGACTGCGCACCACGATGAAGCGTGCCAGTTGCGGATCGTCCCGCAATAGCCTGAACTGCCCCCAGCCAACCCCCGCAACCTCGCCGGCGTCCGACCGCACCTCTGCCAGCGTCGCCATGACCGCCGCCGCGATCAGCCAGAACGCCGCCGCCAGCAGCAGCGCTGCTGTGACCACGACGAACCGCTCTGCCAGCCCCGACAGCAGCACCAGCGCAAAGACGATGACCAGTGCGGCGGCGGCGGAACTGGCAAAACCCGTCGCCGTGCCGCGGCGCGATTTGCCCACGGTCTTGCCCAGTACGTCCTTGTAGCTGGCCGAACAGACCGACCGCGCCAGCGCCAGCACGCTCAGCAGCGCCACGATCACCGCCCCCGCCGTGGCCCCCGACAGGGTCAGCCCGGCCAAGGCAATCGCCCCGGCGCAGATCCCCTGCACCGCCGATCCGCCGGCCCAGAACCACTTGCGCACCGGGGCCGCGGTGATCCAGGGCGTCGTCAACAGTTGCGGCAGCAGCGCCCCGCTTTCGCGCACCGGCACCAGCAGCCCGACCCAGAACGGGCCGGCACCCACATGGGTCAACAACCAGCTCAGCACCAGCTTGGGGTCGATCAGACCGTCCGCGATCTTGCTGGCGGACAGTGCCGCGACATGCCGCAGGAAACTCCCCGGCTCGACGGCGCGCGCAGCCTCCGGCAGGCCGCCGTCGCTGTCCGGATCATCGACGACACGCCGGAACAGCGCGTCGGTCAGTCCCGGTCCGTCAGCCGCCGACATAGGTTCCGGCGGTCGGGCGGAAGAAGGTCTTCTGGTTGTGCAACCGGCCCAGCAGCTTGTTCACCCGCCGGATCCGCGCGTCCAGATCAGGCAGCCCCGCTGGATCCGTGGCGGCGGCGTCGATGCGGGCGTCGGCCAGGGCGCGCCCGGTTTCGCGCAGGGACGATTCGATCAGGTCGATGTCGGCGATGGTCAGTTCAAACGAGCGGTTGAAATGCGGCATGGGAACCTCTGACGATGCGGGATGGGTGTCCGGACGGAGACCTGACCAATATCTACCCCGCCCCCCGGTTCCGTCAAGCGCGGGGTCGCCGCATTCCACCCGCCGCCCCTTGACCGCCCGCGGGCCGCACGGCATGGATGCGGCTCACATATCCCGCAACCGGGCGTTCCGTGGGCGCCAAAATGACGAGGAGCCTCACATGGCCCAGATCTCCCTGACCTTCCCCGATGGCAATGCGCGCAGCTACGATGCAGGCGTGACCGCCGCTGACGTCGCCGCCGACATCTCCTCCTCCCTCCGCAAGAAAGCGATCAGCGCGACCGTGAACGGCCAGCACTGGGACCTGCAGTGGCCCATCGACGCCGACGCACAGATCGCCATCAACACGATGAAGGATCCCGCCCCCGCGCTGGAACTGGTCCGTCACGACCTCGCCCACATCATGGCGCGTGCGGTGCAAGAGATCTGGCCCGACACGCAGGTCACGATCGGCCCGGTGATCAAGGACGGCTGGTACTACGACTTCGACCGCAAGGAACCCTTCACACCCGAAGACCTCTCCTCCATCGAAAAGAAGATGAAGGAGATCATCAACAAGCGCGATGACGTCCGCACGGAAATCTGGGACCGTCCGAAGGCTGTCCAGTACTACAAGGACCGTGGCGAGCCCTACAAGGTCGAGCTGATCGAGAGCATTCCCGGCGACGAGCCGCTGCGCATGTACTGGCACGGCGACTGGCAGGACCTCTGCCGGGGTCCGCACCTGCAGAACACCGGTCAGGTCCCCGCCGACGGCTTCAAGCTGATGTCCATCGCCGGCGCCTACTGGCGCGGTGACAGCGACCGCGCCATGCTGCAACGCATCTACGGGGTCGCCTTCACGAACAAGGAAGACCTCAAGGCCCACCTGCACATGCTGGAGGAAGCCGCCAAGCGCGACCACCGCAAGCTGGGCCGCGAGATGGACCTGTATCACATGCAGGAAGAGGCCCCCGGTCAGGTCTTCTGGCACCCCAACGGCTGGACGATCTACACGCAGCTGCAGGACTACATGCGGCGCAAGCAGCGCACAGACGGTTATGTGGAAGTCAACACTCCTCAGGTCGTGAACCGCGTTCTGTGGGAAAAATCCGGCCACTGGGACAACTATCAGGACCACATGTTCATCGTGGAGGTCGACGAGGACCACGCCCGCGAGAAGACGGTCAACGCGCTGAAGCCGATGAACTGCCCCTGCCACGTGCAGATCTTCAATCAGGGTCTGAAATCCTATCGTGATCTGCCCCTGCGGATGTCCGAATTCGGGTCCTGCAACCGGTATGAGCCGTCGGGCGCGTTGCACGGCATCATGCGGGTGCGGGGCTTCACGCAGGACGACGGCCACATCTTCTGCACCGACGACCAGATCGTGGCCGAGACCGAGAAGTTCATCAAGCTGCTCGCCTCGGTCTATGCCGACCTTGGGTTCGACAACTGGACGATCAAGCTGTCCACCCGCCCCGAGAAGCGGATCGGGTCGGAGGAGAGCTGGGACCGGGTCGAAGCCGCCCTTGGCGACGCCTGCAAGGCGGCGGGCTATGACTTTACCCTGCTGCCGGGCGAAGGGGCGTTCTATGGTCCCAAGCTGGAGTTCACGCTGACCGACGCCATCGGGCGGGAGTGGCAGTGTGGCACCTTGCAGGTGGACCCGAACCTGCCCGACCGGCTGGACGCGAACTATGTCGCACAGGACGGGGCCAAGCATCGCCCGGTCATGCTGCACCGCGCCGTGCTGGGGTCGTTCGAGCGGTTCATCGGCATCCTGATCGAGGAGCACGCGGGCAAGCTGCCGTTCTGGCTGGCGCCGCGTCAGGTCGTGGTGGCGACCATCGTGTCGGATGCGGACGACTATGCCCACGAGGTCGTCGCGGCCTTGAAAGCCCGCGGTATCCGGGCCGAGGCGGATACGCGCAACGAGAAGATCAACTACAAGGTCCGCGAACATTCTGTCGGGAAGGTGCCGGTCATTCTGGCGCTGGGGGGCCGCGAGGTGGAGGAGCGGACCGCATCCGTCCGCCGTCTGGGCGAGCAGCAGACCAAGGTCATGGCGCTGGACGAGATCGTGGCGGAACTGGCCGGTCAGGCCACGCCGCCGGACCAGCGCCAGGCCTGACCCGCGGGGAGGATCGGCGGCCCGTCACAGACGGGCCGCCGTTCACCATTTTTTAAAGCAAACGATGTCTTAAAGGTGGGCCGCCTGCGCGTCTTCCTTCCAGCCGATGGTCCAGACGTCGCCGTTCTGGATCACCGGACGTTTCATCAGCGTCGGATACATGGTCAGCAAGGACTTGATCGGCATGGTCTTTTCCGTCTCGTCCATGTTGCGCCACGTGGTCGAGGACTTGTTGATCGCGGCCTCGTCGAACTGGGCGATGATGCTGTCGAGGTCAGCGTCGCTGATGCCATCGGCGCGGACGTCGATGACCTCGGGATCCTTGCCTGCGTCGCGCAGGGCCTTGATGGCTTTCTTGCAGGTATCGCAGGATTTCAGGCTGAAAATGCGCATGAGGGGTGTCCTTGGGTAAACTGGTTTTATCTTTCGCGGTTTTTGGCCCGCGGTTGATTTGCCTTTTTCAAGGTGGTGCTCAAATCTGATTGGGAAAGGGTGAACGCCCGCAACACATCAGAGACACGGAGACTGCAATGCCGACCGGAAAAGTGAAATGGTTCAATACATCCAAAGGCTTCGGCTTCATCGCCCCCGACGCGGGCGGGCCTGACGTCTTCGTCCACATCTCTGCCGTGGAACGGTCGGGGCTGACCGGCTTGGCCGACGATCAGCCGATTGGCTATGAGCTGATCGAGGGGCGTGACGGGCGGCAGATGGCGGGGGAGTTGGAGAAGATTTGAGTGAGGATTTTCAATTATTCATCGAAATGGACAAAATCATAGAGCGCTGGAGAGCTTGTTTTCAATCTTTCCATCTTTCCATGCACCGTACATTATTCCACTCCCCTCAATAGTCCAATCAGTTCGACCATTGCGAGCCGTTCCAAACAAGAAGACCGACGCTGCGCTGGGGCTTGTGAACGCCATATCTTCGTTGAGTTGAAAGGTTTTGGTATCAATCTTGCTGCACAGTCCTGTTTCAAAAGCGTCCTCACGCGCGGCTTTCTGCCTCTCGTGAAATGATACTTTTTCAGTTAATGAACCTATTGATCCAGCTAATACAACAAACTCACTACCAATTTCTCTAGCTCTCGCTTGAATACCTTTTTGAGAATTTGCGACGATGAAAGTCTCGCTAACCAAATCGGCCGGCGGAACTAGGGACAATTCGTTGTCCACCCAAGCAAACTTTGAGGACTGGCTTTCGACAGGTTTTTTGAGAAATTCTGCGCCAACAACTGGAAGCACCAACTGAATTTCCGACAGAAACGCCTCCATATCAGAAATATCGGCCTCTGGTAGTAAATCGAAGGTTGGCATATCTTTGTTGGCAATTTTTACTTTCTTTGCTGCTGCGAGTATTGCCAACAAGCGGCCCTCCAAATAACGAACATGCGCTTTCGTTAGGTTTAAATCTTTACTCGTTACAGCTATGAATCTTTCCCAAAAATCCTTATCTTTATTGTGCTGATAGAGCCTCTTTCCTAGCTCATCGCCTTCACCAATATAGACTTTTCCTAAATCTGATCCTTCGTCATCAGGTCCGAACAAGAAGTAAACGCCTGTCCTTTTTAATTCGCTACGCAGCAAGACATCCTCTAGCCTCGTCCTAGGCGCAGCAAGAACGTGGCCGGTCCAATTCATGATCTCAGCGGTCAGGATTCCGCTGGCTGTCCCATCGACGAGATAGAGTTTAACAGACCGACCTTTTGTCACTCTGCCAAAACTCCCTCAAACTCCCGCCATTCTCCCTTGCTCATGCCGGAGGTCTCCTGCGTGACCGTCTCGCCCTTCAGCATGCGTTGCAGGCAGACCAGACCCTTGGCGGACAGCACCGCCCCGCCCAGACGATAGTCGGCAAAGGCGCCGTAGGCGGCGGGGACCCAGTCGGCGACGATGTTGCAGATCGCGTCGGCGTAGACGCGGATCTCGTATTGCGCGTGGGCGTCGGCGCGCAGGCGCAGGAAGTGGAACAGGTTGTGCAGGTCCACCTTCCAGTACCACTGGGTATAGATGTTCGCGGGCAGGTTCATGCGGGCGAGTTCGCGGGCAAGCCCCTGCTTTGGCGCGCCATCGGGGCCTTCTTCGCCGATCATCTCGGCGTAGTGGTCATAGGTCTGGGCGGCGTCGCCCTTGAGGATCTCCAGCACGCGGGCGGATTCGTCGGGCGTCAGGGCGGCCCCCCGGCCCTGATTGTTGATGGTGCTTTGCGCCGCAAGCTGAGAGGGGTCGGGGATGTAGAATTCCCGGTCGAGGATCGAGTAGCGGGCAGAGTATTCGTTGACGTTGGCGGTCCGGTGCCGGATCCACTGACGCGCCACGAAGACGGGCAGTTTGACGTGCAGCTTGATCTCGCACATCTCGAACGGGGTGGAGTGCCAGTGCCGCATCAGGTAGCGGATCAGCCCTTCGTCGTTCTGCACGGATTTGGTGCCGCGGCCATAGGACACGCGGGCGGCCTGACAGATCGCGGCGTCGTCGCCCATGTAGTCGATCAGCCGGACAAAGCCGTGATCCAGCACCGGGTGCACCTTGTAAAGATGGGCCTCGGCGCCTTCGGACACGGCGCGCAGGGTGGGCTGTGTCTGGCTGCGCAGCGCGTCGATTTCGGCCTGTTGTTCTGGCGTAACGGACATCGGTTTTCCCCTGACGGTGTCTTTCGCGCGACCCTAACGGCGGGCGCGGGGCGTGGCAATTCCTCCACGACGGGCAGAGCAAATCGCGCGTGCGGACCAAGGGACGTTGACAGGAGCGCGGGGGCTGCGAAAGGATCGCGGCAAAGCAAAAGCATCTTGAGCAGGATTAGTCCCACATGAAACGCATTTTGACAGCGGTTTCGGCCCTGGCCCTTCTGACCGCCTGCGGCGACGGCAACCCATTCTTTGACGAAAGCGGCAACCCGGTCACGACGCCGGTCACGACAACCGGCGACACGATCGGTGACGGTGGCGGCATCACGACCGATGGCGCACTTCCGCCGGGCACCGACAACCCGAACGTCAACGACGGTATCTTCCGGTTCGAATCGCCTGACAGCGCCAGCGGCGGCCTTGTGACGGAAGTGTCCTACAACAGCGCGCAAGATACGTTCACGGTGGATAACGTCGGCTTTGACGGCGCCAATGTCTATCAGCGTGACACGGCTGTACCGACGCTGAACGGCACGCGCATCTTTGCCGCCGACGAGGTCACCGACGACTTTCTGACCGGCCAGCAGGTCGGCCAGATCGTGCCCTACCGCGCGATGTACGGCGTCAGCGGTCGACAGGTGGACGGCGAGCCGCGCACCAGTTTCGCCATTGTCCGGACGGGTGGCTATGTGCCCTTCGGTTACGGCGGCTATGTCTACGAACGCAACGGCGGCGTGGTCCTGCCCGAGACGGGTCAGGCGACCTTTAGCGGGAAATACGCCGGGATGCGGGTTTTCGACAACCGCACTGGTCTTGAATATACGACCGGCGACATGAGGCTGGACATCGATTTCGAGGACTTCAACGCCAATGACGCGGTCAAGGGCCTGATTTCGAACCGCCAGGCCTTCGATGACAAGGGGAACCAGATTCAATTGGGCACCGGCGAGAAGGATCTGAAGCTGCCGGATATCCGCTGGGTCATTCAGGAAGGTGCACCGTCACTGACCGCAAACGGCGAGATCACGTCCAACGTCTTTTCGACCCTCAGAAACGCCGATGGCGCCGAAGAGGAATACGAGACCGGCACGTATACCGGGATCATCGCGGGCGACACGACAAGCGGAAACGGCGGCGAGGTTGTCGGCATCATCCGGATCGAATCGGCCGATCCGCGGTTCGGAGGCGTGCAGGCCCAGGAAACCGGCGGCAGCATCCTGACACGATGACACGTTTCCTATCCATGGCGCTGAGCGCGCTGCTGGTCTGTGCGCCGATGACACTCGGCGCACAGGTGATACCCGACGCCGCGACGCTGACCGCCAACCAGATGCGCGCACTGGCGCAAGACCTGTTGCGCGACAACCGGCCCGCCGCCGCTGGCGATGTGACCGCCGCCTTGCTGGCGCGCGATCCTTCCGACGTCACGGCGCTGGTTTTCGGCGCGCAGGCGGCGCTTGGCACCAACGACCCTGCGCGTGCCGTCGATCTGGCCAGCCGCGCCTACGGGCTGACCGACGACCCCGCCCCGCGCTATGTCGCAGCGCGTCTGGTCGCACGTGGCCATGCCGAACAGAATAACGACACCCGGGCCCAGTTCTGGCTGCGCCGTGCCAGCCAATACGCGCCGGACGCCGCCTCCGACCAGTCCATCGCGGAAGACTATGCCTTTCTGCGCGACCGCAACCCACTGTCGCTGTCGTTGACCTTCGGCATCAGCCCCACCAGCAACGTCAACAACGGCAGCGTCAACGACACGTCTGCATTGTTCGGCTTCGACCTGCCGTTCGACCTCAGCCCCGACGCGCAGGCGCTCTCGGGTCTGGCGTACAACATCGGCGGCACGGCAACCTATCGCACCCAGGCGAACGCACGCGCCGCGACCTACTTGCAGCTGCAAGCCCGGCACACGACCTATACCCTGAGCGGCGACGCAGAACGCAGCCTGCAGGACGGGGCCCGTGCTGCGCGCGACCCCGAAACCCGCGACCGCCTGCTGGCGATCACGGGCAGCGACTACGCTTTTTCGACCCTCTCTTTCGGTCTGATTCACCGGCGCAAGTTCACCGACGATCTGCGGCCCACGACGTTCGACCTGACTGTCGGGCAAAACTGGTATGGCGGCGCGGCTTACGAGCGGTTCGTCAGCGCTGGCGTCCGTCAGGACTTCATCGTCAGTCCCGTCGATCTGGTGACCTTGTCGTTCGAGGCCGAAAAGCGCATCGGCCGCGACGCGGTGGATGAGACGATTTCGAAAAGCTACGGCATCAGCCAGCGACACCTGTTCGGCAATGGCGACAGCGTCTCGGTCTTCGGCTCCTTGCGCAACAGCACCTCCGACAATGGCGAGCGGAACTACGATTCGGTCCGTACCGGCGTCAACTACGACCGCGCCGCACCTTTCGCAGGCCTGTTGCTGGGCTTCGGGGTGGATTACGAGGAACGCACTTTCGACAAATCCGCGATCGCCGGCGGCGCGCGGGTGGACCGGACGACATCGGCACGCGTCGCGGCCCAGATCACGCAGATCGAATACTACGGGTTTCAACCGGTGTTGAAAATCGAAGCCAGCCGCACCGACAGCGACGTGGGCCTGTTTGACCGCGACTACGTCAACCTCGGGTTCGATATCCAGTCTTCGTTCTGAACCTTGGCGCAGGGTCTGACCACGCTAGGTCCTGCGCCAAGACGACAGAAAGGACAAACGATGAAATATCTGCACACGATGGTTCGCGTGAAGGACCTTAAAAAGACGATGGATTTCTTCCGCCTGCTGGGGCTGGAAGAAACCCGCCGCACCGACAACGAGGGTGGACGTTTCTCTCTGGTCTTCATGGCCGCTCCCGGTAACGAAGAGTGCCCGGTCGAGCTAACTTACAACTGGGACGGCGACGACGGGCTGCCGTCCGACAGCCGTCACTTCGGCCACCTCGCCTACGAGACCGACGACATTTACGCCCTGTGCCAGCACCTGATGGACAATGGCGTGACGATCAACCGCCCGCCACGTGACGGCTGGATGGCCTTTGTGCGGTCGCCCGACAATGTCTCGGTCGAGCTGCTGCAAAAAGGCGAGCGCAAGGCCCCCCAAGAGCCGTGGGCCAGCATGGAAAACACCGGTCACTGGTAGGATGTGGAGCCGGGTGGCATGTCTGCTGGGCGGCGTCTTTCTGGCGCACCCCGCGCAGGCGTGCCGCTTGGCGCTGGTCCTTGCGATGGATGTGTCCTCCTCGGTCGACGCGACAGAGGATGCGCTGCAGCGGCAGGGCCTTGCCCGCGCGCTGATCGACCCCGCGGTGATGGAGGCCTTCTTTGCCACCGACGATCCCGTGGCACTGAACGTCTTTGAATGGTCTGGCCGCTACAACCAGGCACAACTGGCGGACTGGACCCTGATCCGGTCACCCGCGGATCTGACGGCCCTGTCGCAGCGCATCGCCACAAGCCGCCGCAGTCATAACGATTTCCCCACGGCCCTCGGCTATGCGCTGGGCTATGCGGCGGGGCTGTTGCAGACGGCCCCCGCCTGCCTATTCCAGACCGTCGATGTGGCCGGCGACGGCATCAACAACGAAGGCTTCGGTCCCGAGGAAGCCTATACCGCCTTTCCCTTCGACGATGTGACGGTGAACGGTCTGGTCGTGAACGCAGCGGACGTCGCGGGCGAGGTCGGGCTGATCCCCTATTACCGCGATCATGTCATCCACGGCCCTGCCGCTTTCATCGAAATCGCATCCCATTTCGACGATTACGCCGAGGCCATGCGCCGCAAGCTGATCCGGGAACTGGGCGCGCCGATGCTGGGCGGCCTGCCCGCATGCCTGCCGCGGGGATGATTCGCTTGTGCCTGATCCTGTGTCTGGCGGCCCCTCCGGCACGGGCGGCCTGCCGTCAGGCGCTGGCGCTGGGGCTCGATATCTCCGGCTCTGTCGATGCCGCAGAGTACCGGCAGCAGCGCGACGGGCTGGCGCAGGCGCTGGGGTCGGACCAGGTTCGCGCGGCGCTGCTGCAGCAACCGGATGCCCCCGTGCGCCTGACCATCTATGAATGGAGCGGGCCTGCCGCCCAGACGGTCATCCTGCCGTGGACAGCGATCACCGATGCCGCAGCGCTGGAGGCCGCACGCACCCGCATCCGCACCGCCCCGCGCACCGCGCAGGACCAGACAACGGCGCTGGGATCCGCCCTGCTGGCGGGCTTCACCATGCTGGAGGCGCAGCCGGATTGCTGGACCCGCACACTGGACCTGTCCGGCGACGGCATCGCCAACACCGGCCCGCGCCCGCAGGACATCCCCGCCAGCCGCACGCCACGGGGCGTCACGGTGAACGGGCTGACCATCGGTACAGCACCGCAACCGGGCGGCACGACCGGCGACAGCGACGCGCTTGCCGCCTATTTCAGGGCCTTCGTCATCCGGGGGCCATCGGCTTTCGTCGAAACTGCCGCAGGCTTTGACGACTACGCCACCGCGATGGAACGCAAGTTGATGCGAGAGCTGCAAAGTCTGGCCCTGTCGGATGCCACCCCGCCGCGCCGTCAGTAGATATAGCGGATCTGTTCCGTCCAGTAGCGCTCGACCCGGCGCAGGGATCCGGTGATATCCTCGATCCCCTGCTGGTCCACGACACCGCGCGACAGCAACCCTTCGGCATGGGTCGCGAACAGGTCCGACACGATTTTTCGGATGTCGCGCCCCTTTTGCGTCAGGCGCACCCGCACCGACCGGCGGTCGATTTCCGACCGTTCATGGTGCATGTAGCCGTTGTCGACGAGCTTCTTGAGGTTGTAGCTGACGTTGCTGCCCTGGTAGTAGCCGCGCGATTTCAGCTCGCCCGCCGTCACCTCGTTGTTGCCGACGTTGAACAGCAGCAGGGCTTGCACCGGGTTGATTTCCAGCACCCCGACCCGTTCGAATTCATCCTTGATGACGTCCAGCAGCAGGCGGTGCAGCCGTTCGACCAGCAGCAGCGTGTCCAGATAGGTGGCCATGAAGGCCGTGTTCGCGGCCGATGCGGGAGCCACATCGACGGTGGGTTTCAGGTTGGCGTGCAAGGTCATTGCCGTCTCCATTTCGACTGTCTGAAATGGACACTGACGCAAATTGTCAAAAATTCGGTTAAGTTGCGTGCGGTCGTGTCAGACCCGTCGCACCGGCAGCAATATCCGCGACCAAGGGGGCAAACCGATCCGGCGCCGCACTTTGCCCGCTGACCCAGTGATAGATGTCCAGATCGCTTTCTTCCAGCAGCGCCTCGTAGGTGGCGAGGGCGGCGGCGTCGTAGTCGTCCAACCGGCGGCGGGCGAAATCCGACAGGATCAGGTCCATTTCCTTGATCCCGCGGCGCATCGACCGCATCACCAGACGCTTGCGCGCAATTTCGACCGTTTCCATGCTCAGGCGTCCTTCAACTTTTCACGCAGGCGTTTTTCAAGGCGGGCCAACCGGTCGGCGCTGGCAGAGATGGACAGGCGCAGGTCGCGCAGGTCCGCCAACAGCGCGCGGGCATCGGCGTCCGTGGCCGGATCCTCCGACGGGGGCGCTAGCCCGTCGCCCTGCCCGGTCAGCAGCCACGTCAGGCTGACGCCCAGCATGCCAGCCAGCATCTGCAGACGGTTGGCGCGCGGCTCCTTCACATCGTGCTCCCAGGCCTCCAGCGTGGTGATCTTGACACCAAGGCGCGTGGCCAGGTCCTCTGTCGTCAGGCCTGCGGCTTCGCGCGCTGCCGTCAGACGGTCGCCAAAGGTGGCGGCATCGTCGCTGTACCAGTCGGAATCGGGCATCGTATTCTCCTGATCGCTTGCGTGGGGGCGGTCGGGCATCCTATGACACAGACCAAAGCCCTTGGCCACCGGATGACCCCCATGACCTTCCTCTCTGCGACCCTTGACCGCGTCAAACCGTCCCCCACCATCGCCGTCACCACCCGCGCTGCGGAACTGAAGGCGCAGGGCCGCGACATCATCGGCCTCGGCGCCGGAGAGCCGGATTTCGACACACCCGACAACATCAAGGCGGCGGCCGTGCAGGCGATCCACGAGGGCAAGACGAAATACACCGCCGTCGACGGCATTCCCGAGCTGAAGCAGGCGATCTGCGCCAAGTTCAAGCGCGACAACAACCTCGACTACATCCCCGCGCAGGTCAGCGTCGGCACGGGGGGCAAGCAGGTCCTGTACAACGCCTTCATGGCGACCCTGAACCCCGGCGACGAGGTCATCATCCCCGCCCCCTACTGGGTCAGCTATCCCGACATGGTCCTGCTGGGCGGTGGCACGCCCGTCTTCATCGAAGGCGCGCTGGAGCGTGGCTACAAGATCACCGCCGACCAGCTGGAGGCCGCGATCACGCCGCAGACCAAGTGGTTCCTGTTCAACTCTCCGTCGAACCCCACCGGCGCGGGTTACAGCTGGGACGAGTTGCGCGCCCTGACCGACGTGCTGCTGAAGCATCCCCACGTCTGGGTGATGACAGATGACATGTACGAACATCTGGCCTACGGCACGTTCACCTTTTGCACGCCCGCAGAGGTCGAACCGAAGCTTTACGACCGGACCCTGACCGTGAACGGCGTCAGCAAGGCCTATGCCATGACCGGCTGGCGGATCGGCTATGCCGCGGGGCCGGAACCCCTGATCAAGGCGATGCGCAAGGTGCAGTCGCAGTCCACGTCGAACCCCTGCACGATCAGCCAGTGGGCCGCGGTCGAGGCCCTGAACGGCACGCAAGCGTTCCTGAAGCCCAACAACGCCATGTTCGTCCGCCGCCGCGATCTGGTCGTCGATGCGCTGAACGATTGCCCCGGCATCCAGTGCCCCCGGCCGGAAGGCGCGTTCTACGTCTACCCCTCAATCAAGGATTGCATCGGCAAGACCAGCGCAGGCGGTGCCGCAATCACGGACGACGAGGCCTTTGCGTCGGCCCTGCTGAATGAGACCGGCGTCGCCGTGGTCTTTGGCGCGGCCTTCGGCCTCAGCCCGCACTTCCGCATCAGCTATGCGACGTCCGATACGGCGCTGGCCGAGGCCTGCGCGCGGATCAAGACCTTCTGCGAGGGTCTGCGATAGACTCCGCGGCCTTGTCTGCCGAACACGGATCGCTATCGTGCTGATCAAAGGGGACCGGATGCATGGGAAGTGACCTGCCAGACTACTATTTTCGCATCCGCGAGAATGGCGCTGCCGTGTTCCGCGTCGACACCGAAAACCGGCAGCGCCGGATCGAGATGGACCAGCTGGCCATCGTCAACGTCCGCAACGGCGAGGTGAAGCCGCAGGGCGACCGTGTCCTGACGGAGGAAGACATCGCCGCGATTCAGGCGTGGCTGGACGAGCGCGTGGTCGTTCTGGCCCGACGCGACATCGACGACATTCACCGGGCGGTCGATTACCTGAACATCACGACCCAATGGGTGCAGGCCAAGGCGACCGACGCGCAGCTTGACGACGTGACGGATGCCTTGCTGCTTGCCATGCATGACCTGCGCACGGTGCTGGTTCGCAAGAAGGCGGACCGCCTGATGGCGTCAGACCGCGCCGCTGCGGCCGAAGACTAGGCGTGACGCCGCCGCAAAAGCTGACGCACCACCCGGTAGATATAGGCGACAAGAATGGCACCCAGAATGACGTTGGTCACGGGGTTCAGGTATGTTTGTACCCGCTCGTACTGCGATTCAAGGATATAGCCGGACGCGATCAGGGCCACGTTCCACAGCGCGCTGCCCGCTGTCGTGTAGACCAGAAAGCGCCACATCTCCATCTCGGCCAGACCGGCGGGGACCGAGATCAGGGTCCGCACGCCGGGAATCATGCGGCCAAAGAACGTGGCACTCTTGTCGTGGCGGTTGAACCATTCGATTGACCGGCGCACGTCCTCCTGGCTGAGGGTCAGCCAGACGCCGTATGTCCCGATGAACCGTTGCAGCCGCTCGCGCCCCAGCCTGCGCCCGACCTCGTACCACAGCCACGCGCCGAGCACCGAGCCAAGCGTGCCCATCACGAAGATCGCAACCAGCGACAGGCGCCCCTGAGCGGCGCTGAAGCCTGCCAGCGGCATCACCAGTTCCGACGGGATCGGCGGAAAGACGTTTTCCAGAAACATGACGATGCCCACGCCCAGCGCGCCCATCGTGTCGATCAGGTTGGTAATGAAATCGAACATGCAATCCAACCCGCCGGGTCAGGCGGCGGTTCCTTGCGGCACGAAATGTCTTTGCGCGCCGGTCCAGAACCGCAACGTCAGCGCCGCGGCGGCAAACGTCAGACCGATCACAAGGCCCAGCCACAGCCCCTGCGGCCCGTAGCCAAAGGTGAAGGCGAGCAGATAGCTCGCCGGGATCGCGATCACCCAATAGCTGATCGCAGCGATCACCATCGGCACGGCGGTGTCCTGCACCCCCCGCAAAAGACCCAACGCCATGACCTGTGCCGCATCGACCAGCTGGAACAGCGCGGCCAGTGCCAGCAGTTGCGTGCCGAGCGTCAGGATCTCTCCGCGGACCGGAGAGGTCGTGTCGATGAAGACGCCAATCAGGGGGCCGGGGAAGACGAGGAAGACAAAGATCGTGACCGCCACGAAGCAGCCCGACATCGCCGTGGCCGCGATCCCGCCGCGCCGCAGACCGACAGCATCGCGCCGGCCCACGGCCCGCCCGGCCCGCACCGTGGCGGACTGGCTGAGCGCGATGTGCACCATGAAGGTCAGACTGGCCAGCTGGAGGGCGATGCCGTGGGCGGCGAGCGGGATCTCTCCGATCCAGCCCATCATGATGGCGGAGGCGGTGAACAGCCCGCCTTCGGCCAGCGAGGTCACACCGATCGGCAGGCCAAGGCGGAACACGCGGGCCATGACCTGCGGGTCCGGGCGGAACGGATTGCGCAGCAGCTGGTACTGCGGCAGGCGGCGCAGGATGTAGATCACCAGCACGACGACGGTGGCGACCTGCATCGTGACCGACGCGATGGCCGCGCCCTGAATGCCAAGTTCCGGCGCGCCGAAGTTGCCGAAGATCAGGACGTAGTTCAGCGCGATGTTCAGGATGGCGGCCACGACGGTCGACCACAGGATCATCGCGGTCAGCTCGAGAGCCACGAGGAAGGCTTTCAGCACCATGACGATCAGCGCCGGGATGATCCCCAGCACGATGATCCACAGGTAATCCGCACCCGCCGCCGCCACCGCCGGTGTCTGCCCGATCGCCAGCAGGATCGGCTCTGCAACAAAGAACGGTGTGGCGACGAGCGCGCCGTAGAAGATCGACAGCCAGACCGCCATGCGGGTCGCGCGGCGCGCGGTCTTGATGTCGCCGGTCTCTGCCGCAGAGGCCACGACGGGCGTCACGGCCTGGGCAAAGCCCGCGCCGACGATGAAGATCACGAAGTAGAGGCTTGTCGCCAGCGTCGCCGCCGCCAGCGCCGTCACGTTGTACCAGCCCAGCATCAGCGTATCGGTGATGTGGATGGCGAACTGCGCGAGGTTCGACAGCATCAGCGGCACGCCCAGTGTCAGGACGGCCCTGAAATGCTGGGCGTAGGTCTGTGCGGGCTGTGTCATGGCGATGGCTTTAAGCGCGAACGGCGACCGGGTCCAGTCGCGGCGCGCGTGACGGGCGCCGCTCCGATTTTTCGTCGAAAAATCGGCGCGGGGCTCTGCCCCGCACCCCGAAGTATTTTCGACCAGAAGAAGGGGGGTCAGTCCTTCAGCACATCGCGCCAGCTGTGCTGCGGGGCAAAGCCCACCATGCGCTTGGCTTTGGTGTTGTCGTAGAAGGTCTCGGTCTCGCCCATGGAGCGGCGCTTCTCGACGCCTTGGTAGAAGCGGTCGATGACCTGATCCGTGGTCAGGTCCACGCTCATGTCGTCGTTCGAGACATTGAAGACCTCGTAGCCCAGACCGTCGGTGGCCAGGCAGCGTTCCACCATCTGTGCCAGATCGCGCGCGTCGATGTAGGCAAAGATGTTGCGGCGACGCTTTTCGGGATGGGCGATGAAATCGGGGAAGTTTTCCGCGTATTCATCCGGCTCGATCACGTTGTTGATCCGCAGCCCGTAGATGTCGCTGCCGGACCGGGCCTGAAAGCTGCGGGCCGTGGCCTCGTTGCAGACCTTGGACATGGCGTAGCTGTCCTGTGGCACTGTCGGGTGGTCTTCGTCGACGGGGATGTATTCGGGCTTCTTCTCGCCGTCGTGAAAGCAGATGCCGTAGGTCGTCTCGGAGCTGGCGAAGATGATCTTGGGCACGCCTGCCTTCACCGCGGCGTCGATCACGTTGTAGGTCGACAGGGTGTTGATGCGGAAGGTCTCGTTGTCGGGGACCAGCATGATGCGCGGGATCGCGGCAAAGTGGACGACGGCGTCGTAGCGGGGGATCCCGGTGCCGGGTTCCAGCTCGTCGAAATCGGCGTAGGCCTGCATGGCGCTGGCCACCTGCCCGGCGTCGGTCAGGTCGACCCGCAGGCTTCGGCCGTCGGCGGGCGCGTCGAGGTCGATGTTGGTCACGTCATGGCCGAGGTCGCGCAGGTGCTTGACCGCGTATTGCCCGGCCTTGCCACTGCCCCCGGTGAAGAAGATACGCATGGAAAGATCCTTTCAAAGTTCTCTGATCGGCGCGCCGGCCTGAAAGGCCCGGATCGCATCGACGGTCTGGGTGTAGAACAGGCGGAACGTGGCTTCGGTTGCATAGCCAAGATGCGGCGTCAGTAAAAGCCGCCCCGAGGCGAGCAGATCCGCATCGCGCAGGGGGTCGTCCAGCGGCAGCGGTTCGACATCGAAGACGTCGAGACCCGCCATCGCGGGCCTGCCCCGGCGCAGACCGTCCAGCAGGGCGGCAGTGTCCATCAGCGGCCCGCGCGAGGTGTTGATGAAGACCTGACCGGGGCGGGCGGCGGCAAAGGCTGCCGCATCCACCAGACCCCGGCTGCGGTCCGACAGGACCATGTGGACCGACACGACATCGGCGCGTGCCATCAGGTCGGGCAGGCTGTCCATCCGTCCCACGCCTAGCGCGGCACAGCGCGCGTCGGTCAGGTTGGGTGACCAGGCGACCACCCCCATGCCCAGCGCCTTGCCGATCGTGACCATCTGCGCGCCGATATTGCCCAGACCGATCAGGCCCAGCGTCAGCCCGGCCACGTCGCGGCCAAGGCCGCTTTGCCAGCCGGTGTCGTGCAGGGACGCGACCTCTGGCAGCAGGCGCCGGTTCAGGGCCAGCATCATCAGCGTGGCGAGTTCCGACGTCGTGGTCTTGCGGCTTTCGGTGCCGCAAACCGTGAGGCCGGCTGCCCGCGCGGCATCCGGGTCGATGCTGGCGTTACGCGGACCCGAGGTCACGATCAGGCGCAGGTTGGGCAGCGCCGCGATCAGATCCGCGTCCAGCGGCGTGCGCTCGCGCATCAGGCACAGCACGTCGAACGGCAGCAGCCGCGCGCGCAGGGCATCGCCCGTGATGGTATCGGAGAAGACCGTCACCTCGCCCAGCCCGTCCCAGTCGGCCAGCCGCAGCGCCGCGCGGGCGTAGTCGTCGAGTATCGCAATCTTCATTGTGTCCCTCTTCCGGTTGCGGTCTATCTATTGCGGCAACTGCCCGTGGCCACAAGGTCACATCCCTGTCTTGGAGGAGACCCTACGTGAAACGCATCCTGCCAACCGCCCTGATGGCGCTGACCGCCCTGCCCGCTATGGCCGAAAATCGCATCGACGTGATCCGCCCCGATGCGCCGGAACTGGCCCCCTACGGCGATTACACCGTTGGCGTGCAAAGCATGACCTTCACGAACCCCGATCAGGTCGACGTCGTGAACACCACAGCAGAGGGTGACATTCCCACCTATGACCGCCCCCTGACGGTCGAAGTCTGGTATCCTGCGGCAGAGGGCACCACCCCCGGCGGCACCTATACAGCCATCCTGCGGGACGGCACGACAGAGGTTCCGCTGCAGGGTCAGGCCGTGCCCGACGCCGCCCCCCTGACCGGAGAGACCTTTCCCCTCGTCGTCATCAGCCACGGCTATCCCGGCAACCGCTGGCTGATGTCGCCACTGGCGGAAAACCTGGCGTCCAAAGGCTATGTCGTGGCCAGCATCGACCACACCGACAGCACCTACGACAACAAGGGCGCCTTCGGCTCCACCCTTTACAACCGCCCCTGGGACCAGAAGTTCGTCATCGACCAGATGGAGGCGCTGGACGGCGACCTTGGCGCGATGACCGATGCCACCAACACCGCCGTCATCGGCTATTCGATGGGCGGTTACGGCGCGCTGATCCTCGCGGGCGCGGGTGTCACCGAATCCATCGTCGATGGCAAATACGGCCCGCCGGAGCGCCTGCTGGAGCGTAACGTGATGGGCACCGACACCCATGCGCAACTGGCCGACGACCGTATCAAGGCCTTCGCCGCGTTCGCCCCCTGGGGCAACAACACCGGGTTCTGGGACGCGGACGGGCTGGCGGGCATCACCAAGCCGCTACTGCTGATCGCAGGCTCTATCGACGATGTGGCGGGCTACGACGCGATCCGCGGGATCTTTGACGGGACGGTGAACAGCGACCGCCACCTGCTGACCTACGTCGATGCCAACCACAACGCCGGCGCCCCGATGCCCGCGCCGCAGGAAGGCTACGCGATGAACGAGGAACTGGGCTTCGCCCCCTTCGAGCATTACGCCGATCCGGTCTGGGACAACGTGCGGATGAACAACATCTCACAGCACTTCCTGACCGCCTGGGTCGACCAGAACCTGAAGGGCCGCGACATGGCGCAGTATTTCGATCTGACGCCCAATGCGTCCGACGGTGTCTGGGCCGTGGACGATGCGGGCAAACCGACGGCCGAGAACACCTACTGGACCGGTTTCCAGAACCGCACCGCCGTCGGCCTGATGTTCGAGACGAAGGCCGCGGGGCAGTAACACCTTGTCAGGATGTGTATCGGAGTATATATTTCGATACACATCCACAGAGGTTGCGCCATGACACGCCTGCACACCAACCACATCTGCACCATGACCGAACTGCGCGAACCGCATAAAGTGCTGGAACGGTCCGGCGGCAAGCCCGTGGCCGTGATGAAGAACAGCAAGTGCGTGGCCTACCTCGTGCCCGAGGAAGCAACGCTTCAGGACGAACCGCGCTATGCGACGGAAGCGGAGATTTTGGCCTCGCTCGCCAAGCGCCGCAAGGTCAACAAGCCGGTGCTGGATTATCTGAAAGACAAATGACCTTTCAGCTTCTGACCGTCGCACTGGTCGACGTCATCCACGATTCCGTTCTGAACCCCGGCGAACTGCAGGGGCGCGCAAAGGACAAGTCCCTCGACGGGGCTTTGTCGCGTGTGGAAAATCGGCTGGCTTATGGCATGATCGTTGATGTCTTCGACCTTGCCGCGGCCTATGCGACGGCCGTGGCGCAGGGGCATTGCTTCAATGACGGCAATAAACGGACAGCCCATCAGGTGATGGACGTCTGCCTCGACCTCAATGGAATCGAGATCGACTGGCAGCCCACGGACATCGGCGACCAGATCATTCGTCTGGCCCAAGGGCACCTGACCGAGGATGATTTCGCCACGTGGTTGCGTCAGCAGGTCTGAACCGATTGCCCCGGCCCGCCGGCCCTGCCACAATGGCGCAAACCAGTGAAGAGCAGCATATGTCCGATCTCCTTTCCGGGGGCGCCCCCGATTCATACAGCGCGTCGTCCATTCAGGTGCTGGAGGACATGGAACACGTCCGCCTGCGCCCCGGCATGTACATCGGCGGCAAGGACGACCGCGCCCTGCACCACATGGTGGCCGAGATCATCGACAACTCCATGGACGAGGCCGTTGCGGGCCACGCCACATGGATCGAGGTCAGCCTCCACGCCAACGGCCATGTCACCGTCGTCGACAACGGGCGCGGCATTCCCATCGGGCCGCACCCAAAGGACCCGACCAAATCCGCGCTGGAGATCGTGTTCTGCACCCTGAACGCGGGCGGCAAGTTTTCCGGCGACAGCTATGCCACCTCCGGCGGCCTGCACGGCGTCGGCTCCTCGGTCGTCAACGCCCTGTCCGATCATTTGCGGGTGGAGGTCGCGCAGAACAAGGAGCTCTTCGCGATGGAGTTTTCGCGCGGCGTCCCGCAGGGCAAGCTGGAAAAGATCGGCGCCGCCCCCAACCGGCGCGGCACCTCCGTCACCTTCCACCCGGACGAACAGATCTTCGGCGGGCTGCAACTGAAACCCGGCCGCCTGTTCAAGATGGCGCGGTCCAAGGCTTATCTGTTCAGCGGTGTCGAAATCCGCTGGAAGACGGAAATCGACGACGGCGAAACGCCCACCACCGCCACCTTCAAATTCCCCGGCGGCCTGTCGGATTACCTGAATGAAACGCTGGGCGGATCGACCACCTATGCGGACGCACCCTTTGCCGGGACCGTCAGCTTTGTCGAAAAGTTCGGCGTGCCGGGCAAGGTCGAATGGGCGATCAACTGGACCCCCGCCCGCGACGGCTTCATCCAGTCCTACTGCAACACGGTCCCCACCCCCGAAGGCGGCACGCACGAGGCCGGGTTCTGGTCCGCAATCCTGAAAGGGATCAAGGCCTACGGCGACCTGACCAACAACCGCAAGGCGGGCAACATCACGCGCGAGGATCTGACCGCGGGCGGCTGTGCGCTGGTCAGCTGCTTCATCCGCGAACCGGAATTCGTGGGCCAGACCAAGGATCGTCTGGCGACCGTCGACGCACAGCGCATGGTGGACGCCGCCGTGCGCGACCACTTCGACAACTGGCTGGCGGCGGACACGAAATCCGCCGGTGCGATCCTTGATTTCCTTGTCCTGCGGGCCGAAGAGCGTCTGCGCCGCAAGCAGGAAAAGGAAACCGCCCGCAAGACCGCGACCAAGAAACTGCGCCTGCCCGGCAAGCTGACCGACTGCACCAACAAGACCCGCGAGGGCACGGAACTCTTCATCGTCGAGGGCGATTCCGCCGGCGGCTCCGGCAAGGGCGCCCGCGACCGCAAGACGCAGGCGCTGCTGCCGCTCAAGGGCAAGATCCTGAACGTGCTGGGTGCTGCCTCCGGCAAGCTGACCACCAATCAGGAGATCTCGGACCTGTGCGAGGCACTGGGCGTCGGCATGGGCACACGCTTCAACCTCGACGATCTGCGCTATGACAAGATCATCATCATGACCGACGCCGACGTCGACGGCGCGCATATCGCGTCCCTGCTGATGACCTTCTTCTTCACCCAGATGCGGCCCCTGATCGACGCGGGCCACCTCTACCTCGCCTGCCCGCCCCTGTATCGCCTGACCCAAGGGGCCAAGCGCGTCTATGTCTCTGACGACGCCGAAAAGGACCGGGTGCTGGAAAAAGGCCTTGGCGGCAAGGGCAAGATCGACCTGCAACGCTTCAAGGGTCTCGGAGAGATGGACGCCGCCGACCTCAAATCCACCACCATGGACCCCGCCACCCGCAAACTGATCCGCGTCACCGTCGCCGACGAGGAACCCGGAGAGACCGGCGACCTGGTCGAGCGCCTGATGGGCAAGAAGCCGGAATTGCGGTTTGCCTATATTCAGGAGAATGCGCGGTTTGTGGAGGAGTTGGATGTTTGATTAATCTAAGAAAAATTGATCCAAACGCGACAGGGCAGACATCAAAATTAGCTAAACGCTTGATTGCAAGCCACCAAGCTTATGATCAATTATTGCGAAGTGAACATTTGATTCGTTTACTAGAAGAAAGGAGTGATGTCAAAGATTTTTTAAAACCTACAACCGACAGCATATTAATCGCATACGCCAGCATATTCAATTCTAACGACCGATCAAATCATGGAACTGGCCTTCACACCGCACAAGAAATTTTTGGCCCGAAGGGCACAGAAAAGCGTAGTTACCATGAATATTTGATGACGTGGCGTTCCAAACAAATTGCACACATCACCAATCACAGCGTCAACTTTACAGTTTTATACAATGAGTTTAGCGAGTTTGTTGAGTTTCGAGGCGAGGTAGAGCGAGACCATTTTTGTAATTCCTGCCAACCCTCACGTCCAAATTGGAAAATATTTAAATCTCACATAACCGAAACAAAAATATGGTTTCTTGATGAAATCAAACGGATGAATGATGAGATAGGAAGAATATTGAGAAATACGCCATCAAAAATTTTAGATAGATTTGAACTGCACCAACGAAGAAAGGTAATACAAGATATTACAATTTCCTATAGCATGGCCCTTATCGACCACGAAGCAGGTCGCATCACCGACAAAGACCTTAAAAACTGTCGCGTTGATTGCACCGGAAAGTTGTTAAAGGCAGCAATTGAAGAACCCTATTTATACATTGAAGATCACTTTCCGAAATTTCGATAAAACGAGCCCTCGTAGAATATCAAACAAAGATTGAGCACTTTGGTTTCAACTGTCTGCGGAAACACTTTTCGTCACCCCTGCACCCCCGCCAGATACGCCAGCAAATCCACCATCGGCACGCTGGTCATGATCGGCTGGCCGGACCCGGCCTTCACCGCCACATAACTGCCCGCGAAGACGTCACCTTAGACCGGCACAAAGCCGGAGCGGTGCGTCACCATGCGCCCCCGCAGAGTGTCCCAAAGACGCCTCAGGGCTGCCGTGTTTTCAAGATGCGCACGCGGGGCCACGACCAGACCTCGCCCATGACCCTCGCACCCCTCGCACTTTCATGGCCATTTCAAGCACTTGGGTCCTCCACCGACATTCTGCCCGCCCTTGCGCATTCCGCCTTGTCTATCGGGCGTTTGCGCGGTTATACCCGTCGGCGGAGACGTGGCCGAGTGGTCGAAGGCACGCCCCTGCTAAGGGCGCATACCGGAAACGGTATCGAGGGTTCGAATCCCTTCGTCTCCGCCAGACCACCTTTATGATCGTCTTAGTTGGGTCGCCTTGGGCGGCCCTTTTTGCTTTGCTTACTGATGCTTGTGGGGTTTGAAGGTCGTTCTGGATTTCTTTCGATTGTGCTGATATTCGTTCCTTGCGTGGTATGAATGGTGGTATGAATTGTGGCGCTGTCCGGTAAGCTTACAAGGAAACTGGTGGAAAACCTCGGCGCTGGGCGGCACGGGGACGGCAACGGACTTTATCTGGTCGTCGATCCATCCGGTGCCCGCCGATGGATCGTCCGTGTCACGGTAAAGGGCCAGAAAAATAAGATGGGTGCGCCGCTGCGAACAGACTTTGGTTTGGGAGGTGCGGACCTCGTTACTCTGAATCAGGCCCGCGACCGGGCGCTAGAATATCGCCGCATGGCGCAGCAAGGGCTGAATCCTCGCTTTAACGCGAAACGCGAGATCCCAACTTTTGAGGACGTCGCGCAGCAGGTTCATCTGGCGCGCATGCCGACGTGGAAAAACGCAAAACATGGGCAGCAATGGATCAATACGTTGCGTGACTACGCCTTTCCTAAGATTGGCCGCATGCCGATCGACAGCATCAACCAGCCAGAAGTGTTGATGTGCCTGTCGCCCATCTGGACTGAAAAACATGAAACGGCGAAACAGCTCGCACAACGGATCAAAACAGTTTTGGATGTCGCGCGGTCGAAAGGTTTCCGGTCTGGCGAAAATCCTGTGACAGCCATCAAGGATGCTCAGGTTTTGCCGAAGGTCAAAGCCAAGCCGAAGCATCACAAGGCGATGCGCTGGCAGGAACTTCCCACTTTCTATGCGGACCTGAAATCACGCGATGCGATGTCTGCAAATGCATTGAGGTTTACGTGTCTGACCGGTTCGCGGACGAACGAGGTCCTTGGGATGCGTTGGGATGAAATCGACTTCGATCAGCAGCTATGGTCTTGCCCTGAGGACCGGATGAAAACCGGGGAAGAGCATCGCGTTCCGCTGACAAGTGAAATGCTATCGATCCTTGAGCCATTAAGGGTGTTGCAGTCAGAGTATGTCTTTGAGGGTCAAAAACGTCATCGGCCACTGTCGAACATGTCAATGCTTATGCTCCTGCGACGGATGGATGCCGAAGGCATTACCGTGCATGGCTTTAGGTCGACGTTCCGCGACTGGGCAGCCGAAGTCGCCAGCGCTCCGCGTGAGATTGCAGAGATGAGTCTTTCTCACCGTGTTGGAACGAATGTCGAGCGCGCATACGCGCGATCCGACCTCTTGGACAAACGGCGCATGTTGATGAATGAATGGTCAAACTTTTTAGTTGGTGGCGTCTAGCGCGGAGGTTGGAAATGATCGAAGTCACGATTTATGAGCCGGAATTGCTGTGCGTGGAAATGCTTAGAGTGGCGTTGTCAGAAGAGACACTTGAGGAACGTCTTCGTGCCATCGAAAACGTGAAATACGATGTGAGAGCGAGCGCAATAGAATCTCTTTTTAGCGGTGACAGGCACATCAATCTGAACGATCCGCGATATTCTGCTAGTTTACTTCAAGTCGCAAAAACATCGAGCCGTAGCCACGATGCAGGCTTTGAGGCAGCGCAAACGATTCAGAGGTACGAGAAGAAAAACGAGCGAAAGCTGAACGTGGCTGAGCAAGTCGGAAAGCTGGTGGTCCTCTCTATCTTGGATAACAAATTTGCGGGTCTTCATACTGAGGCCGGCATCCTGCAGCAGGTTGAGATAGATGCTAGGCAGCACAACATCAGCGGTGCGAAGGACAAAGACGTTTTGCGGAAAATCTGGAGCACCTACCGTGGTGTTGTCCATTTAGGCATGGCGCTGGATTTCTGTGAAGATAATCCGCAAGACGAAATTAACGTGCTTTATATGGCAGAGGAATTTCGCCGCGTCTTGAGTGAAAACGGCCCCAAGGGGACCACCAAACCCTACGTGAACCCAGACGATCAAATTAAGTTTTCATATATTTCAATGACATGACCTCCCCGATTTGTAAATCGGGGAGCTGAATCCAATCAATTAGCTTGGCATCCATCCGTCGTAATTGAGCGCGACGAAAGGAGATCCAACCATGTCAGGATTGTTTGAGAACGATCGAAACTACTTGTTAGCAGATGCTGAGCTTGAAATCATTGCTGATCGGGACAAGCTAGCGCAGTGGCGGCACAAGGGTTTTGGACCTGCGTATTACAAACTTGGCCGCAAGATCATCTATCGCGGGTGCGATCTGAATGCCTGGGCGGAAGCCCGCAAGATTGACCCCGGCAAGATGAGCGCTCCGTGATGCGGATCATGTTGAGCGCTAGCTTTGTACACGGGCTACATGCGGGCAGCACGAACCCGACCTGCGTGGTGGCCTAGCATGAGCCGGTCCTACAAAGGAGTTCGCCTCAAAAAGAACCGTGTTTACACCGTAGAGGACCTGCGGGGCACCTACAAAGTGGACCCAAATACGATCTCAAACTGGGTCAAGGCAGGACTTCAGCCTTCGGATAGTAAAAAACCTTACGTGTTCCGCGGCGCTGTCGTTACGGCCTTCCATGAAGAGAGACGGATGCGAAAATCGACCCAACTGCGGCCCGGTGAGTTCAAGTGCGGATCTTGTAACGCGGCCGTGTTCCCAGATGCTGCAACCGTCGAAAGTATGATTGTCGGTAAAGGTACGCACATGTTCTCGGGTCGTTGTTCGGACTGCGACGTGTCGGTCATGAAGATCTCTTCCCAAGCTGATCGAGACTATTTTGCGGGTCTTACCAATCCAAATACGCCCGTGGACTCGCGACACGAAGAAAAGGGGGCAGTCCCCGGTGGTATTGGGAGCAAGTCGGAAATTGATCTCTCGCGGCTTTCGCTGATCAACGACCGGATCATCTACAGATGGCAAACCTATGCTGGTCGACACTCCGAGAAGACGATCGATCGTCACCTTGCCGCTATCCGTCTTGGTGAAGAGCTCATGGGGGGAAAGGCATTCGATCAGTTAACGACGAGAGATATCGCAAAGGTTCGTGACTATCTGAAGCAGTGTCTGGTGGCACGGGATGACACCGCAAAATCACAATCTACGGTATCACACACCGCCTCTCATCTGGCAGACTTCTTGATCTGGCTTCTGAAGCAGGATGGGCATAAGCGATTGCAGCGAGATTTGCCTGACTATCTGAAGTTGCCAAAAGCCGCGTATGCAGCGGCTCTGCCTCGACCTAGCAAAGCCTATCCGGACTTGGATGAAGCGGAGGCTCTTCTGTCTGCCATGCCGTCGAAATCGATCATGCACCGAAGGGCCCGCGCGATCTTTGCAATTGCCTTCCTGGGAGGACTGCGGGCAGAGACGATTGTATCGTTAAGGCTTTGCCACTTTGATGCGGAACGGAAGGTCATTGTTCAGGATGCCACGGTCGTGCGCGCTAAAAACGGTAAGAGCAATATCGTAAATTGGTTTCCGATCGCTGACGGCTTCAAAGAAGAGGTGCAGCGCTGGGTGGCCTCACTACGAGCGCTGGGCTGCCATGATGGGGATGCCCTGTTTCCAAGCGAAATGTGGCTCGGCTCACCAAGGTCTATCAGCGCAACTGGTCGTGTACTGATTGAGCCAATGGCAACACCGCATGCAGTCGCTGAGGCATTTAGAATTGCCTGCCGTGCAGTCGAACAGAAATATTCGCCTCACAGTGCGAAACATACTCTTGCTTTTGAGCGTGATCGCCGACCGCTGACGAGCATACAGCGCAAAGCTTGGAGCGACGCATTGGGGCATGAGAATGAAGCAACCACCGAAAGACACTACGGGAAGTTGTCAGATGAAAGGCGTTACGAACTATTCGAGGAAATGGGGGAGGCTAAAATAAGTAAACGGAAACAGTTAACTGATGAGGATAAAATCGCACTATTCGATGGCCTCTTGAATTTTATAAACGAAAATTAAAGGCCTTAAAGAACAGAGTTTACCCGCAGTTCCTAAGGCGCCCCCCATCGGGTAGTCCAGTTTAATTGTTACGCACGGTTGGCTTTTGGTCTATCGGGATGATGCTTTTTGGCGCTGGTGGGCGGTAAATCAAAGCGCTGTGCGGCCTAACTATAGTGAAGTGGCGACTTCATCGTTAGATCAAATCTGGGGCCTGTCGCGACAAGCGTTTTGCCGGTGCCGGGTCCGCCGATCAGAACTACGTTCTGTGAGCCGTCCATGAAATCGCGCTTATGAAGTTGGCGCACCGTCGCCACGTTGATCTCACTGGCCGCAAAGTCGAAGCCGGACAGATCATTACAAGCCGGGAAGCGGGCAGCCTTCATGTGATCGGCGATGCACCGGACCCCCTGCTCGGCCACTTCGGCCTTCAGTAACTGGGCGGGGATTGGCACCACGGGGTCGAAAGCTGGAGAGCGCTCGCCATTGTCATTCGGACCAATGGCGTTCCATGAGGTCGGTGGCGGCTTGAGCCATCCCTTGCATCTTTAGACTGCGGAGCATGACGATGGCACCGCTGGCAGGACCATGACGCATGGCGGCAACCTGCGGTCCGGGCCCGCAGGCCATCACGGCGTTCGACATCGGCCTTTGGCTCAATGCGCAAAGCGGGTGGCTGTGGTGCTTATCCTCAAGATCCAAGTGCGACACCAGCAGCCTGTGCACTGAGTGATTTGTAGACAGTGGCTCGGCCAATCCCTAATTCTTTCGCGATGGCAGTCGCCCCCATGCCTGCAAGGTTAAGCTCTTTGACCCTTGCATCATCTACGGTCTTGGGTCGTCCCTTATAGAGACCTTTTGCCTTAGCCTTCGCAATCCCCTCTGCTTGACGCTTGCGGATGATGTTTCTCTCAAATTCAGCAAAGGCCCCCATCATCTGTAGCTGCAACTTTGCGAATGCATCGTCTGAACTTGCAGAGAATGTCAGGCTTTCAGACTTGAAGGTAATCGTCACACCCTTATCGTTTAGACTTTGGATGATAGTTTGTAGGTCTCTTAGATCACGAGCTAGGCGGTCAATTGAATGTACCAAAACTGAGTCACCCTCTCTGACCCAATCCATCAAGGCGTTGAGCGCTGGGCGATCCTTGACATTCTTGCCTGACAATTTTTCCTCGAACAATTTATCCAATGTTCCAAGGTCTTGCCGATCTAAGTTTTGGTCTTCTGTGCTAACGCGACGATACCCAACAACTGACACTTACTTCTCCTATGGCTCTAGACCTTTTTAGAATACCGTCTATAAAACCAAAAACAAGTCTAAAGAGACACATCCGGGATGGTTTGATAGTGTCTGTTTTGGGTAGACCTTTTCGGACGTCTTGTATTCGCTATTGAAGCAAAACTCCTTGCATCCTCCCTGTCGCGGCTAGACGATCCATGTATAGCCATTGGGGCTCTAAAAGTAGCAAATTTGATCTGGAGAATGATTGCTCGATGTCATTGTCGCTCGAAGAAAAGAAAAAGCTCAGTGAGTCTGACGTGTGTGATCTTTACATTTCTCCTGCGTTGAGGAGCGCAGGCTGGGATCAGTTTACCCAGATTAGGCGAGAAGTGACATTAACACCTGGGCCAATCATCGTCCGCGGTAACATGTCTTCCCGCAACAAGAAGAAAAAGAAATTTGCTGATTATGTCCTATCTTGGGAGCCGTCTCTTCCCGTGGCTGTATTGGAGGCCAAAGACAACAACCATTCTATAGGACACGGGATGCAGCAGGCGCTCGGCTACGCCGAAATCATGCAGATTCCAACGGCTTTTAGTTCAAATGGAGATGGTTTCGAACAACACAACAAGCACCCAGGCTCCGGCGAAGACATTGAGACATCGCTTTCTTTGACGGCGTTTCCAGACCCCCAAACCCTCTGGGCACGTTATAAATCGTTTCGCGGCATTGAAGATAGTGAGCAAACCTTGCTCATGGAGCCTTACCATGATGACGGGTCGGGCAAAGAGCCGAGGTATTATCAGGCCGAGGCGATCAACCGTACCATTGAAGCAGTCGCCAAGGGCAAGAATAGAGTGCTGTTGGTAATGGCGACCGGAACCGGCAAAACCTACACGACCTTTCAGATCATTTGGCGGCTTTGGAAGGCTGGTGCAGCAAAGCGCATTTTGTTTTTGGCTGATCGTAACATTCTTATTGATCAGACTCTTGTGAATGACTTTAAGCCCTTTGGTTCAGTAATGACCAAAATTGGAAGTCGGCAAATTGATCCGTCTTACGAAATACACTTGGGTCTATACCAGTCACTCACGGGCCGTGAGAAAAGAGACAAGACGTTCAAGACCGTTTCTCCAGACTTCTTTGATTTGATCGTCGTAGATGAGTGTCATCGCGGAAGCGCATCTGAAAACTCGGAGTGGCGTGAGATTCTAGAGTATTTCAAAGGTTGTTGATTTCCACCCAGAAGTGACCCGGGTAGCGGCATAATTTCCATTGAGAATTGACCCATGTGACCCTTCCCCCAGCGGCATGCGCAACGGGGGACATTGGAGTGATACACATGGGACTTTTGAATATCATCCGACGTATGGCTTTGCGTGAGAAGTTGCCCCTGCGCGAGATTGCGCGGCGGACCGGGATGTCACGTAATACGATCAAGAAGTATCTGAATGCAGGCACGATCGAGCCGCAGTTCGCGACGCCGGAGCGGCAGAGCAAGCTCGATCCGTTCGCTGAGAAGTTGGCCGGCTGGCTGAAGACGGAGGCCGGCAAGTCGCGCAAGCAGCGGCGGACGTTGAAGCAGATGCACGCGGATCTGGTGGTTTTGGGATTCGATGGGTCCTACGGCCGGGTCGCGGCGTTTGCGCGTGACTGGCGGGCCGATCGGCAGCGAGATCAGCAGACGACAGGGCGCGGCACCTTTGTTCCCCTGTTGTTTCGGCCGGGCGAGGCATTCCAGTTCGATTGGAGCGAGGATTTTGCAGTTCTCGGTGGCGAGCGCACCAAGCTCCAGGTTGCCCACATCAAGCTGTCGCATAGCCGGGCCTTTCTGGTCCGGGCATATCTGCTGCAAACGCACGAGATGCTATTCGATGCTCACTGGCACGGATTCCGGGTCTTCGGCGGAGTCCCGGAGCGCGGCATCTACGACAACATGAAGACGGCGGTTGACCGCGTCGGCCGCGGGAAGGACCGGCAGGTCAACATGCGGTTCCTTGCGATGGCAAACCACTACGTATTTGAGCCAGCGTTCTGCAATCCGGCCGCAGGCTGGGAGAAGGGACAGGTCGAGAAGAACGTGCAGGATTCCCGACACCGACTGTGGCAACCCATGCCGGACTTCTTTGATCTGGCGGCCCTGAACGATTGGCTGGAACAGCAGTGTGTGGCATTATGGGGCGAGATCCCGCACGCATCATTACCGGGGAGCGTTGCTGACGTCTGGGCCACAGAACAAGCTGCGCTGATGCCATTGCCACCCGCCTTCGATGGCTTTGTCGAACTGAGCAAGCGGGTGTCGCCGACCTGCCTGATCAGCTTTGAGCGCAATCGCTACAGCGTCCCGGCATCATTTGCCAATCGCCCGGTGAGCTTGCGGGTCTATCCCGAACGTCTGGTGGTCGCCGCCGAGGGTCAGATCCTGTGCGAGCATGTGCGGGTGATCCAGCGCAGCCACCAACTCCCACCACGCACGATCTACGATTGGCGGCATTACCTGGCCGTCCTTCACCGCAAGCCCGGTGCATTGCGGAACGGTGCGCCCTTTGCGGAATTCCCTCCGGCCTTCAAGCAGCTGCAAGACCTCATGCTGCGCAAGCCAGGCGGTGATCGCGAGATCGTCGATATCCTGGCGTTGGTCCTCCATCACGATGAACAGGCTGTGTTGGTCGCCGTGGAAATGGCCTTGGCTGAGGGCGTCGCAACCAAGACCCATGTGCTGAACCTTCTGCACCGTCTGATCGACGGAAAGACGATTGGTGGGCCGGACATCGACACGCCACAGGCCCTTGCTCTGCGCCGCGAGCCAAAGGCCAATGTCGAACGCTATGACGGCCTGCGGGCCCGGACCGCCGGAGGCCGCCATGCGTCATGATCCTGCCAGCGGTGCCATCATCATCATGCTCCGCAGTCTGAAGATGCACGGGATGGCGCAAGCCGTGACAGACCTCATGGAACAAGGCGCACCCGCCTTTGATGCCGCGGTGCCGATGCTCGCCCAGTTGTTGAAGGCTGAGGTCGCAGAACGTGAGGTCCGGTCCATTGCCTACCACATGAAGGCCGCTCGCTTCCCCGCTTATAAGGACCTGTCCGGCTTCGACTTTGCGGCCAGTGAGATCAACGAGGCCACGGTGCGCCAACTTCATCGCGGCGACTTCATGGACGGTGCCCAGAACGTCGTGCTGATCGGGGGCCCCGGCACCGGCAAAACGCATGTCGCGACAGCCCTCGGCGTGCAGGCTGTCGAGCATCACCGCCGCAAGGTTCGCTTCTTCTCGACCATCGAGCTCGTCAACACGCTCGAACAGGAGAAGGCCAAAGGTAAAGCCGGACAGCTTGCCGAAAGCCTCGTCCGACTGGATCTCGTGATCCTGGACGAACTTGGCTACCTGCCGTTCAGTGCATCAGGCGGCGCGCTGCTCTTCCATCTGCTGAGCAAACTCTACGAGCGCACCAGTGTCGTCATCACCACGAACCTGAGCTTCAGCGAATGGGCGACCGTCTTTGGGGACCCCAAGATGACAACGGCGCTCCTCGATCGCCTGACCCATCGCTGCCACATCATAGAGACCGGCAACGACAGCTTCCGCTTCAAGGCCAGCGCCGCCGTCGCGGCCCGGAAAAAAAGGGAGGACAACGATGTCTTGACCCAAGCCTGACCACTGAAACATAACATCAAGGTGGGTCAGTTCTCGATGGAAAACCCGGGTCACTTCTGGGTGGAAATCAACACTATTTGAGCTTTGCGACCGTCTTGCCCAGCGGATCGATGACAGCAACACGATAAACTTTGCCTTGGCTGACACACTTACCTCCAAAATTCATTGAGAAAACATGCATTTAAAATCTGTCCGGTGCTGCGAGCACAAAAGCCTTAGCCAAGTTACCTCAACCTCTCTGCTTTGCGAGAGTGTTTCCCATGCCCTGGCCTGATTTCACAGAGTTAACCTTCGGCTTCGCTTTCCTGCGCGAGCTGGAACAAAATTACGTGCTTGGCGGTAGGTTCCCCAAGGCCCCTGACTTCATCAGCCAGGGTGCCGAGGCAACGAAAGGCTATGATGTCGAGGTCACCCTCGATGGATCAACGCCGGTCTTTATCCAGCTGAAGCGCTCCTACGTTCTGGTGCGCAACAATGCACGCGAGATACAGGACGGCCTCTACGCGGACCCGAAAGTCTATCGCATGAACCTGCACAAGAATGGCAAGTACCGCCAGCACAAGGCGCTGCAAGGGCTCGAAGCGCTTGGCAATGCTGTGTTCTACGTGACCAGCCAGGTTCACACGCCCAAGGAATTCTCGGACGCCTATAGCGCCGGGACGGTTGTGTCGCAGGCTTCAGCGATGTTCGCCCCAAATGAGATCGTTCTGCCGGATGACACGAAGGATCATCATGTCAGCTTCAAGCCGAACGATGGCTTCGGTTACGTGTATTCCAGAGAACCGCATCAGTTTGAACGAAAGTTTCGGAGCTTTGATAGCTGGCTTCCGACTGTTGGCGAGCGCGCGCGAAGTGCGACAGAGAACCGGCATCTGCTTGAAAAGACAGTTGAGTACTTAAAAAAGAAGCGTGCCCCCCGCGATCCTGTCCGCCAAATGATCCGTGACCAACCGCTCGAAGCCCAAGCCTCGATCCTCGCCTATTTCATCGTCGACGCCCAACTGACTTTCGTGAAGACATAAGGGAAAACTATGCGCCTAAAATCTGTCTGGATCAGCGAGTATAAGAACCTTCGCGACTTCACGCTTACCTTCGATGGCGAAAGCTTCCTCGACATCTTCGTCGGGAAGAACGGGACGGGGAAGTCCAACTTCTTCGAGGCGTTGGTGGAGGTCTTCAACTTCGTCTTCGCCTCGACCAAGCGGCGCAGCGAGATCGGTTTTGATTTTGACATTACCTACGAGATCGATGGCGAAGATGTGCGCGTTCGCCGTGAAGACGGCCAGATGCAAGTCAATGGTACGAACCGTTCGAAGATTGTCGACGCGCTGACCCCCGACAACGTAATCATCTACTATTCGGGCCACAGCGACACGATCACGTCCACAGTTGATAAATACGCCCGGGCCTACGCCCGCCGCAATCGCAAGTGGACCGGGGAGGAGGCGCGAGAATTCATCAGCATCGGCGCAGGGTACAAGGAAATGCTTCTTTCGATCCTGTTGATGCAGCCTGACGATTGCGCGGCCCGCCGCTACATCTGCGAGAAGCTAGGGATCGAAGTCACGTCTGAAACCGTCACGCTTCGGCTTTCGCCGCCCAGGTTTAAGCACAGCGACGTCGAAGTCGGCGATGTGGCTTCGTTCCTATGGGGGGCGAAGGGCCAATCACTCGTATTAGTTGAAAGGCTGCTCAACTGTGTTAGGGGCGAGTTCACGCGAGACTCGATTTACGATCGTGGGCAAGATCGGTATACTATCGGCATAAACCTCGCGCTTTTCCGTGAAGAGTTTGAAGATGCATCATCGTCTGATCTTTTCCGCCAATTTGACAACCTGAAAACACTCGGCATGTTCGAGGGCTTGTCCATTCCGATCGGCTTAGGCGACGGAAGGCCGATCCTTGTCGGCGATTTCAGCGACGGTCAGTTCCAATCCATCTACATCTTCGCGATCACCGAATTCTTCAAAGATCGCAACTGCATCACGCTCCTCGATGAACCAGACTCCTTTCTGCACCCGGAGTGGCAGTTTAGCTTTCTCAAGCAGGTGGAAGACATTGCCGCCACCGAGGCAGCCCGGACCAATCACGTTCTGCTTAGCAGTCACAGCGCTTCGACGATCGTCGAGGCCAATGAGCCGCAGATACGGCTTTTTGAAATTGCGGATGGCAACGTCTCGGCGGTGCAACGTGATAAGGCGGCTATAGTTCAGTCACTCTCGGCAGGGCTAATTACGTTTAGTGAGCGTGAGGCGCGCCTCAACATCTATCACAATCTCAAGAACACCAATGGGCCAGTACTCATGGTTGAGGGAGTTACGGAAGAAATCATCTTCGAAACGGCTTGGCGCAAGTTGTATGGAGTGGATGCGAACCGGCCCTTCGAGATTTTAAGTGCATTTGGCTGCACAACACTTGGCCGCTTGATGCGAAGCGACGAGTTTTACCAGAACAATCAGGGGCGCATTATTTTTGCGTTGTATGACTGGGATGAAGCTTACAACGAATGGAACATGAACCACAGTCAATTTATTCAAGACAATGTTTCGCGTTGTTTGACAAAGAAGCGGAATGGAGTGGACGGCTACAACCTGATGTTGCCGGTTTCCGAGCAGCATAGCTGCTATGGACAAGTTGTGAACACAGCCACCGGTGAGCATTATAAGAGCAAGTCAAGTTTTCCTATCGAGCTGCTTTTTCGTGACGCTCCTGGAGTAGGCGCGCATTTTGAAATCGATCCGACGCGCCCCGGCAATTGCCAGCGCTTCAAGGGCCACAAGGCAACCTTTGCGAAGGACGTAGTTACCGCCTTGCAGCCTGACGCATTCGAACCAACGCGACCCGTCTTTGATTTCATACTTGAGAAAATCGGCTAGAGTTGACCGAAATCTCGTCGGGTCGAAATTTAGCCTTCAGGGGGTGAAAAGTGTAAATTGAATCCAGCCCCGCTCAGCGCTTGTTGGCTAGTCTATCGGATCGAGACCCCGATCCGCTAACCACTGCTCAAGCTCAAGTAAAAAAGCATCGATGAAGGCTTCGACCATCCCCACATAGATTTGTTCTGGGTGAACGAACTCGTTCAAGCATTCAATTCGGGCCGTTATAGATGTTGGGATTTCCCCTTCTCCATCCCAACTTTCCAATTCAGTCATCACGCGAGTCCTTATGGCCCGCAACGGTCTTCGGACCGAAACTCTGTCCAGAACAAGGTCAGCTCTGTTCAAGGCGCAAGTATTAATTGTGTAGCTGCCATAAGCACTTGGGCTCCCCGCCGAAATTCGAGGTCTAATGATTGGTAGCTCCTCGAACGCATTCCAGTCGAGCTCCAAAGTTGGATCTTGTCTGCAGGGGTCTATAAGTAAGGGATTCTCGTCGTCTAGACTGCATGCAACGCTATTTGCTCTTGGCCCAAGGATTTCGAAGTGGCTGGCCTTACCCAAAAGTTTTTTTGCAGGCGTTGCTTTCAGTTTGATTACTTCTTCTCGTGTCATGTTCTCAGTGACTAAATGTTGCCTAATACCCTGATTGCAGTCTCGGCATGTCGGGAGCAAATTCTCCCAGTCCGAGGCAAGCCACCAGTAGCCTGAATGATCTGGGACGCCTTCAACTTTGCCTTTGGGCCGGTAGTGTTCTATTTGTGCCGCGCCAGTCGCATTGATCTTACTTTCGCAATAAGCGCAATTACCTCCTGCCAAGTCCCATAAGGCTGACTTTATTTGTTGATTCCGATATGAATTGAAAGGATGAGCTCGATACTCAGCTAACCATGGTATCCGATTAGAGTAGTAGGTTTGAGCTGCACGCCGCTCATTTTGAACGGCTACACTCGGAGTGGTTAAGCATTCAGGAGCAGGGACTATTGTGCGATCAAGTTTTCGCAATTTAGCGCTCGCTTTTGGCTGAACGCAGAGCGTTTGCCACCGCAGCAACGGCTTTAGCACGAGCTGTTTGAGACAAGCTTCCCACCGGCTTTTCTCTGCCCCTAAGATATTGCAGTAGCGCCTCTTGTATTATCTGAGCTGTGGCGCTGTCACCTACAGTTAGCCGAGAAATAAGTTGGTCGGTTTCTTCTCCGAGCGAACCGCCTCGAACGTCCCCGCCATCCGATGAAATGCGTGCAATACCCATGTGTATGTCTGCATCAAGAGTACTCGCTAGACCGAAGTACTCAGAATTTAGCAGCTGTTCCGCTCCCATTCCCGAAACGTCGGGGAGGTCTATCATCTGAGAAACCCGTCCAGCTTCATCACGATACAAAACGACAACTTCACCATCGTCCATGCCGCGAACACAGAGGGGGTCATGGCTAGTCACAATGAACTGAACTTTAGGCAACGCTCTTCTAAGCGAGGACATGACCTGCAACTTCCAACGAGGGTGAAGGTGGGTGTCGATCTCATCGATCAAGACAACTGCTCGAGCATCTTCGAGATCCGTCCAGTGCTCAAGCAAGGCACGGCAGATATCAGCAGTCATCGCAAAAACGGAACGATAGCCTTCGCTTAGCCTCGACACTGGCGTCATTTGACCGTCGGCACGAACACAAATTCCGGACTGGGGATCATTGACGAGGTCGTCGTCATCTCCAATTGGAAGAATTGTCCGTATTGTTCGGGCAACGGCGTTGAACTTGGCGCCCTCGAGTTTACTAAGCCAATCTGTTGGGTCAGGTAAGGGTTTTGATGGATCGAAGAGGCTTCTCAGCCTTTCTGCTGAGCTCTTTTTGCGGGCACTTTTAGCAGCAGAAAAAAAGCGGTGAGGGCCATATCCTAAGACAATCGCAGTCTGAGGCGATGTACCTCCAAGCTTCTTAGAAACAGGATCGAAGGAAAAGACAGCAGGCTGCCTTTCGTTATGAAATTCTAGTTTCACCTCGATGGCCTCCGTTCCCCACTGGTCCCAAATATCTTTGCTCACACTTCTAGCAAGGCTACCGTACGGCAGATCTAGTTTCTCAATAGCCTTGGATCCAAGTAGGGCTAGGCCAACACCCAAGAGAAATGAGGATTTACCAACAGCATTTTCCCCGAGCAATAACATGCAAGGCGCACCCGCCCTTTCACCGCGCTTTAGGGGCATATTGATGGCAAGTTTTTCAATTGCTTTAAAGTTCGCAATCTGGATTGATGAGACGTTATCGCGTGCAAAGTACTCTGTCGCTTCAGTGGTTGCTTCAAATGAATCGGACTCTTGAGTGTCAGGTACACTAGCTCGATACTTGACCAACGCATTTCGCGAAGTATTCAGAAAAACCGAACTCTTTCCCTTGTCGGTCATTTGGACATCTAATATTGCGCCAGTCAACCGAGAGCGGAGAGCCTCGTCTGAATTAGCAATGAGCATCTTTAGTTCGTTTATTAAGTCGCGCCCAGTCACCTTGGATGTCGGCAGCTTCTTAAATTCAGCGATTGATCGAGCGATAGCCCAGTGCTGGCAAGCCAAAAATTCGCCACTTACTAAAAAACCTTCCGGATAGGTCGGGTTTCCCTCAAGCGAGCGCTTCCATATGTCCAAAGACTTTTCGCAAAATTTTTGCCGATCCAAGACCCAGCTTTCTCTGTTAAGCTGAAGGGTATTGATCGTTGCGAGACCCTTTTGGGAGTTGCTACGAGGAGTTATCAAGCCGGAACTCAAAAAAGTAAGGTGCTGGCCAGGATATTCAAATGTTGGATCAATCAGTAGGGGTTTTTCGATCGCCCGGGCGTCTTCTAACGTTGCCAAAAACGGTGCGTGCTTGCCTTTCAGTGGAAATAAATTGCTCTTTTTATTGTTGCAGTTGCGGCAAACGTAAAAAAGATTTTCCCATTCATAGGAAAGCCATGGATAGAGGCTCTTTGGGCGAAAGTGGTCAACTCCACCCTCATTGCCCAAATGGCATTCGCAAAATGCGCACTTATGGTCGAATTCATTCGCAATCTGCGAGTGCACATCTTCCCTGTGAAACAGGTCGGCGCGAATAGGCGCGCGCCTTTGTTGTCGCTCGCTCTCGGTTCTGCGGGCCCAATCAAAAAGCTCTTCTTTAGGACGCTCAACCAGCTTTAGGAACTGACTTGGCGGCTCACTACGATAAATTTTAAGCATTTTTCTCTTGGGTTAGGATGGGGGGAGGCAATCCGCGCTAAAAATAAGCACTGCTTCTCAACCTTTCCAGGAAACGTAGAGAAGATACAACCATGACTGAAGTCCGTAATGGGATGACGGGCCCCAATCTTATCTTTAGTCGCAATCACGACACCCCTGACCACTTGGCGACGATATATTTTAGGTGAGGTACAAAGTGTGGTATGAAAAATTCATATATTATAAAATTCTTTTAACAACTGATACTTGAGGTTTTTAAGGCGCGGACTTCGTCTCCGCCAGACCCCCTCAAATCCTCTGCTTTCAATCCTTGTTGAATGTACCTGTTTTCAGGGCATCGAGGCCCACCCCTTTGCCACACAGTGGCTATGGACATACAACAACGACCGCCCGAACATGGGCATCGGTGGCATCACGTCCGCAGTGAAGATGGCTGCGTAGGTTCTATGACCATGTCCCGTTCAAAACGGGCGGATTACCGTCCGATCGAATGTTCTCGATGTCTGCGAGGGAAGAGAATGAAAACGAAGATCATCTTGACCGTTACAGCGCTCCTTGGTGGAACGGCCTTCGCGGCGGCCCAGACACCACACGCCGGCCACGGGGTCGGCATGGATCACGGGATGCATTCTGAAGACCGGCCGCTTCCAGACACGATCCTGACCGAACCGGGACAAGGGGCTTTCGCCGCCCTGTCCGAGGTCGTGCGGGTGCTGGAAGCCGATCCTGACACAGACTGGAGCCGGGTTGATCTGGCAGGGCTGAGAGCACATCTGGTTGATATGGACCGCCTGGTGTCGGACACGATTGTGGAAGAGACAGAACTGCCGGACGGCCTTTCCGCGATGGCGACGGGAGATGCCGACACAGTCGCCACGCTCCGCCGGATGGTGCCCGCACACGCGGCCCAGCTGGCGCAGGACGACCGTTGGACCGTCGCGGCGGTCGATGCGAAAAACGGAGTGGAGCTTCGCGTGACGAGCGATGATCCCGCCGTCGTGGCGCGCATCAGGGGGCTGGGGTTCTTCGGACTTATGGCAAGCCAGGATCATCATCGCGAACATCATATGATGATGGCACGCGGAGAAGACGCCCACGCGCACTGACCGAGCGCGCGATTAAGCTGAAATGGGCAGGGAAAGACCCCTTAGAATATCATCCAGTGCCTGTGGCTTGCCGAAAAAATAGCCTTGGACAAGCTTGCAATTTGCATCGTGGAGTCGGTTGAACTGCGATTGAGTCTCTACGCCCTCACCCAAAAAAACCGCATCGATCCCATCGCAGAGAACCGCCACTGAACGCAGGATCGCATCAGCGTGACAATCATCGTCTGGCGCTTGGATAAAGCTCTTGTCCAGCTTGACCTTTTTCAGAGGGAAGCGGGACAGGTAGGCGAACGACGAATAGCCTGTTCCAAAATCATCCAGCGCCCAAGTCGGCCCCAAGGCCGCAATGGCGTGCATCTGGCGGATAATCTTGTCGGTGGTGTCGACAAAAACAGATTCCGTCAGCTCCAGGCAGAGCCTTGCGGGCCGCAACCCAGTGGCCTTCAACACCTGCTGCACCTCTACGGCAAAGGTGTCGCCGTGCAATTGATGACCTGAAACGTTGACGGCAACCTCGATGCGATCCGGCAGGTGCCGCGCATCGTGACAGGCCTTCGTCAGGACCCAGCGCCCTAATTCATGAATGTATCCGTTCGATTCCGCAATCGGAATGAAGACGTCGGGTGGCACCGAGCCCAGTTTAGGATGCATCCACCGCAACAGGGCCTCGACTCCGACAAGCTGCCCCGTTTCCATGTCAATTTGTGGTTGGTAAAGCAAGACGAACTCATCACGCGCGTGGGCACCCCACAAGGCATCCTCGATTTGCAGAAGCCTCGTTTTGTGGTCGGCCAGCGCGGGACTAAAGGGCATCGTGTCGATGCCGGTCGTATGCACAACAGCATCAAGCGCGATTTCGGCCTGCTTCAGCAGGGCGGCACCGTCAATCCTGACGGCCATCGGCTTGAAGGCGTAACCGACTTGAGGACGGGCGTCGATCATGGCGGTCTTGACCTGGATCGGCGTTGCCAGCGTCGTGTAAAGACGTTGTGCGAGGGCGTCGTTCTGTTCGGGCGCTGAAGGCGAAACGGACAGCACCGCAAAGACCTGATCGCTCAAGCGGCCAATTGCGGCCTGCGGGCCAAAGACGCCCCTCATTTGGGTCACGATTTCTCTCAGAAATGCGGTCGCGACCTCTCGGCCCAGAATGGCATTTACCTTTGCCAGCCCATTGATTTGAAGCGCCAGCACCGTCGCAGGCGTGTCGACGGAAAGTGTATCGGACAGCCTATTTTCAAAGGCATGGCGCCGGAATGCGCCTGACTGAACATCGTAGTTTGACAGATAAGCGATGCGCTGTTGCTGCAGGTGTTCCGTGGTGACGTCCGTGATCGACAGGGTGACCAGCGGCTCTTCAGTCATGCGGTGCAATCTGCCGGTCGCTGCGCGGCGCAGTTTCGACAACGTCGCGGTGTATTCGAAAACTTTGTCATCCAGCGCAATCTGCTGTGGCCCCGACCCGGTGCAACCCGGTCCAGCAGCAAGCGCAGCAGTGGCGATATCGGCAAAGACCTGCGGCAAGGCAATCGCTTTGGGTCCGGCTCCGAAATGCCGCTCCGCGCTGCGACTGAACGTCAGGATCATGCCACGATCGTCAATCACCACAATGCAGGCCGCGCTATGTTCAAAGATGCGTTGCAGCAACTCTGTCGCGTTATCCAGCCGGGCAACCTGATCGCGAAGCCGCCAATTCACCACGTCCAACGAGGCCGACAGTCGCCAGAACCCATAGCACAGGACGGCGACGTGAAAGATGGCCGTTGGTGATTGCAATTGGTCAGCGCGGTAAAGGACGTAGGCAAGCGCTTCCGTCAGCAGGCAGCTCCCCAGCAGCCCGACAACGACCGCCCAGGCGCGCAACCGCCGGTGCCAGATGTTCATGAGCGCCACCAGCAGAACGGACCAGCCGATGCCCCATGCGGGTTTCATCATCTTCGGTATCGTGCCGCTACGGAGGGTTTCGGCAGCGAGGGCGTGGATGACCGCGCCCGGAAGGATGCCGTGCACCGGGACATTGAAATTATCGCGCAGTTCCAACGCGAATGCTCCGACAATGACCGACTTGTCCTGAAACGCGACCGGATCGATCTGCCCCTGCAGGACATCGAAGGCGGAATAGATCGGCAGGCTGCGCGCCTGAACGCCGAAGTTGATCGAAAACGTGGTGTCGGGCGGGCCTTGCTGACCCGCAAGCACAGCGGCGACGGTCTCTATCGGACCATTTGGCAGATTTAGGCTGTAGAAATAGTGTCTGATCTCACCATCGGGATCGGCCGGTACGGTCACGGCGACGGGCCACGACAGCTTCTCGAACGGGGCATACGGTCGGTTGATGCCGACGAGACCGGCGCTCCCTTGGCCCATTGCGTCATCCTGGCCAAAGATCGGCAGCAGCACGCCGCCGCCGGCCCGATCCAACGCGTCACGCAGGGCGTCGTCCTCGGTGGGTATCGTTGGATAGCTGAAGTCGAAATCGAGGAAAATATCCCGCGCACCGCTCGTGCGCAGGCGATCAATCAACGCGCCATGGATCGACCTCGGCCACGGCCAGGCCCCCACGGCGTCCAAGCTGCGTTTATCGACGGCAACGACGACGACATCGCCGCTGGCAGGGGTCTGTGAATAGGTCATCCGCAACGCAGTGATGCGACGGTCAAACGGGGTCAGAACGTCCGTTTGTACAAAGATCAACAGAATTGCGATCAGGCCGACAAACGGCAAAAGGGGCCTTGATCCTCGACCGATTTTCCCAAGCACAAGGTCCGCCTTCACGATCGCAGTTCAGAGCGAAAAACAGTCTAACGGGTAACGGTTCATGTTGGGCAATGCAGACGCAAGACGCGCTGCGGCGCTCGAATTCCGCCTTGACCTATTTGCCGTTTTTACCAGCGTTGCCATTGCTCCCGGCATTGCCGTTTCCGTTGCCGCCACTGTTGTTCCCGGCATTGCCATTGCCGTTGTTGCCGCCACTGTTGTTCCCGGCATTGCCGTTGCCGTTGTTGCCGCCACTGTTGTTCCCGGCATTGCCGTTGCCGTTGTTGGCGCCGCCGTCGTTCCCGGCGTTGCCGTTACCGTTGTTGCCGCCACTATTGTTACCGGCATTGCCGTTGTTGCCGCCACTGCCGTTCCCGGGATTGCCGTTGCCGGCGTTCCCAGCGTTCCCGTTCCCGTTACCGTTGTTCCCAGCATTGCCGTTGCCGGCGTTCCCAGCGTTGCCGTTACCGTTATTCCCGGCATTGTCGTTACCGTTATTCCCGGCATTGCCGTTACCGTTATTCCCGGCATTACCTTTGCCATTGCTCCGAGTCTTATCTGGACGGTTCTCCCCGCTACGGACTCCCACGCCGGAGGCAGTCGCACTTTTGGCTGTCGCAGCGTTTCGAGCCGTCGACGTCTGCGCGGCTTGGCCCGCGGCAACGGATTCACGACTTTGTACCGTTGCCGATTGCCCGGGCCCTACTGGGACTGACCGATCCGATCCACGTTGCGAGACGGCAACCTCGCCACGTTCGACGCGCACGGTAGACCCGGTGGCGCTGACCGAAACTTCGAATGCCGTGCCCTTGACCACAGCCGCCAGATGCGGCGTGTTGACGAACGTGTGTTGCCGCGCGCGGGTTTCGACATCAAGAAAGATCACGCCCAGGCGCTGATCGACCCGTGTTTTCTGACCGTTCTCTTCCCACGTTGTAATCGCCGCCAGAGAATCTGGCTGAATAACGATCCGTTCCGCGTCGCGACGCAGTTGCACACGCGCAGACTTCGACGTGTGAATCCAACTGGTGTTGGGAATTTCGATCTCATTTCGGATCTGCGACCAGTTCTGTCCATCCAGCGAGTAGGATGCGCCAGCTGTCGTCCGTTCGACGATCCATGGGTTGGCCCAGACGAAATTTGCTATAAAGCACAGAAAGACCGTGAGAGCGCATTTTCTAAACATGAGGCTTTCCTTTGACAGCGTATGAGCGTGGTACCTGCCTATACGCAGAACACCTAAGGCCCGGTTAAACGCTCGAAGACCGACGGTAAGGCACCGATGACTGTCCGACATACCCATTGCGCCTTCGCTGGACACACGATCGCCTCGGCTGAAGTGGCTGCGTGTGAATGATGCGGCAGAAAACCGTCACGTCACGGCCACACGTTTTGCAAGCCGGACAGAAGAGTCCGGACTTTTCCACATTCGAATGCCTCAATCTCATCGGTTCAGGTCATTCAGACAGGTCGACCGTTCCGCGCGCGACATGAATGGCGGTCCCATCATCCGGTCGGCCCGCTGCATCGACGGACGGTGCGGTCCAGGCGATGTAGACATCGTCACCTGCCAGCGTCATGCGGGGAAAACCCATCGCGTTTCCCGTGCGATTGACCGAAATTGCGACCGGATCTCCGCAGCCGTCCGCCGCGGTCGCCCTGCAGGTCAGGAGCACTTCTCCGGCCGACGTCCATTCGACCCAGCTGACCAGGGCCGATCCGTCCACAAGTTGCAGCAGGTCGACCCGGCCCGCGGGTCCGCCCAGATCGATCTGTCGTGCGGGCCCAAAGCTGGCCCCACGATCATCCGAGAAGGCCATCTTGACCGCTGGCACGCTGCCGGCGCCGGTGAACCAGACCAAGGCTGCATGATCGCCGCGGGCTGCGATGGCGGGGCCGTTCACCGGGCATCCGTCGATTTCCCAGCCATCGCCGCTGACAGGCTGGGGATCTGTCCATCTCCCCTCCACGCGCCGCACCACCGAAATGTCCCTGACTTCGTCCGCGGTCCGATCACGGTAGGCCAGCAGGACGGTCCCGTCGTCGGTCACGACCGCACTCGTCTGACAACAGGTACAGGTCCGGTCGTCCAGCAGCAGATCGTCCGACAGGGCTCGGTCGCCAGTGACAGTCGTCGCCCGCAGCTGCATGGCGCCGGCGTCCGTGCCATCGCCGCCAAGCGTATCGCCGGTATTGTAAGCCCGTCCATCGAGCCACATCGCCAGCAGACCGCCCTTTGCATCGGGTAAGAGTGTGACAAAACCATGCTGACGGGCCAAGCCGTCCCGGTGTGGCACGATGGGCGGGTCCCATGTCGTGCCGTCATCACCCGAGATCGCAATGTTGACGTCGTAATCGTAATAAGACTGCCCGTTCATCCGCAGAAACGTGACGGCGATCCGGCCATCCGGCAGACCCACGGCGGACGGAAAATCCGCGTAGTTTATGAACAGGTCATCACCCTCAGCGACCGTGACAGGGGCCGACCAAGTGGCACCGTCGTAGATCGCGGTTTCGACCTTGGCGAAGGTGTCACCGGAGACTTCGGTCCAGGACATCAGAACGCGACCATCTGCAAGCGTCACAAGAGACGGCTCTTCGACAACACCGGTGCTGGGCACGTCGATTTCGGCCAGCGTGGAAAAGACCTGCGCCGCTCCCGGGCTGCCGGTCAGGCCGAGTATGCAACATGCGATGAGACAAACCAGAGAGCCGCGTGTCATGGCAAAAACCTTTTACACAGAAAACACGACCGCGCCGGTACGCGGCGCAGTCCTCGGAATGAAACCGGCTTTGGCGTAACGGCTTGGGTCAGACCGTTGCCGCCGGATAGCCTGCGTCTTTCAGGGCTGCACGCAGATTTGCGTCGTCGTGCCCGGTCGCAATGGCGACCGTGCGGGCCGGCATGTCGAACAAGAGGGTTGCGCCGGGGTCGAGAGCAAGAACCGTTTTCTCGACGGTCGCCTTGCAATGGCCGCAGCTCATGGCAGGAATGGAATACGTGGTCATCGCAGTCTCCTGTGCTTGATTTGACATATGGCGCCTTCCCCCGCTGGAAGGTCAAACGCAATTCTGTGGAAATGCACTCTTGACCTTCCCCCGACTGGAACCCTTATGTAAGGCGCTGAACCAGAGCGTGAGGCACCTTTCCATGTCCGATATGTCCCCGATCACATTGTCCGTTACTGGCATGTCCTGCGCGTCCTGCGTGGGGCGCGTGCAGCGCGCCCTTGCTGCGGAACCGGGCGTCACGCTGGCCGAGGTCAACCTCGCGACCGAGACGGCACGGGTCACAGGCACCGTCCCGCCCGCCCGTCTGGCCGCGGTGCTGTCGGATGCAGGCTATCCCGCGCGGGATGCGGTCGTCGATCTGGCGATCGCGGACATGACCTGTGCCTCCTGCGTGGGCCGCGTCGAACGCGCCTTGCTTGCGGTGCCCGGCGTCACGGCGGCCGCAGTCAATCTGGCGACGGAAACGGCGCAGGTGCATGTCATCGACGGCATGGCGACCCCGGCGGATCTGATCGCTGCGGCGACCGCTGCGGGCTATCCCGCCACGCTGAATGGCGGTGCCGGGTCCGGTGACGCCACCACGGACCGCGCCGCCCGCAAGGATGCAGAGGCGCAGGATCTGCAGCGCCGCATGATCATCGCTGCCGTCCTGACCCTGCCGGTCTTCGTGACCGAGATGGGCGGACACGTCTTTCCCGCGCTGCACCACCTGATCGCGGACAGCATCGGGATGCAGACATCCTGGATCATCCAGTTCCTGCTGACGACCCTCGTGCTGGCCTGGCCCGGGCGGTCTTTCTATACCAAGGGTGTGCCCGCCCTGCTGCGCGCCGCCCCCGACATGAACAGCCTTGTGGCACTGGGGACGGCGGCGGCCTGGGGCTATTCCACCGTGGCCACCTTTGCGCCCGCCCTGCTACCGCCCGAAGGCCGCGCCGTCTATTTCGAGGCGGCGGCCGTCATCGTCGTCCTGATCCTGCTGGGCCGCACGCTGGAGGCGCGGGCAAAGGGCCGCACCGGGGCCGCCATCACGCAACTGATCGGACTGCGGCCCAAGACAGCGCAGGTGGAACGGGACGGGCAGATCATCACCCTTGAAGTCGCCGACATCGCCGTCGGCGATCTTGTCCATGTCCGGCCCGGCGAACGGCTGGCCGTGGATGGTGAGGTCACGTCCGGCGGGTCATGGGTCGACGAAAGCATGATATCCGGCGAGCCTGCGCCGGTCGACAAGCAGGCGGGGGCGACGGTGACCGGCGGCACGGTCAATGGCACCGGCGCACTGGTCTACCGCGCGACCCACGTCGGGTCCGATACGGTTTTGGCGCGGATCGTGCGCATGGTCGAGGATGCCCAGTCCGCCCGTCTGCCGATCCAGGCCCTCGTCGATCGTGTGACCCTGTGGTTCGTCCCTGCCGTCATCGCGCTGGCCGCGCTGACCATCGGCGTCTGGCTGATCTGGGGACCGGCACCCACGCTGGCCCATGCACTGATCGCCGGAGTCTCGGTCCTGATCGTCGCCTGTCCCTGCGCGATGGGTCTGGCAACGCCGACCTCGATCATGGTGGGCACGGGCCGCGCTGCGGAACTGGGCGTGCTGTTCCGGCGCGGCGATGCCTTGCAGGCGCTGCAGGGTGTCCGGGTCGTCGCACTCGACAAGACCGGCACCCTGACGGCCGGGCGACCGGAACTGACGGATACGATCATGACCGACGGCTTTGATCGGAACGACGTGCTTGCCCTTGTCGCAGCCGCAGAAGGGGCCTCGGAACACCCGATCGCCAGCGCGATCACCCGGGCGGCGCAGGCGCAGGATCTGGTCTTGTCAACGGTCTCGGCGTTCCAATCGATCACCGGGCTGGGGATTTCCGCGACCGTGGACGGACGGACTGTCCTGGTCGGGGCCGACCGGCTGATGACGCGCGAAGGCGTCGACATGACCGCAGCCCCCTCTGCGACCGCCCTCGCCGACCGCGGACGCTCGCCGCTCTATGTCGCGATCGACGGGCGGTTGGCGGCGTTGTTCGGCGTCGCCGATCCGGTCAAGCCCGGCACGGCCGCCGCCATTGCCGCACTGCATTACATGGGCCTGCAGGTCGCGATGATCACGGGCGACAACGCGGCGACGGCGCGGGCCATCGGGGCGCAACTCAAGATCGACGAGATCGTCGCCGAGGTGATGCCCGACGGCAAGGTCGCCGCACTGGACCGGCTGCGCCACACGCAGGGTGCCATTGCGTTTGTCGGTGACGGGATCAACGATGCCCCGGCACTGGCCAGCGCGGACGTGGGGCTGGCCATCGGGACCGGCACGGACGTCGCGATCGAGACGGCGGATGTCGTGCTGATGTCCGGCGATCTGCGGGCGGTCGTCGATGCCCTGTCCGTCAGCCGTGCGACGATGCGGAATATCCGCCAGAACCTGTTCTGGGCCTTTGGCTACAACGTGGCGCTGATCCCGGTGGCGGCGGGCGTTCTCTATCCGCTGAACGGCACGCTACTGTCGCCGGCCCTGGCGGCGGGGGCGATGGCGCTGTCCAGTGTTTTTGTCCTGACGAACGCGCTGCGCCTGCGGCGGGTGCCGTCGGCGGCCCCCGTCATCGCTTCGCCAGACGCACCGCAATCCCGGCCCGTCCCCGCAACAGCATAGGAGCCACACCATGAACATCGGTGAAGTGTCGACCCGGGCGGACCTGCCCGCCAAGACGATCCGCTATTACGAAGAGATCGGGCTGGTGAAACCCCTGCGTGACCCCAATGGCTACCGTGCCTTCCGCGAAAGCGACGTGCATAAACTGGTCTTTCTGGGACGCGCGCGGGCGCTGGGATTCACCATCGAGGATTGCCGCGCCCTGACCGCGCTGTGGGAGGACAAGGCGCGCGCCAGCGCGGACGTCCGCAGCATCGCGTCCGACCATCTGATCCAGATTGAAAACAAGATCGCCGATCTGCAGGCCATGCACGAGACACTGTCGCATCTGGTCTCATCCTGCGCCGGCGACGATCGCCCCGACTGCCCGATCCTGCAAAGTCTGGAAAAGGCGACCCGCTAGGCGGCGCACCTACGGCAGCCCAGACCATATTTGCCCGTCTTCGTGATGATCGCAAACAAGGCGGTCGTCACGTCCGCGCGTAGGTATCCGAAATCGCACCAAACGGGCTTTCTGGCGACCAGATCGACAATGATTCCAGTGCCTTGCCCCCAGGTTGGCGAAGCTCTGCAAAACCTTCTGAATACAAATATAAATGAGACGAGACATGGCGCCACCAACTACAGACGTCCGCCAGTTACCTGTGGAAGTCGATCTTCTCGCTTTGTCTTTCCTAGGCCATTTTGCATGGGAGATGCTTCAGGCCCCCCTGTTCTCAAGCATGAGCGATGTAAGCCATTTTGCCGGAATATTCATTTGTCTGAAGGCCACGTTGGGGGATCTGGCAATCGCTCTTTCGGCATTCTGGAGTGCGGCAGGCGTGGGTCGAAGTCGAAGATGGTTCATGCGGCCGGGCCAACGTGCTTGGGTGGTATTTTTTGCGGTCGGGCTGCTGCTGACCGTCGGTTTGGAGTATGTCCACACCCAGATCACGGGACGTTGGGCGTACGACGGGGCCATGCCGGTCCTCCCTGTCATTGGCACGGGTTTGACACCGATCCTGCAATGGATTTTCGTGCCGATGCTGGTTCTGTGGTATCTGCGCAGGCTAGATCGAAAAATCAGTCATTCAGTTTGTCCTTAAAACGGGACCTTCGGCGTTTTGCGCTGATGCAGTCGCGTCTGGTCCTGCGCAGGCGACGACCGTCCCGACGGCACCATCCTGCAGAGTCTGGAAAGGGTGACGGATGTCGTCAATGCAGCACGTGGCACGGCACGATCATCGCGGATTGCGGCCGAAGGGCAGACCATGGCAGGTAAGACCGGGTCCAGTCCGGTGTTCAGCATCACGGCGGCGGAACTTTCTGCCGGCGTGCGCAGTCAGGCGGACCTTCCATGGAACCGCCGGGACCATGCGCTGTGCGCCGCCTTTGCGCCGGCAGCCAAGGTGCCTATAAAGATCTTCATCGGAAGAACGACAGATGTGGACGGTCCGATGACACCCTTCAGACTGCACGCAGCGTCGGCGTGTGACATCAGAAGATACCATTTTCCTGTTGAAGTTCGCGAATGTAGCGCGCGATCAACATGACATCGGCGTTGGTCACGCCATCGACCGGGGGCATGTTTCCAAACCGCCAATGATGCGCCCGTACGCCATTTTTTGCCGCCAGCACGAATGCCACGTCAGAATGGTGGTTGGGCTCGTAGATCTTGTGGACCAGCGGTGGCGCCACGCCAGTCTGCCCTGCAGCATGTGTGCCGTGACACGATGCGCATTTCGCCTCGAACCCGCGCTGCCCCATCCGGGCGTCGGCCGAGAGTTCGGCCGGAACCGCAACGTCGACGATTGGCGCAGTGCTGGCCAGCGGGCTTAGAGCAGCAGGTTGCATGGATGCAGGCATATCTTCGGGTGAAGCCTGTCGGGCGGCCCAGTAGAAGCCCAAACTGGCAAGCACGAAAACCGCGATGATGGCCTTATACGTGTTGTTCATCTTGTGCCTTGTCTCTCGTGTGGGGGGCGCGTTTCACGCGCGCAATCCGATGCAGGACACGGATCAAGCACGACAACCGGAGTCAGGCTCGACTTGCAAGGCGTCGAGGCCCGGCCTGCAAGGCGTAGCACATATGGCCTAAGATGGGTGCGCCCCCCGCGCTGCGCGTTCTAGATGTATTTCACCGTCGTCATCATGCCCGCCGCCATGTGGTAAAGGTTATGGCAGTGCAACGGCCATTCACCGGGGTTGTCAGCGTCGAACTGGATCGTGACCATTCCCATCGCCGGGACCAGAACGGTGTCCCGCATCGCGCCGGATATTTTCTGCCCGTCGATGCCGACGACCTGAAAGTGGTGTCCGTGCAAGTGCATGGGATGCGACATCATGGTCATGTTGTGCATCGTGATTTCGACGCGGTCGCCCGTAGAGACCTCCAGCGGTTGACGGTTGTCGAAGGTCTGCCCGTCGATCCCCCAGACATAGGTCTGCATGTCGCCCGTCAGCATCGCCATGATCTGCAGCGTGACAGGTTTGGCCGGAAGCAGCGATGCGGCCACAAGCTGACGCTCCTGTTCCAGAAGGACGGGAGCGGATTTTGTGTCGGCGGCCGCGGCGATCTTCGTGACCGTCGCACCGGTCGGTGCCAGCACGATCCCCGTGCGGGCGATGTCCCCTTCGCGCTGCGCCAGCACAGGAACGGCGGCACCGTCGGCCGGCATCGTGACCTCGATATCGATGCGTTGCGCCATGGCGAGGCCGAACCGGCTGCCGCGCAGGGGGTGAACGGGCATGCCATCGACGGCTTTGACCGTACCCTCGATCTGGCCAAGGTCGATCCAGAAGTTTGTCGATGCCGCCCCGTTGATGATCCGCAGCAGGACAGTATCGCCCTTTTCGACACCGACGATTTCAGGATCGGCCAGCGTGCGGTCATTGGCGAGATAGGCATCGAAGGTGATATCGTTCAGGTCCATGTCCATGTTGTCCATGGCACCCATCGCCATGCCGCCCATGTTCATCGCGGGCGTCGCTGCGGCCCGATCGTTCCCGCCCATGGTCATGCCGGAATGGTCCATCCCTGCCATGCCGCCCATGTCCATCCCCGGCATCGCGGTCCCGCTGTCGGCCATCCCCATGTCCATCGCTGCCGTGCCGGATCCGACGACTGCGGCGCCTTTTCCTTTCAGGGTCGCAAGGATCTCTTCTGGCGGTGTGAATGAGAAATCGTGCAACAGGACGACGACCTCCTGCATCTGCGGCTGGCCCTCGCGGACAATAAGGGGGGCGGCCATCAGCTGTGTTTCCTGCAAGCCCATGTGCGAATGCATCCAGTTGGTCCCGCCGCGCGGCAGATCGAAGCTGTAAACCATCGACGCACCGGGTGCGATGGGCTGTTGGGACAGCGGGTTGCCGTCCATGCCGAACGGGGGCGTCAGCCCGTGCCAGTGCATGATCGTGGCCACGTCAGTCGCGTTGGTCAGCGACACGTTGAACCCACCCGCGGCGTCAAGGATCAAACCGGATCGTCCCGTGGTATCCGTGATTCCGAAGACCGTCGCAGCCTTGCCGTTCACCTCGATGGTCCGTGTGCCGACCGTCAACGATTGACGGGGCGTCGCAGCCCAAGCTGCCGGGCTGAAGCCAAGACCGGCGGCGAGCGTGGTGGACCCGGCGAGAGCCAGAAATTGACGACGGTCAAAGGCGTGTTGATCGCGCATGGGGAGAACTCCGATGTGACTGGTCTGGAAGCAGATTTTATCGATGTTTTGCGCTACCCACCTTCCTGTAGGGGAAGGCAAGTCGCTTTTGAGGCCGCCAGCCTCAGATCGCGGTCCTGTGATTACCGCAGTGTGTTCGCAGGGAACGTGGTGGCATCAGGGCCATCGGGATCATCTCAGACGCTCCAACGTCACCCGACGCAGCCGCAATTGTTGGGGAGAGAAGAAGTCCGCTTACGGTATAGAGCGGCCCTGCACCGATCGGACTGCCAAGCGCGTTGCAGGCCAGACGACCAAGAAGTCCGGCTTGAGACTGGACAACCTCGCAGGGCCAGTGTTCAGGCCCGCGTTGCCAAATGGTCTGCATGGGATTGATACCGCGTCAGAAGCCCTTTCACATCGATGAAACCTCCGCAATTTGAGCGGGACATCTTCGGGAAGACCTGCTGTCATCATGTCCGGAGATCAAAAAAATTCAGCATCTGTGGAACCTTCCCCCGCTGGAGGTCGGTTGGTTCACGAGTTCTGCACAGCGCCACGTGGCACATCATGTCCGGCGACCCCGTCAAGAGGGATCTTCACAGACCCATGGAGACAATTTTAACCCTTACCGGTGTCTTTGCCTTAACGCTTGTGTTCGTCGGCGGTCTTCGCGCTTCGGGCTGGTCTGATTTTTCCGGCCCGGCCACGGCACCGCAGCAGCGCCCGGTGTTGGGCGGCGGCGATCCGCAAACCCACGCGTGGCAACGGTTCCACGCCCGCTATTACACCATGACCCTGCTTTTCGTCGCCTTCGAGATGGAAATGATGTTCATGTATCCGTGGGCTGTCGTCTATGTCGCAGAAGGCGGCAAGGCCTTGGCTGAGATGGGCATGTTCCTTGCGATCTTGTCCGTCGGCATCCTTTATGGATGGCGGGAAGGCATTTTCAAATGGGAATGACGTGGATCACGCGCCTTGCGGCTGGTGCACGGGTGCCTGTGTTCATCGCAATGGGGGACGGTGCCCCAGCCGCGGCAACGACGCTCTCTCGGCACCCGGGTCTGTCAGTCGTTGATACGCCGCGCGCCGCCAGCATTCTGCTGGTGGCTGGCCAGATGCCTGACGCTCTCATCCCCTATCTGCATCGTCTGCACGACCAGCTGCCGCATCCCAGAGCGACGCTTTTGTGGCAGTCCCCTCCCCTCCCTTCCTTGCCGGACGCCATCGCAGTCGCCGCTGATGATGACATCGGCCAGGCGGTGGCAGACATTTTCGCCGAGGTGCTGGCAGGCAAGCGTGCCTCCGCGCCCGATATCCTGCCCGACGCGCCCCCTTCGGAATGGCGCGGTGTCGGCCCTCACGGGCAAGGCGGCAAGGGCATGATGGGTGGCACACCTTACGGTCGGCCAATGGCCATGACCGACAACGACATCCGCGACGGGTTGGCGCTGGACAGTTACACAGCTGCTTTCGGACCGTTCCTGCCGTTCTTTCCGCCCGGTCTGGTCTTGACACTGACGCTGCAGGGCGATGTGATCCAGAAGGCCGTGGTGACGCATCCGCCGTTCGACCATGACGGGTCACCGCTTGCCACGCTATTAAACCTGCTCGGTTTGCCAGCACTCGCCACCAGATCATTGGGCGACCGTGCCGACGATCCCGTCCTGCGGCGGTTGATCCGGCTGTCCGGTGCGCGGTTTGCGATCCCATCCGGGCTGGGTCGATTGCCCGACGGATCGGACGTGCGGACCCGGTTCGATCGCATGACCGGGGCAGCGCCGGATGCCGCCTCGCAGGATGCGGGCGACACGACGCTTGAACATTTATTAGTGGGTCTGGAATGGCATTCGGCCATGCTGGTTTTGTGCAGCCTCGATCCCGCGATATTGCGCGATATCTGCAAAAACAGCGACACGGGTGATCAGGACGAGAAGCAGGACGAATCCGGAAGTGAGATGCACGCGGGGCATATGTCATGACGCTGCTGACCGTGCTTGGCATGCTCGTTTTCCTGTGCACCAGCGTTTGGCTGGCGGTTGCTCTTGATACTGCGTGTCGCGGCTGGATCTCGGGACAGGGTGCCGATCGCGCGGACGGACCGCTCCGGACGGCAGCCCTGTGGTTGACACAACAGCGGCTGACCACTGAGGCCCCTGACCGGATGAACGCGCTTTTGTCCATTGCCGGTTACATGGCGCTGGCCCTGACCGGGCTGGCGCTGGTGCCGTTGGGACCCGACACGGCGCTGATCGCCCTTCCGACCAGCGTTGTCCTGTGGGGCGCGTGCGAAGCACTGGTCGTTGTCGTCGTCTTTCTACATGGCTGGTCACCGAATGCGCCGCTGGCGATGATCGGGGCCTACCGTTATGTCGCCATTGGCCTGCCGATCATGCTGCTCAGCATGTTCGCCCTGATCGCGGCCGCCCTGCCCGCCCAGTCGCTGGACCTGCGCGACATCGTAACGGCGCAAGCCGATGTCTGGAACCTGATCCGCCAGCCGCTGGGCCTGCCGCTGTTCCTGCTGCTTGGCCTGTCGCTGACCCTGCGCGGCCCGTTCGACTATGCTGATAGCGCCGATCTGGCGGGTGGAACCTCTGTCGAAGCGTCGGGACCGGACCGCCTGGGCTGGCAGATCGCGCGGCTGGCGATGCTGACGGGGTTTTCGGCCATGGCGGCGACCATCTTTCTGGGCGGCTATCTGGGGCCGCTGCTGCCGGGGCCGCTCTGGATCGCTTTGAAGACCCTTCTCGTCATGACCCTCGTGATCGGCCTGTCGCATCTGGCAGCGCGCATGCCCGTGTCCCGCATGATGAGCCTGATCTGGATGGTCCTGTTGCCGCTGTCGTTCGCTGACCTGATCTGGGCAGGAATGGTGGCGCTATGACAAAGGATATCTTGTTCTACGCCCTCTCCGCACTCGCGATCTGGAGCGGTTGGCGCGTCTTTCGGGTCGATTCCATGATCCGCGCGACGTTTGCGCTGATGGTGTCCTTTATCGCTGTGGGTGGCATCGCGCTGCTGATGTCAGCGGATTATATTGGCGTCGCCACCGTGTTCATGATGGCCGTCGAGATGATGGTCATGGGCCTGTTCATGGTCATGTTCATGATGAACCCCGCCGGCCTGAACCCGATGCAGATGGTGCATCAGTATCGCTTCTCCATCGGGGCCGGGATCGCCGCCTTCGTCGGCCTGACCATCGCCATCCTGACGACACCGCTGCCCGATAACCCGTTGCCGCCGGGCGGCGACACGCTGCGCGATCTAGGGTTCGAACTTCTGGGCAACTCCATGCTGATTTTTGAGACGGCGGGCGTGACCCTTTTGGCAACAATGGTCGGTGCCGTCGTGCTGTCGAGCGCCAGTGGACGCTTCGGGTCGGCCGGGCAAGGGTCCGTCCCGCCCGGCCTGACCGCAGGCGGTCCCCCGGCGGGTCGCACGGCCGAAGACGGCAAGGGCCATGGTGGCCACGCCGGACACGGCATGAGCATGCAGAAAAAGCCCGCGATGCAGGCCCATGACGATCACGGAAAGGGCCACTGACATGACCCTGACGGCCCTTCTGATTGTCGCCGCGGCATTGTTCGGCATTGGCCTGTTCGGCGCGCTGTCGCAGAAGTCCTTCGTCATGCTGATGATGGGGCTGGAGCTGATGCTGAACGGGACCCTTCTGGCGACCGTCGGATTCTGGGCCTATACCCTTGCCGGTTTGCCAAAGGGGCAGTTGCTGGCGATCCTGATCATGGCCGTGATGGCGGTCGAACTGGCCATCGGCTTTGCGCTGGTCGTGGCGGTCTATCGCAAGCGGCAGGCGGACGTCATCGAATCCATCAAGACGTTGAAGAACTGATGCTCTGGCTGATCCCCCTTTTTCCGATCGTCGCCGGCGCTGTGATCGCAGCGATGGGCGACCGGTCGCGGCGCTGGCTGGGCACGGTTGCTGTCATGGTCTTGGGCGCGACGCTGTGTCTGACGCTGCTGGCCGCTGCACAGGGCTGGACCGCGACACTGATCTGGAGCGATGCGATCCGTCTGTCCGCCGCACTCACGCCGCTGTCGGCCGCCATCGCGCTGATGGTGCCGACAGTGGCGCTCGCAGTGGTGTTTCATGCGACCCAGCACGAGGCTGCGCAGGGCATCGGGCGTCTGACCGGACTGATGATCCTGTTCACGGGCGGGATGCAGCTGGTCGTCGTCGCGGGCGATCTTTTGACGTTGTTGATCGGATGGGAATTGATCGGTGCGTGTTCGTGGGCGCTGATCGCGCACAAGTGGCGCGCCATCGAAAACCCTCGGTCTGGTCTTTACGCCTTTGTCGTCACCCGGTTTGGCGATCTGGGCCTTTTCGCCGCGGCGATGGCCCTGTTTGCAGGGACCGGATCGTTTGACTATGCCGGGATCGCGACGCTGTCAGGGCCATTGTCGTTCATCGTCGCCTACGGGATTTTGCTGTCCGCCGCATCGAAGGCAGGACAGGTGCCATTCGCGCCCTGGCTGTTTCGCGCGATGGCCGGGCCAAGCTCTGTATCCGCCCTGCTGCACGCGGCAACGCTGGTGGCGGCCGGGGCCTACATCATCGCGCGCCTGCATCCGTCCCTGTCGGTTGTCCCGGGGTGGCAGGCAACGACCATCGCGATCGGCCTGACGACGGCATTGGCAGGCGGCGTCACCGGCGTCCTGCAGAACCACGCCAAGCGCCTTCTGGCGGCTTCGACCTCTGCCCAGTTGGGGTTCATGTTTGTCGCTATCGGTGCGGGCTACCCCGGTGTGGCGGCGATTCACCTGATCGTTCATGCGACCTTCAAGGCCCCGCTGTTTCTTGTCGCCGGCGCAGCTGGCGATGCGACAGGCAGCTACCGGCTGGACCGGATGCGGCTGGGGCAGATCATGCCGCTGATGGCCGGCCTTGCGGTGATCGCCGCGGCCGGTCTGGCGGGCCTGCCACTGACCGGCGGCGGCTGGAGCAAGGAAGAAATCGTCAAGGCCGCAGAGCACGCAGACTTCTGGCTCTCGGTCGGCGTCATGATCGGCGGTGCCCTCAGTGCCGCCTATGCGACCCGGTTCGTGCTCTTGGCGTTTGGCCGTCGCAGTGACGACGACCGCGACATCGCGGCCCCCGGTTGGGCGGAAACCGCAGGTCTTGCCGGACTTGGCGCCCTGACGCTGGCGACCGGTCTGCTGTGGGTGTCGCCCCTCTCCGACACGCTGGCGGCAGCAACCGGATTCACCCTGCCCGAAGGCAGCACGCTGGGCCTCGTCCTCTCGCTGATCTGCGTGGCTGTGGGGGTCGCCTCCGGCATCTTCCTCGTGCGCCACAACCCCGCCCTTGGCCGCACCGGCGCTGCGGCGGCCGCGTCGGATTGGCTTGGCCTGCCGACGCTGATCACACGGTGCGTGGTGCTGCCGTTCGATGCGCTGGCACGCGCTGCCGCACGTTTGGACGACGACATACTGGATGCCGGACCCCGTGGCGTTGCCGCGCTGGCCCGACGCGGTTCAATGGCGATTGCGGCCATGGACAACCGGGTCGTCGACAAGGGCGTCCGCGCCACCGCCGCCTTTGGCGACTGGCTGGCCCGGGTCGCCGACCGCTTCGGAGAAGCGCTATCTGACGGCATACCCGAAGGCACGGCCGATATCACCGGCATGCTGGGACGCGAGGCACGACGCCTGCAATCCGGCCTGTCACATCATTACTACGCCTACATCGTCTGCGGCATCTTTGCCGTCGTCGCCATACTCGCTGCAGGAGCCTGACATGCTGACACTCGCCATCCTGATCCCGATGCTGGGGGCACTGGCGCTGGTCCTTTCACCGGGCCTTGGACATGAAAAGGCCCGGTGGCTGTCCATCGGCGCATCGGTCCTGTCCTTCGCCTGCCTGATCATCGTTTGGGCGCTGTTCAAGACCGGAGAAGAGGCACCGGCATTTCAATCCGTGGCCGAGGTGCCGTGGATCCCGTCGCTGGGTGTCGCGTGGCGCGTGGGCGTGGACGGCATGTCGCTGGCCCTGTCACTGATGAGCGGCGTGCTGTTCATTGCCTGCATTGCCTGGCCGATGGAAAACCCGGACCGGCCTATCGCTTATTACGCGTGGTTCCTGTTTCTGGAATCCGTGTCGCTGGGCCTGTTCCTCGTATTGGACCTTTTGCTGTTCTACGTCTTCTTCGATCTGAGCCTTGTCGGCATGTTCTTCCTCATCGGGCGATGGGGCCACAACGGCGCAGAGCGGGCAGCGTTGAAGTTCTTTATCTATACGCTGGCCGGATCGCTCGCGATCCTGCTGGCGATCATCGGGCTGGTCCTGTCTGTGGACCCGATCACGTTCGACATGCGCGCGCTGATCGCGGCGCAGCCACTGGCGGGCATGGACCTGCGCGGCGGGCTGATCCTGCTGGGCTTCATGGTGGGCTTTGCCGTCAAGACGCCATTGTTCCCGGTCCATACATGGTTGCCGCCGGCGCACGTCATGGCCCCCGGCCCGGTATCGGCGATCCTTGCAGGCGTGCTGCTGAAGATGGGCACCTACGGCATGGTACGCATTCCGCTGCAGATGCTGCGCGAAAGCTTTGCCGCCTATGCCCTGCCCATCGCGCTGTTCGCGCTGGCCTCGATCCTGTGGGGGGCCATCGTGGCACTGGGGCAGACCAACTTGAAACGCCGCATCGCCTACACCTCGGTCAATCACATGGGCTATACCGTGCTGGGGATCGCCGCCGCCGGGGCCATGCTGGCCGGTGCAGAGAATGCGCGGTCCCTTGCCCTGACCGGTGCCGTGGTCGAAATGGTAGCCCATGGCCTGATTACCGGTGCCTTGTTTCTGATCGCAGGCGGGTTCTGGGCGCGCAGCCAGACCTACGATCTTGACGCCTTTGGCGGATTGGCGGGCGTTGCACCAAAACTGACCGTCGCCGCCGTCATTGCGGCCTTCGCCAGCCTTGGCCTGCCGGGACTGGCAGGTTTCGTGGCCGAGGTGCAGATCTTCGTCGGCGCCTTTGCCGTGTTCCCCGTGATCGCAGCCATCGGCCTTCTGGGTATCCTGATCACGGCCGCGCTGTTCCTGCGGCTCTTGCAGCAGGTCTTTTTCGGCGATCTGCCGACCGCGCGGAAAGGCTTTCCCGACCTTAGCCGCCGCGAGGGGGCCGTCCTGTCGTTGCTGTTGTTCCTCGTCGTGCTGATCGGCATCTATCCGCGCTGGCTGCTGGATCTGATCGGCAGCGCAACCCGTGCGATCGTCGGAGGATAGGTGATGCCAATCGGCGACTTGTCCCCAGAGATCGCGATCATCGTCGCCGCGGTGCTGGCCCTGCTGTTTGCGGCCTTTGCGCCTCGCAGGTGGCAGGCGGGTGCGGCCTTGATCGCTCTGGCAGGTATTCTTGTCGCCGCCACCCTGCTGGTGCAGCAAATTGGTGAGACGCGATTTACCTTTTCCGGCACCTGGGCCATCGACGGGGCCAGCATCTGGGCGCGGCTGATGATCCTGTTCGCGACGGCGTTCTGCATCCTGCTGTCGCCCGGCTGGTTTCGCACGGACCCCCGCCACGGCGAATACTACACCATCCTGTTGCTGTCCGCTTTGGGTGCCATGGCCATGGCCGGGGCCGGCGATCTGCTGCAACTGGTGATCGCGGTGCTGCTGTCATCGGTCACCGGCTACACACTGGCCGCGTGGCACCGCGACTGGGCCCTGTCGGTCGAGGCGGGCATGAAATACTTTCTGATGGGGGCCTTGGCGAACGCCTTGCTGGTGACGGGCGTCGCGCTGGTGCTGGGACTGCTGGGCGACAGTGGCTACACCGCACTCTCGGCGACCTTCGCGGCGGGTGTTACGCCATCGCCCCTGTTGTTCGTGGGCTTCGCCCTGACGCTCGTCGGCGTGGCCTTCAAATTGGGGGCCGTGCCTGCGCAGGCGTGGTTGCCCGATGTCGCCGAAGGCGCGCCGGTCCCATCCGCCGCCTTTCTGACCGTCGTGCCAAAGATCGGGGCCGCGATCGCAATGGCGCGGCTGGTGCAACTCGTCCCGCCCGACGCATTGGGACTGCGCCCTCTGCTCGCCGTCATGGCGGCTTTGACCATGACGGTCGGCAACCTCGCCGCACTCTGGCAAGACGACGTACGTCGCCTGATCGGCTGGTCCTCGGTCGCACAGGCCGGATATCTGCTGATGGCAGTCACGGTGCTGGGCCTCAGCCCCGACGCGCTGATGGCGGTGCTGGCCTTCGTCGCCAGCTACGCCATCGGCAATCTGGCGGCCTTCGCCGTCGTGGCGCACCTGCGTGGGCGCACGGCGATCGCGGACTATGCCGGGTTGGCGCGGCGACAACCCATCGCGGCTGCAGCGCTTGTCCTGGCATTCCTGTCGCTGGTCGGTATCCCGCCGACCGTCGGATTTCTGGGCAAGCTGACGCTGTTTCTGGCAACGATGCAGGGCGGCTACCTGTGGCTGGCCTTGCTTGCCGCAGCGAATACCGCAGCGTCATTGTTCTATTATGCGCGCATCATGGGGACCATGTATTTTGGAACGCCGCCTGACACGGTAGAGGTTCTGGACCGTCTCAGCGGGGTTGCGATGTGGGCCTCTGCCATCGCTGTCCTGGGCGGTGCCGCCGTCGCACAATTCGCGTTCGCCGCCTTCCGCGTCAGCACCCTGTTGCCGCTGTGATACGCTCGCGGCAACACCGCGGTATGACTGCGGCCATGTCACCTGTTTCGAGTAACTGATTGCGGGGCTTCTGACCGCAATGAGATCATCCGTCATTTCGGACTACACGTCACACATTAAATTTTGTGAAATCTCGCACCTGTCATGCCGAAGTTTCGGGACGTTAGCGTCATTTCCGGCCTGACCGTGGTTTCAGAGAGGCTAGGTCTACAGGGCCAGGCTGCGTCCCATTGTTCGAACATCATGGCCCTTGGGCGTCAGGTTCACCGGGATCACCCCCAAGCGCTACAATTCCACCCTGCGCAACGCGGTGCGTTCGTTGTCGCCTGTGACCATCCGACGGGTAAAATCTATCAGCTCGTGGCTAGGCGCATTGACCTGCTCCCCTGAAATGTCCGCGATTTGGGGTTAGTCTGTTCTTTGCAAAGGAGACAGACGATGAAGCTATCAGGGTTCACGGAAGAGCAGATCATAGGCATTTTGAGATAGCGTTCTGGGGCGTGGTGTAATTTTTTCTCCGGCTCGGACTTGAGCCGGATTATAGGGCGGCGATTTGCGCCGGGTCTATGGTACCATCTTCGCAGACGGCGGCGACTGTTTCCAGAGTCATGTAGCGGCGCGTGACCGCCCATTCGTCGTTCTGCTCTAGCATCAAGGCGCCGATGAGACGTCTGATGGCTGGTGCATTGGGGAAAACGCCAACGACGTTGGTTCGGCGCTTGATCTCTTTGTTGAGGCGTTCAAGCGGGTTGGTCGAGTGGATTTGCCGCCAACGTGCCTGCGGGAAAGTCTTGTAGGCCAGCATGTCGTCTTCTGCGCGCAGCATTAGCTCGGCGAGTTTGGTGTGACGTGGACGGAAGGCCTCGATCAGCTTCGCCCAGTGCTACTTCGATGCGACGCGTGTGTCTTCGTCAAATGCCGTCCTGAGCGCCGCCGCGAAGATTTGACGGTCCTTCTTGCCAACACAGGCCAGAGCATTGCGCATGAAGTGAAACCTGCAACGCTGGATCGTAGCCCCTAACACCTTTGCTGCTGCGGCCTTTAGACCTTTATGCTCATCAGCGATGATCAGCTTGACGCCGCGCCGGCCGCGATCAGCCAGCGAACGCAGGAACTCATCCCAAAACACCTCCGCCTCGCTGGGCTGAATAGCGACGCCCAGAACCTCGCGTCGCCCGTCCAGAGTGACCACCACCGCTACTATGGCAGCGACACTGACAATGCGTCCGGCGCGTCTGACTTTGATGTAGGTGGCATCCAGCCAGAGATAGGGCCATTCGCCCTCCAGTGGCCTCTCAACGAAGGCTTCAACGCGTTCGTCGATCTCGACGCACAGGCGCGAGACCTGGCTCTTGGAGACGCCGGTCATGCCCATCGCTTTCATCAGATCATCGACCGAGCGGGTTGAGACGCCCTGAATGTAGGCTTCCTGGATCACAGCCGTCATTGCCTATTCCGAGGCCCGACGGGGTTCCGGGAACTCCGGAAAATATGACCCCTTCCGAAGCTTCGGAATCTGAACATCGACGGTCCCGGCCCGGGTTTCCTACCGGCGCTCACGATATCCATTCCGCTGGTTGACCCGCTCAGCACGGCGCTCATGCGCACCGGCACCGCACAGTTGGTCCACGTCGAGCGACATCCAACGGTCGGCGACAAAACCCAGCATCTCGGCCAGTATTTGATGGTCTGCGGTCTCTGAAGGAAGCGACTTCAGCGCCATGGCTTCTGCTATAGTATCCTTGGTCATGGGTGATCTCCTCGATCGGTAGGTTAGGTCTGCAACCCAAATCCTAACGGAGAACGTCCATGGCCACCCAGAAACCCGCGCGGGCTTCGCCTGAGCTACGCATGGCTTCACTCAGCCCGCGCTACCTTGGGATTTACACCACGCCCCGGAGCATAGCCCATTTTGAAGGAGCACCAGGCTGGGCTTGGGGCGAAGGATCTGTGCCGCAAGCACGGCGTCAGCGATGCGACCTTCTATAAATGGCGCGCCAAGTTCGGCGGGATGGGGGTGTCGGACGCGAAGAGGCTGAAGGCGCTTGAGGTTGAGAAGGCCAAGCTCAAGAAGTTGCTGGCCGAGCAGATGATGGATGTGTCGACGCTGAAGGAGATGCTGGGAAAAAACTTCTGAGGCCCGGTGCACGGCGTCGCGCCGTGGATTGGGCCATGACACAGAAGGAATACCGGCAGCGGCGGACTTGTGCTTTGGCAGGCATCGATCCGCGCGTTTATCGCCGACCACCGCTGCGATCGGAAGACGTTGACCTGCGGGCACGCCTCAAGGCCCCGTCGTCGGAACGCCGGCGGTTCGGCTATCGGCGACTGCATGTCCTGCTGCGGCACGAAGCTAGTCTGTGAACTGGAAGAAACTCTACCGGATCTACAAGGAGGAGGGGCTGACCGTGCGAAAATGTGGTGGCAGAAAACGTGCGTTGGGCACCAGAGCGCCGATGGCAATCCCGCAGGGGCCAAACCAGCGGTGGAGCCTTGACTTCGTTTCCGACAGCTTGTCCTGCGGTCGCCGGTTCCGGATACTGAACGTGATCGACGACTTCAACCTTCACCGCCCGCATTCAAGCCTCGCTGGCCTGACACCACAGGAATATGCTAACCGGTCAGAAGAAGACCAAAACCTGAACAGAGCTAACTCATAAACGAGGACTCTCAGGGGAGCGGGTCAGGCGCTGCGCCAGAAGACTGGCTATGCGTTCTGACCTACCCCCCGTTCGTCCCTCGTTCATAACGAGACTCCTAGGGTTTGATATTCGTCGGTTTCGGGTGTGGCAAGCGCGCCGGGCGCGGTGCCATCAAGTAGCTCAAGCGCTCGGCGCGCTTCTGCGGGGGTCTTGTTCCCGAGCTAGGACGTTGTCGGAAACGATACAAGCGGGTTTCCCATAGATCCGGACTAGTGCATCCAACTCTCGTGCGACCCTGGCCCCGGAGATGCTGGTGTCGGGGACCAAGCATAGGTTTTCGCGCCAACAATCGTCATCGACCGCCAGGATGCGGAATTTGCGACAGGCCCCGAAAGTGTCGGACAGGAAGTCCAAGGACCAGCGCTGGTTCGGGCGCAATGGCATTGGCATTGGTGTGCGGCTGCCTCGCGCCCGTTTCCGGCCTCTACGGCGGCGCACTGACAGGCCCTCTTCCCGGTAAATCCGATAGAGCTTCTTTTCGTTCATAATCATGCCCACGCGCTCCAGCAGGACGCCAATGCGCCCCTCTCGGCAGATTGCTGCGCAATCGCCTGCCGGGCAGCGGGATAACCGAACCGGCGACGTTTCTCAGCAATCTTGTTCATTTCCAGACGGATCTCCGGGTTATCGGGCGGCCTTTCGCACCGCACGGTTTTCGGTTCGACACCGATCAGGACGCAGACCCGGCGTTGAGAGATCTGATGATCCCGCAGCGCTGCGTCCCGCCGTTGCATCGGCGTCGTCAGAGCTTTCCCAAGAGATCCTTCAGCACAACATTGTCCAGCATGACATCTGCCACCAGGCGTTTCAGCTTCGCGTTCTCATCTTCGAGCTGTTTCAGCCGCTTGGCGTCAGACAAATCCATCCCGCCATACTTGGCCTTCAGCTTGTAGAACGTGGCAGGACCCAAGCCATGCTTCCGGCACAGATCAGCCGTCGGCAAACCAGCCTCCTGCTCTTTGATCATCCCGATTATCTGCGCTTCGGTGAAACAGCTTTTCCTCATCTCGTCTGCTCCTTCAGGTTGGGCAGAAACTACATCAGATCGAGGGAACTTCCGGGCAGCAGGCCACGTCGCCTCAGCAGTGTCTTCAGCTTTGGCGTCAGGCCCCGGCGCGTGCCGCTGATCAGCACTTTTGTCGTCGATACATCGTGTCCGGTTTCAAGAATATCCGTTAGGACCGTGCAACGAGCCGGGCAATTCGTCACTGACACGATGAGCATGTCCGACACGTTCCGAAGCTATTTCAGGCTTCTATCGTCTACGGGAATCGTGATCGTAATTTGGAAGCCACCGCTGTCTATGTTCGACGCGGCAATCGCACCGCCATGCGCTTTGATTGCACCATATGAAATTGCCAGACCAAGGCCGACACCGACGGAATCCGCCTGCGCATTCAGCCGCACGAATGGACTGAAGATTGCGTCAAGGTCAGTCTCTGGCACACCGGCCCCCTCGTCGGCCACCGCGAGTGTCATGGCTTCGGTGCTGCGGCACCCCGTCACGATCACGGTGCCCCCCGGCGGCGAATGGTTCAGCGCATTGCGGATCACGTTCTCGCACGCCCGGTGCAGAAGTTCGGGATCGCCTTGCAGGTCAAGGACGTCAGCCCCGGCATAACGCACATCGATGCCCCGGGCGCGACCTTCGAACTTCGCATCCGCAATGATATTCTCGATGATATCCAGCAAATCGAATGTCTGGAAGGAATTGACCCGCTCGCTTTTCTCGAACCGGGCCAGAGTCAGGATTTCATCGACGAGATGGTCGAGCCGCGCGATGTCCCCCTCCATCCGGCCGGCGAGCGCGACACCCCGCGCCGGTGTTTTCTCGATCAGTCCCACGGCCGCACGCAAGCGCGCCAGCGGCGACCGGATTTCGTGGGAGATGTCGTGGAACAGCCGGCTGCGCCCGTCCGATAAGGCTTGCAGCCGTGCGGCCGCATGGTCGAAGTCGCGGCCCAGGTCCTGAATTTCCTGGTTAGTCGTGCGCAAACGCCCCTGCATCCGCGTCTCCAGCCGGCCCGCTGCAAGTGATCGCAGCCCTTGGCTCACCGCCCTGATCGGCTGCGTCAGCCACCGGGACAGCCAGATCGCCATAAATGCACTGACGCAGATGCCAAGGAACAGAGGCAGCGTCGCCGGGCGCAAGGCCATCACCACAGCGTCAGTGCTGCTGATCTGCACGACCTCAAAACAGTCCGGACCGGGCGCCCCGATGACCCCGGGCCGACCGCAGGGCACTTGCGGGTCGAGGTGGACATTCGGATGCGCCGGGGCGACCTGCTGCCAGAAGGTCAGCACGCCCGCTGCACCGGACGCGGCGTGGATCAGCGGCAACTCTTCGCGCAGAAGTTCGGGCTCTGCCATGCGCCGCGCCTCTTGCGGCGGTGTGACGTCCACGAACAGGATCAAGACCGACACCAGCAGCAGCGTCAGCAGGTTGGCCGCCCAGACGAAGGCAAAGACCCGCAGGATCATGGCGCGTTACTCCCGGACAAGAAGATACCCGATCCCGCGCAGGCTCTGGATCGGAGAGCGGCCATCGTCGAAGCTGCCGATCTTCTGCCGGATCGCCGAGACGTGCACATCCACCGCGCGGTCGTAGGCGGCAATGGGACGGCCCAGACCCTGTTGCGACAGGTCCGACCGCGACACGGGCTTTCCGATCTGCGCCATCAACACGTCGAGGATATTGAATTCCACCCCGGTCAGCGTAATCGGTTGATTGGCCCAAGTCGCAATGCGGCGCTGCCGGTCGATGGTCAGCGGCCCTTCTTTCTGCACGGCCGCATTCTCGGTCACAGCGCCTGCAGCGCTATGGCTGCGGCGCAGGATGGCGCGCACCCGTGCGGCCAGTTCGGCAGGCGAACACGGCTTGGCCAGATAATCATCGGCCCCCAGGTCGAGGCCCGTGATCCGGTCCGCCTCGTCACCGCGTCCCGTCAGCATCAGCACCGGCACGGTGCCTTCCGACCGGATGTGACGCAGCACCTGCAATCCGTCGACGCGGGGCATCATGATATCCAGCACGACGATGTCGGCGCGCGCGTCGACGATGCGGCCCAAGGCACGCTCGCCATCGCCTGCGACGGACACCTGAAAGCCCTCCTGCTCCAGATACTCGCCCAGCAAGGCCGTCAGTGCTGCGTCATCATCGATCAACAGGATGCGTGTCATGGTCGAAAGGCTCCTCTCGTGGCAACCTTAACGGTCTGCCACGGCCCGGATAGCCAGCTTTTCGCTTCTTTGCACAAACTTGACACAACTTAACATCCGCCCGCGCCATATGAAACCGACCGCGTTTCGGAGCCTGTAGATGAAGACCGCCCTTACCATTCTCAGTGCCTGCATGCTGGCAGGGTGCAGCGTCCCGCTGATCCAGCCGGATGCGACGCAACAGGTGTCAGATCATTACAGTGCGGCCGGTCTGCCCCGTGGGCCTGCGCTGGACGTGAACTGGTGGTCCAACCTGGGCGATGTGCAATTGACGCAGGTGCTGGCCCTGTCACAGGCCAACAGCCCCGACCTGCGCAGCGCCGCAGCCAGCGTCATTGCGGCCCGCGCACAGGCCGGGCAAAGCGCTGCGAACCTGGCGCCCGGCGTCAACGGGTCGGCGTCTGCCACCACAACGGCTGTCGGGTTCGACCAGCGCACGACGACCAGTGCGGCCCTGCTGGATGCAAGCTGGGAGGTTGACCTCTTCGGTCGCACGCGCAATGCCGCAACGGCCGATGCAATCCGCGCCCGTGCCGAGGAGGTGTCCTACGCCGGTAGCTATGTCTCGCTCGCCGCCGAAGTCGCGAATGGCTACGTCACCTACCGCGCCTGCAAACTGGCCGAGACGGACTACGCCGCCGCTCTCACATCCCAGCAGGACACGCTGTCCGCATCGCGCAGTCTGGTGGACGCGGGCATCAGCGCCGCCGCCGACCTGTCCTTGGCCCGCGCCAATGTGGCAAGCGCCGAGATCACGTTGACCAGCCAGAAAGCCGACTGCCGGGTCGCGGCGCAAGGTCTGGCCCGCATCGTCGGTGTGCCGCAAACGCAGATCGACGCTACGCTGGCGAAGGGTGGCGGATTGCCCGGCATAAAGGCGTTCCGGGTCGCGTCGGTCCCCGCCGACATGCTGCGCCAGCGCCCCGATGTCGTCGCCGCCGAACAGCAATTCGCAGCCAGCCTGCTGGACCTCAAGGTTGCGCAGGCACAGCTTTACCCCTCCCTGACCCTTGGCGGCAATGTCAGCCTGTCAGACCCTGCGTCGTGGTCGTTCGGCCCGGCCCTGTCGCTGCCGATCCTTGATGGCGGCGCATCGCGCGCCAACGTCCGCGCGACGAACGCAGCGGCGCTGATCGCGGCCGAGACCTACCGTGCCACCGTCCTGACCGCCGTGGCAGAGGTCGAAGGCGCGCTGACCCGTCTGGCCGCCGCGCGGTCCAATCTGGACAGCGCCGAACGGCTGGTCGCGCAATATCAGGACTATTTCGACGCGGTGGACGAAGACTGGAAGGCGGGCGGTGCCACACTGCTGGACCGCGAGGATGCACGCCGGCAGGTGCAGTCGGCGCGGATCACCCGGATCATCCAGCGCCAGACGGTGCTGAACCAGTGGATCACACTTTACAAGGCGGTCGGCGGCGGCTGGGTGCCCGTCGCCCCCGCCGCAGCGCCCACAACAGAAAGCTGAGACATGTTCAAGAAACGCATCACCCTGCTGATCGTGATCGCTCTGATCGCGCTTGCCGTTGCCGTCTATTTCCTGCGCCCGACACAGTCGCCCACGGTCGCGCATACCGGGACCACCCCGGCCACGGCAGAGCCTGCGACGACAGCCGCCGCCTTGACCGTCACCGTCAGCCCGCCTGAAACCGCCGACTGGCCGGTCGAGGTGACCGCAAGCGGCTGGCTGGCCGCGTGGCAGGATGTCGTGATTTCCGCACAGGTCGGCGGCCAGATGATCCAGACGGTCGAGGCCGCCGTGGGTGACACCGTGGCAGAGGGCGCCGTCATCGCCACCCTGTCGCGCACGTCGCTGGACAACGACATCCTGCAGCTGGAGGCATCACTGGAATCCGCGCAGGCCGCCCTTGATCAGGCCACGGCAGAGGCGGACCGCGCCCGAAAGCTGAGCGGCGGCAGCGCGATATCCGAGCAGCAAGCCGCCCAATATGTCGCGACCGAACGCAAAGCCAAAGCCGACGTCGCCTCTGCCGAGGCGCAACTTGCGTCTGCCAATCTCGACCTGTCCCATACGCAGGTGACGGCAGTCACAGGCGGCATCGTCGCGTCCCGCAGCGCGGCGATCGGCGATGTCGTGGCCGAGGGGCAAGAGTTGTTCCGTCTGGTCCGCGATGGCCGCGTCGAATGGCAGGCCGAAGTCCCCTTGGGGCAGTTGCGGCAGGTCGAGGTCGGCACACCCGTCATCGTGCCGACGCCGCTTGGAAACATCACCGGAACGGTGCGGCGCATCGCGCCTGCCGCATCGGAAAGCAACGGACGGGTGATCGTCTACGTGGCCCTGACCCCGCCGGACGGCGACACGCAGCCCAAGACCGGGATCATGATATCCGGCGTATTCCAGACCGGCCTGCGCCCCGCGCTGTCGGTGCCCGCCTCTGCCGTCGTGATGCAGGACGGTTTTTCCTATGTCTTCGCGCTGAACGATGACGGGGCGACCGTCACGCGGATCAAGGTCGACACGGACCGCCGACAGCGCGACCGGGTCGAGATCACCAGCGCCCTGTCTGCAGACGCGCAGATCGTCCATTCGGGCGGCGCCTTCCTGTCGGACGGGTCCGTCGTGCGGGTTGTGACGCAGGATGCAGCGAGTGCCGACGCGGCGGATACGCAAACGGCGCTGAAGACGGCGAATGACCAGACAGGAGCCGACCGATGAACATGTCCGCTTGGGCGATCCGCAATCCGGTTCCGCCAATCCTCGCCTTCTTGCTGCTGACCGTCATGGGTCTGATGGCCTTCAACCGGCTCGACGTGCAGAACTTTCCCGACATGTCGCTGCCGACGATCACGATCTCGGCCAGCCTTGAAGGGGCTGCTGCGGCACAACTGGAAACCGAGGTCGCCCGCAAGATCGAGGATCAGCTGACAGGCCTGTCGCAACTCGATTCCGTCACAACGACGATCACCGACGGATCCGTGAACATCTCTGTCGCCTTCGCTGTCGGCAAGGACGTACAGATCGCCGCGGACGAGGTGCAGTCCGCCGTCGATCAGGCGCGGAGCGACCTGCCGTCCGAGATGAACGCGCCAACTGTGTCCAAGTCGTCCCTCTCGGGTGGGCCGCTGATCACCTACGTCGTCAGTTCCGACAAGCTGGGCGACGCAGAACTCAGCTGGTTCATCGACAACGACCTGAAGCGGGCGCTGATGTCCGTCGACGGCGTGGGCGAGGTCGGCCGTCTGGGCGGTGTGGACCGGGAAATTCATGTCACGCTGAACCCGCTGCTGCTGAACGGTCTCGGCCTGTCGACATCCGACGTGAACAGCGCACTGGACGCCGTGCAGCGCGACCTGTCCGGCGGCAAGGCCGAGATTGGCGACGTGTCTCAGTCCGTCCGCGTGCTGGCCGCATCCGAAAGCGTCGCGGACCTGCGCGCAACACCGATCCCGCTGCCCAACGGCAGCTGGGTGCGGCTGGATGAACTCGGCACCGTGACGGACACGAACGCCGACATCTCGTCGCTCGCCTATCTGAACGGGCAGCCTGTGATTGCGGCGCAGATCAAGCGGTTGACCGGGTATTCGGACATCGAGGTGACCGAAAATGCCCGCGCCGCAGTCGAAGCCTTCGCCGCCGCAAACCCGCAGGTCACGATCACCGAGGCTTACAACACCATCCTGCCGACGGAGCAGAACTACGACGCCTCCATGACCATGCTGTACGAAGGCGCGATCATCGCCGTGATCGTGGTGTTCCTATTCCTGATGGAATGGCGCGGCACGATGCTGGCCGCCATCGCCCTGCCTCTGTCGATCATCCCGACGTTTCTGGTGATGGACTATCTGGACTATTCACTGAACACGGTGACTCTGCTGGCCCTGTCACTGGTCGTCGGCATCCTCGTCGATGACGCCATCGTCGAGGTCGAGAATATCGAGCGTCACATGCAGATGGGCAAACCCGCCTATGAGGCGTCAATGGAGGCCGCGGACGAGATCGGCCTCGCGGTGATCGCCACGTCCTTCACCCTGATCGCCGTCTTCATGCCGACCGCCTTCATGGGGGGTGTCATCGGGATCATCTTCAAGCAGTTCGGGATAACGGCGTCGGTCGCGGTGTTCTTTTCCCTGCTTGTCGCACGCCTGATCACCCCGATGATGGCCGCCTATATGATGCAGGCCAAACCCGAGGCGGAAAAGCCCGACGGCATCATCATGCGCAGCTATCTGACGCTAATCCGGGGTGCCTTGCGGCGGCGCTGGATTCCGGTGCTGGGTGTCATCGCTTTCTTCGGGCTGACCATTTTCATGCTGGGCCACCTATCGACGGGCTTCTTCCCGGCCTCCGACAGCAGCCAGACGCAGGTGAACATCACCACGGCCCCCGGCACGACCATCGCGGAAACCGACGCCGTGTCGCGCCGGGTGTCCGATGCGGTCGTAGGTGTCGATCATGTGCTGGCGGTGTTTCAGGCCACCGGGTCCGCGTCCAGCGGCGGCATGGGGGGTGGCAGCGCGACCAGTTCCGTCACGGCGGCGACCATCGTCGTCGACCTGACCAACATCGACGACCGCGACGTGACCCAGACCGAAATCGAGGCATCCCTGCGCGAAGCGGTGCAGGACATCCCCGGTGCCCGGATCGAGGTCGGATCGGGCGGCAACGGCACGCAGCTTCAGATCACGATGGCCGGCGACAATTCCGACACGCTGGAACAGGCCGCCACCGATCTGGAAGAGGAGGTGCGCGCCAACATTCAGGGGATCGGCAACGTCACCTCCTCCGCGTCCATCCAGTCGCCCGAGATCGTCATCACACCCGACCTCGCTGTCGCGGCGTCCTACGGCGTGACGTCGCAAGGCATCTCCGACGCGATCCGCGTCGCGACCTCCGGTGCCTACGACTCGGCACTGTCGAAACTGAACCTGCCAGAACGACAGATTCCGATCCGGGTCACGCTGGACGATCAGGCGCGCCAAAGCCTTGAGCAGATCAAGCAACTGCCGGTGGCAGGGGTCGACGGAAATGTGACGCTCGGTGCCATCGCCGACGTGTCGATGGGGTCGTCACCGTCGCAAATCAACCGCCTTGACCGGTCCCGCAACGTGTCCGTCACGATCGAATTGAACGGACGCGGCCTGTCGGACGTCAATGCAGAGGTGGCCCGACTGTCCAGTTACCAGACCCTGCCCGCAGGCGTCAGCCTTGTCGAACAGGGCGACATCAAGCAGCAGTCGGAACTGTTCACGAACTTCGCGACCGCCATGGCACTGGGCATCTTCTGCGTCTACGCGGTGCTGGTTCTGCTGTTCAACGACTTCCTGCAACCGGTCACGATCCTGACGGCTTTGCCACTGGCCCTTGGCGGGGCGCTGTTTCCGCTCGTCGTGACTGGCACCAGTTTCTCGATGCCGGCGGTTATCGGGCTGCTGCTGTTGATGGGGATCGTGTCGAAGAACTCGATCCTGCTGGTCGATTACGCGCTTGAGGCGCGCAAGACCGGCATGAACCGCTTCGACGCGCTGGTCGACGCCTGTCACAAGCGCGCGCGGCCCATCGTCATGACCACGGTCGCCATGTCGGCCGGCATGCTGCCCGCCGCACTTGGTTTGGTCGAGGGCGACCCCAGCTTCCGCCAACCCATGGCGACGGTCGTGATCGGGGGGCTGGTGACATCCACGTTGCTCAGTCTGCTGGTCATTCCGGTGGTCTATACCTTCATCGACGATCTTGAGCAGGTCGTCGCGCGCCGTTTCAGAGTCAAGGGAGCCGAAGGCGCGGGTCCTCATGATCGGATCGTCAAAGACCGGTGATGCGATTTATGCAGCAACACTTTCGATTGCATCGCCTCTTTGGCACATCACATCCCGATGACGGCTCAAATTCGTGATATTGCCGCGATCAGTCAGGCACTGCCCGGCACTGCCCTGTCGTCCGCAAAGCAGACCTCTGTGCAAATCGCAGCGAACGTTCACGTCCCGCCCAAGCCTAAAAATTTGATGCCGTTGGATTTTTTTTGCTCGACAAAGAACTCCCCCGGCCCTTTTCCAGCCCCTTACCAGTCAAACTGCGGCCAACTGGAAGCCAGACGTCGGCCAGCCAGAGGGTGCCGAAACCATGACGATGCGTCGCACGCCAAACTTGGCGTCAGCGGACGTCGCGACGGCTCATCTGGCAGACACCATTTGATTTTAGAACCCGATCAATACATCGGTCAAAGCAGTGCTGTCGCCGTTGCCGGCAAAAGCGCGACGACGAGCAGCACGAGCAGCATGACTCCGATGAACGGCAGCGTGGCGGCAAATATCTGCTCAACCGTGACATCGGGATCGTTCAGCGTGTTGTGCACCGTGAAGACGGAAATGCCAAACGGCGGTGTCAGCAATCCGATCTCGACCGCCAGCACGGTGATGATGCCAAAGTGGCTGAGGTCGATGCCAAGGCCCTGCGCGATCGGGGCCGCAATCGGGACCATGATCAACAGGATCGACGTGCTGTCGAGGATCATGCCCATCGCAAGGATGATGACGGCATAAAAGAACAGGAAACCCAGCGGGGAAAATCCGCCTGCCCGCACCAGGTCGGCGATGGCATTGGGCAGGCCCGCGATGGACAGCATGCGGGAATAATAGCTGGCAGCAATCAGCAGGACGAGGATCGCGACAGAGATCGCGCCTGTCTGCTTCATCACCAGCCACATCTTGCCGCCACCAAGGCTGCGCCGCCAGAGCGCGATGACCAGCGCACCAAAGGCGCCGATTCCGCCCGCCTCGGTCGGTGTGAAGAAGCCGGAATAAAGACCGCCCAGCACCAGCATCACCAGCAGGATGATCGGGATCAGCTTGGCGAACATGGTGCCGGCTGACATGTTCGGTCCGGTGCGATCCAGCCGTTTGGCGCGGGCTGCGGCCGGATCGGTATAGACGAACCCCGGAAACGCAACAGACACGCCCATCAGCATCACGACAAAGCCCACGGCCAGCAGGACGCCGGGGATCAGGCCCGCGATGAACATGCCGCCGATGCTGACCTCGGCCAGCACGCCGTAGATGATCAGCAGCAGGCTGGGCGGGATCAGCATCCCCAGGACCGAACTGCCCGCGACGGTCCCTGCGGCAAAGGCCGGGCGGTAGCCGTGCCGTGTCATCTCGGGCACCGCGACACGGGTAAAGACGGCCGCAGACGCCATGGAGACGCCAGTGACGGCGGCGAAGATCGTGTTCGCGGCGACGGTCGCGACACCCAGACCGCATAGCACGCGGCGCAGCAACTCCTCTGCCACCTCGAAAGTGTCGCGGCCTACGTTGGAGACGCTGACCAGCAGGCCCATCAGCACGAACAGCGGGATGGTGGCAAAGAGGTAATCCGCGATGCCGCTATAGGCGGTCAGTTCCAGCATCTTGAACGCAAGTCCGCTGTTGTCGCGGATGATCCAGATGCCGAGGAAGCCCACCGCGAACAGCGCGTAGGCGATCTGCAGCCCCAGCAGGACGAGTCCGACCAGCAGAGCGATCAGCAGAAAACCGATCGTCAGGGTCGTCATGCGGCACCGCCCGGCGCGCGCCACATCATCGCGGCACGGTAGAGGCAGGCCAGCAACGCCACGGCGCAGCCCAGCACCGTAATCGCGCGGAACGGCAGCGTTGGAATGGTGAACACGCCCTGCACGCCGAAAAACTCCGCCGTAGTGAAGGCGTTGACCGTATTGGGCCAGGACGCCCAGAGGATTAGTGCAAAGACCAGCGCGCCGATCAGCGCGAAAAGTGTGTCCAGCACGCGCGCGGCACCGGGGCTGGCGCTGCCGATCCGGCGGATCAGGAAATCGGCGCGGGTCAGACGTCCCTGCATCACGGCAGCGGCAATCTGCAGAAAGACGATCGCGACGACCGATCGGCCCGCAATTTCCGCGACCCCGGTGATCGGCGCGTTGAAGAAGTTGCGCCCGATCACGTCGAACACGATCATCACCATCATCAATCCGATCCAGATGGTGCCGATGGCGGACATCAGGTTTGCCACGCTGCCCAACGCGGCCCCGACAGGAGCCGTGGCAAAGGACGGGGCGGAATCTGTCTTGATCTCGGTCTCTTCTGCCATCGCCCTCACCATGTCATGGTATTGGCCCGGCCCCGGCGTGCGGGGCGCGGGCCGTCGTTCAGGTTCAGCGGTTCGCGTCCCAGTCGCGCCCCGGCGTCACGCCATTGTCGCGCAGTGCCTGGAAATAGGCGGCCAGCACGGTCATGCCGTCCTCGCCGGTCTGCTCCAGCCAAGGGGCCACGATGTCAGGCAGATTGGCGATCCACTTGGCCTTTTCTTCTGGTGCCAGTTCATGCACCTGAAGGCCGGCCGCCTGCATCTCGGTCATGGCCTTGGTCGCGAGTTCGGTGACGTAGTCGCCATGAGCGGTAGAGGTCACCTTGGCCGCGGCCAAGAACGCCTCCTGCACCGGGGCCGGCAGACCGTCGAAGAAGTCCTTGTTCGCGGCGATCGCGCCGAAATACATCGATCCCAGCCCGACGCGGGTCAGGTCGGGGGCAACTTCATACACGCGGGTCGGCAGGATGCCCGACGCGAAGGACAGCGTGCCTTCGGTCACGCCGGTCTGGATGTTGGTGTAATAGGTGGTCAGCGCCCCGTCGACGGGCGTGGCCCCTGTCCCCTGCAGCCAGTTTGCCGAAGTGCCGGGCGCGTTCAGTTTGCGGTTCTGCAGGTCTTCCATCGTGTTGATCGGAAAATTGGCGTAGATGTCATAGCTGTCAGTGATCAGCGATGACAGCGGCACCATGTTCTGCGCGGTCCAGCTGTCGTGCAGGGCGGGCAGGTTGGCAGAGAGATCGTCGAAGATCTTGATCAGCAGCTTGTGGTCCTCGGTCGCAAAGGGCGTGAAGTAGGTCACGTTCTGCAAGGGCATCGCCGCCCCTTCCCAGACCGTGCCGACCATGCCCACGTCGACGATACCGTCGCTGACGGCCGCCCGCGTGTCGGTGAATTTATACAGCGTGCCGCCGTAGGATTCGTTCCACTCGACCTTGTACTCACCCTTTTCGGCAAGGATGCGATCCACCTCGGGCTGGAACGCGTTCTTCATCGCGTAAACCCAGATGTTTGCCTCGGGGTGGCTGGACCCGATGTTGACGGTGACGGTGTCCTGCGCAAAGGCCGTGCCGGCCAAGAGCGTCAGGGCGGTGCTGGCGAAGAGTGTCCTGATGGTCATGATGTTCCTCCCTTGTGGGCGCGTTGGCCCGGTTCAGTCTGTCAGTTTTCCAAGTCCGCGCAGCACCCGCTCGGGTGTGAACGGCATTGCCGTCACCTCCCCCCCCAGCGGGCGCAGTGCGTCATTGATCGCATTCATCACGGCAGCGGCGGCGCCTGCCGTCCCCGCCTCGCCCGCGCCCTTTGCGCCAAGGTCGCTTTCCAGCGTCGGCGTCTCGACGTGGGCGATGATCATGTCGGGCATTTCACCGGCCATCGGCACAAGATAGTCGGCCATCGACCCGTTCAGCAGTTGCCCCTCGGCATCGTAATGCAGTTCTTCGAACAGGGCGGCGCCCAGCCCCTGCACGATGCCGCCCCGGATCTGTTCGTCGACCAGCTGCGGATTGATGACGCGGCCGCAATCCTCGACGCACCAGTGCTTCAGCAGCGTGACGGCGCCGGTGTCGGTGTCGACCTCGACGTAAGACGCCTGCACGCCGTTGGTGAAGGCAAAGGGGTAGTCGGCGGGCGTGTAATGCCGGGTCTGCACCAACTCGCGCGGCAGCCCCTTGGGCAAGGTGTCGCCCCGGAAATAGACGATGCGGCCCAATTCCGCGAGCGGCATGCGGTCGGCCCCGTCGGCCATGTCCACCACCGCGCCGTCGCGGATGTCGAGCGTGTCGGACGCAGATTGCAGCATCGCGCCTGCGACCTCAAGAATGGCGCCGCGCAGGGCGCGTGCGGCCTGCAACGCCGCCTCACCGCCGATGCCTGCCCCGCGAGACGCCCACGTGCCGCCGCCGTAGGGCGTGGACTGGGTGTCACCGGTGATGATGCGGACCGCGCTGGGCAGGACACCGACGCCTTCGGCAACGATCTGCGACAGCATGGCCTCGGTCCCCTGCCCCTGCTCGGTGACCGACGACGCGGCGACGATGCTGCCGTCCGGGTCCATCCGCACGGTGCAGCCGTCCTGCGCCGAGATCCGCGCACCGCCGATGCCATACATGAAGGGCGACGGGTTCGTCAGTTCGATGAAGCTCGCGATCCCGATACCACGCACGACGCCACGCGCCTTTGCCTCGGCCTGATCGGCGCGCAGGGCGTCGTAGTCCATCAAGGTGATCAGCTTGTCGAGGCTCGCATGATGCGACAGCCCCTCGAACCGCATCTTGGCAGGAGACACGGCAGGATAGGCGTCGTCGGCAAACAGGTTGCGACGGCGGATTTCCACCGGGTCCATGCCCAGCTTTGCCGCCGCCATGTCCACCAGACCTTCGGTCACGGTGACGGCGATGGGGTGGCCTACGGCGCGATACTGACTGGTCGGCGTCTTGTTCTGAAACACGACAGTCGTCTTGGCACGGTAGTCCTTAAAGTCGTAAGGCCCGCCGCACAGGTTCACGACCTGATTGCCCTCGATGGCAGAGGTGCGGGGATAGACAGAATAGGCCCCGATCGCAGTCCAGTCGTCGATGTCGAAGGCGAGGATCTTGCCGTCCTTGTCCACCGCGATGCGCCCCCAGATCTCGTGATCGCGGGCGTGGATGTCGGTGGTGAAGCTTTCCAGCCGGTCGGCGATGAACTTGACCGGCCGCGCCATGATCTTGGCGATGGCCGCGGTCGCGATCTCGTCCGGATAGATGTGGACCTTGATGCCATAGGACCCGCCGACGTCACCGCAAACTACCCGGACGCGGGATTCCGGCAGGTCGAGGTGTTGCGCCAGCACGACCTGGATCATGTGGGGCGCCTGCGTGGCGTGCCAGGCGGTCATCTGCCCTTCGCCGGGGTTCCAGTCAACGAGGATGGACCGCGGTTCCAGCGTGACGCCGGTATGTCGCCCGGTCTGGAAATGCGCCTCGACCACGGTATGCGCGGCAGCAAAGACCGCATCCACGTCGCCTTCGTCGTGCTGGCGCTGAAAGGCGAGGTTGTCGCCCATGTCCGGGTGCAGGACCGGCGTCGCCTCGTCCAGCGCGGTCATCATGTCGGTGACCTCTGGCAAGGTCTCGTAGTCGACGTCGACCAGCGCTGCGCCATCCTCTGCCGCCGCTCGGGTCGAGGCCACGACAGCGGCGAGAGGCTCGCCGACCCAGCAGGCGCGGTCCACGGCGATGGCGTGCTCGGGCGGCGACTTCAGCCCCTTGAGGTGCGCAAGTGTGCCGACCCAAGGCGTGCAGACCGCAGCAATCTCGGCCCCGGTGAAGACCCGCAGCACGCCCTTGACGGCCAGCGCCCCGGTCGCGTCGATCCCGGTGATCTTCGCATGGGCATGGGGGCTACGCACGAAGGCGACGTGCACCATGCGCGGCAACACCATGTCATCAACGTATTGCCCGCGCCCCTGCACCAGACGCTTGGCGTTCGGGCGCGGCACCGTCTTGCCGATATAGCTGTTGGGCCGGTCCGGGTTGCCGAAGGGGGAATTCATGCCACCCCTCCATCCGCGCGCGCCTGTGCGACGCTTTCGATCGCGTCGACGATCGCCTCGTATCCGGTGCAGCGGCAATAGTTGCCGGACAGGTGTTCGCGGATCGTGGCCCGGTCGGGCACGCCGCCCACGGCCAGCAGATCGGCGGCGGCGACCAGCATGCCCGGCGTGCAGAAGCCGCACTGCAGCGCGTTGCGCGCGACGAAGGCGGCCTGCAGGTCGCTGACGCTGCCATTGTCGCTCAGGCCCTCGATCGTCCAGACCTCTGCCCCGTCGGCCTGTGCGGCCAGCATCAGGCAGCCGCGCACCGCCTGCCCGTCGACCCGCACGGTGCAGGCCCCGCAGACGCCGTGTTCGCAACTGGCATGCGCCCCGGTCAGCCCCAGATCGAGGCGCAGGAAATCCACGAGGTGGCGGCCCGCCGGCACGCGGGCCTCGACCGCCTCGCCGTTCACGGTCAGGGCGATGTCGATGCGGTCGGTGAAAGTGGCGGTCATGCGGACTCTCCGTTCAGGTCGGCGATTGCACGTTCCAGCAGAACGCCGGCCAGATGGCGGCGGTAGGCGGCACTGGCCTGCGTGTCGGACGGCGGGTCAAGGGCGTCGCGCAGGGCTGCGACCGCGCCCGCCACATCGCCCCCATCCAGCTTGTCCATCGCCGCCGTCGCCAGTTCCGGGTGCGTCCCGACCGAGATGCAGACGATCCGGTGCCCTGCCTTGCGGCGCACGACGCAGAGCCCTGCCAGAGCGTAATCGCCGGACCTGCGGGCCAGTTCATGGATCACCTGACGCTCGCCCTCCTCGGCCACTGGCAGGCTGAGTGCGGTCAGGATTTCGCCCTCGCGCAGCGTCGTCTCGAACACGCCGGTAAAGAAATCAGCGGCGGGAATGTCACGCACGCCGTCCGGTCCGTTCACATGGATCGTCGCATCCAACGCCAGCACGCACGCGGGAAATTCAGCGGCCGGGTCCGCATGGGCCAAGGCGCCGCCGATGGTGCCACGATTCCGGATCGCAGCGTGGGCGATCAGGTCCGTTGCCTTGCGCAACAAGGGTGCATGTTGCGCGATCAGAGCATCGCTCGCCACTTCAGCATGTCGGGTCAGGGCACCGATCCGCAGACGGTCGCCTTCGCGCGCAACACCTTTCAGCGCGGCAATATGATTGATGTCGACCAGCAGGTCGCCGGTGCTGAGACGCATATTCATCGCGGCGACAAGACTTTGCCCGCCCGCCAGCACGCGCGCCATTCCATCGCCCTGCGCCAGAAGATCCAGCGCATGACGCAAATCCACAGCGCGGGCATAGCCACCAACCGATGCTTTCACCGCATCCCTCCTCCCGTTCGCGTCGCGCCCTCCAGCACGATTGTTGATCAATCGATCAACCTTATTGATCATACGATCATTAGTTGGCACAACATTGCAAGTGGTATTTTTGGGCCGATCGTATCAAGGAGCGACCATGGACAACGAGACCGCCCCAGACCGCCGCCGCCTACCCCCAGACGAGCGTCGACGCCAGATCGTGGACGGGGCCGTGGCGTTCTTTGCCGACGTCGGGCTTGACGGCAACACGCGTGACCTGGCCAAACGGCTGGGCGTCACGCAGTCCCTGCTGTTCAACTACTTCGCTTCCAAATCCGACCTGCTCGAAGCGGTCTATGAACACGTCTACCTCAACCGCTTGTCCGACGACTGGCCGACCCTTCTGACGGACCGCGACCGGTCAATCCGCGACCGCGTGCTGCAGTTCTACGACGCCTACAGCAAGCTGATCTTTCAGTATGAATGGATGCGGATCTTCATGTTCTCGGGTCTGGCAGGCGCGGAATTGAATCGGCGCTATCTGGATCATTTGCGGCAGGTCATCTTCATCCCCCTGCTGGCCGAAATGCAGGCGGCGTCCCGTCATCCGGACAAGGTCCAGATGGAGGATCTGTGGAACCTGCACGGCGGCATCGTCTATATCGGCATCCGCCAGCACATCTATCAGGTCCCCTGCCCCGCGAACCCGACCGAGGCCATCACACGCGCCGTCGATCGCTTTCTCACGGCGTTCGACGTCAGATGAATTGAAATTCAAGGATCATTGCAGAGTCAGAACCGAATTTCCGGTTCTGGTGGGATCGTAGATCCCTCTCGCAGACAGATGTCTTTCGTCGCGGCAAACCAAGCCTGGCGCCGAGTGTATTCAGTGACATGACCGGAACACATAGCCGGTTTGCGCCGCGTAGGCCGTTTGGCTGGAACTGATGATCCACATCGCGCGTAAGCTGTGTGGGCCGTCTCTGCGCTGGCGTGTGTCGCACGAACAACAATCCGCCACGGCGTCCCTGTCCGAATTCATCTGGTGAGGCGCATGTTCAATCCGTTCAAGACAGTGCAGGCCCGCAGCCGCAAGCAGATGCGAAAGGCCACCACGTTGGCTCTCGGACAGGTGGCCGGCGCGATGCGGCCCAAGCCCACCAAGGCAAAGGCCCGGCCGAAATCCCCGTTGAAGGGTGCCGGTCAGGCGCTGAACCGGGTCAACGTTCAACCGAAAGTGTCGGTAAAACCTGCGGCGAAGGCCAAGCCGCCAACGGCGACTACGCGGTCACGCATGCCGATACCGCGCGGGGCAACCTTCAGGTCACTGACCCACGAGGCTCCGTTCGGCAGCCTGGACTACAAACTGTATCTGCCCGCCACAGCCACACGTGCAGAGCGCGCGCTGCCACTCCTCGTCATGCTCCACGGCTGCGGACAAACACCGGATGATTTCGCGACCGGCACAGGCATGAACGCATTGGCCGAGGAGCTCGGTCTCATCGTCGTCTACCCAGCCCAGAACCGCCACGCGCAGCAGAACCGCTGTTGGAACTGGTATCGCCGGGGGGATCAAAGCCGGGTCACCGGCGAACCCGCCCTTCTTGCAGACCTGACGCGCATGGTCCTGAGCACCACACCTGCCGATCCCGCGCGGGTCTATGTGGCCGGTCTGTCGGCCGGGGCCTCGATGGCGCTGATCCTGGCCGCAGCATATCCCGACATCTTTGCCGCCGTCGGTGCCCATTCGGGGCTCTCCGTCGGGTCAGCCCACGATGCGTCGACCGCAATGATCGCCATGAAGCATGGCGCACCGGGTAGCCGCTCTCCCGCGCCGATGCCCACGATCAATTTCCACGGCGAAAACGACAAGGTCGTTCATGTCCGGAACGGACGCTATGTCGCCGCGCGCGCGGCCGACGCTTACCCCGACCTGATCAGCACCGCACGCAAGGGTCGCATCCCCGACGGGCACCCGTTCGTGCGCCAATCGCACCGCAAGGGCACAGGAAAATCGTTTACCGAATTCTGGGTCATTACGGGTGCCGGTCATACATGGTCAGGCGGAAGCCCAGCGGGACGGTTCACCGATCCTGCCGGCCCCGACGCGTCCCGTGAAATGCTACGCTTCATGCTGCAACACCGGACGACATTGAAGCTACGCAAGGCTGCGGCACGGGTTAGCGCAACCTGATATCTGGGAACCGAAGATCGCGATGTCTTCTTGGTAAGTCGCAAAGCAGACCTTGGTGACCGGCGTGGCGAAGGTCCGGTTCGCGCCGACCTTTCCGATTTTACGTTAAGCAGCGAGTGGCGGCTTTTTCAGTAGTCCATGGTTAGCTTTTGCCAAAGCATGACTGCGAAAGAGGTTGCTTTATTTATCTGCGATCTCTGACGATGTGTAGGATGCGACGGGATGATTGCAGAGCTGCTTTCTAAGCGCTCCGACCCGACGCCATGAGGATGTTTTACCGTGTCATGGGGAGACGTCACCTTGGACCTGGCGGACCGACCGATCATCGTTTTGCGCGACACGGCCAGTACCTTTCGTGCGATGTCAAATGTCTGTCGGCGCCGCATGTCGGTCCTGCTCGAAGGCCGTGGCAACACGTGTCGCATTGTCTGCCCCTGTCACACCTGGACCTACAATCTGGACGGATCACTGCGCGGGGGGCCTGCGATGGATCAGAACGATGGATTTTGCAAATCGGTCGACAGTCTGCCGGATATCCGTTGTGACGACTGGCTGGGCTGGGTCTTTGCGACGCTGGACCCGGACGCGCTGCCCGTCGCGCAGCAACGGGCAAAGGTCGAAGCCTTTGTCGGTGACGACGACATGGCAAACCCCACCGAAACCATTTTTGAAACTCACATCCGGGACACCCATTGGAAGGTTCTGGCCGAGAACTTCATGGAAAGCTGTCACTTGTCCGTCTGCCATGCAGGGACAAGGGGTGCACGGACAAGCTCTATCGGGGGCATCTGTCACATCTTGAAAGGCCAGACTATGATTTTGCGCAGTATATCAACGCAGGCATAAAGGCTGCGGGCAACAAGCAGGACCAGACATGACTCATATTCGCATCCGCCCATTCAACACCAAGGACACCTATCCCGAACAGTCGCTCGACAATGACCTGTGTCAGGCGGTCGTGACGCAGGGTGGCAAGACGGTGTATCTGCGTGGGCAATGCCCGCAAAGCCTGGATGACTTCACGAACATCGACAGCCATGATCCCGCGGAACAGACCCACAAGGTCATGCAGAACATCAAGCAACTGATCGAGGAAGCTGGTGGCGAAATGGCCGATCTGGTCAAAGTGGTCGTCTATATCACCGACGTGCGTCACCGAGAGGCCGTTTACCGGACCATGGGTGAATACATCAAAGGCGTGCACCCGGTCTCGACCGGGCTGGTTGTGCAGGCGCTGGCGCGGCCGGAATGGCTGGTCGAGATCGACGGCACTGCGGTGATCCCGGCATGACGTTCTCGCTGGTCGCGCGCTGCGCGCAAACTGGCATGTTCGGGACGGCGGTCGCCTCGTCCTCGCCCGCCGTGGCCGCCCGGTGTTCCTATACCCGCGAGGGCGTTGGTGCCGTGTCGAGCCAGAACATCACCGATCCGACACTGGGGCCACTGGCGCTGGATTTGATGCAAGACGGCCTGTCCGCAGAGGACGCAATTGCGCACATTCAGGAACACGGGCAGTTCCTGGACTACCGGCAGGTTCTGGCCATTGATCGCGGCGGTCGCACGGCGATCCACTCGGGGCCGCGCTCGCTTGGCATCTGGACGCAGGCGCGCGGACAGGACGTGATTGCGGCGGGCAACCTGCTGGACAATGAAGCCGTGCCACAGGCCATGGTAGCCGCGTTCGAGTCCGCGACCGGCCATCTGGGTGATCGCCTGATGGCGGCGATGGCTGCCGGCCTGGCGGCTGGCGGAGAGGCAGGTCCGATCCATTCGGCGGGTCTGCAGCTCTGCGATGCCGTGCCCTGGCCGGTAGCCGATCTGCGGTGCGACTGGACCGACGATTGCCCGATTGCGGCGGTCGCTGCGGCATGGGCCGTCTATCACCCGCAGCTTGACGCCTATGTGCAACGGGCCCTCGACCCGCGTGCGGCCCCGTCCTACGGTGTTGCGGGGGACGAATAACGCAGCTTGAACTTGCGGGCACCGAACGCCACTCTTGCGCATGCCTTTGCGTTTTTCATTCAGACAGCTGGAGTATCTGGTGGCCGTCGGCGAGGCGAGCACGATTGCCATGGCCGCACAGCGCGTCAACGTGTCGTCACCGTCGATATCGTCGGCGATCAGCCAGCTTGAAACCGATCTGGGCCTGCAATTGTTCGTGCGCCATCATGCCCAAGGACTGTCCCTGACGCCGGGCGGTCGGCGGGTTTTCAACGCGGCGAAACAGATCCTGTTCAGCGCCAACGGCCTGACGGATCTTGCGAATGACATCGTGGAAACGGCGCGTGGACCGATCACGGTGGGCGCGCTTTCGACGGTCGCCCCGATCGTCAGCGCCCGTTTGCGCCGGTCGTTCGAGTCCGCATATCCGGACGCATCGGTGATACTGAAAGAAGGCAGCCAAACCGATCTGCTGCGCATGTTGGGGCAGGCTGAAATCGACGTCGCGATCACCTATGACCTTTAAATCCTGAAGGACATCCAGTTCGAGGCATTGGCGGCCCTGCCGCCCTGCGTCATGCTGGCCAAGGATCACCCGAAGGCCGCGCAACCCTCATTGACCCTGGCCGAGCTGGCAGGCGAGGCCATGACCCTGCTCGACCTGCCGCTCAGCCGCGAATATTTCCTGTCGCTGTTCCATGATTGCGGTCTGCGGCCGAATATCACCGCGCGGACATCCGACATGTCGATGGTCCGCAGCCTTGTAGCCAATGGCTTTGGGTTTGGTCTGGTCAATATGCGCACGCGCTCTGATCTGGCACCGAATGGCGAAAAGCTGGTGACGCTACCGCTGACGGGGCCAGTCCGGCCCGTGGCGCTGGGATTGGCGACCAAGCGGTCAGATCATCGGTTCGGCATTGTGGCGGCCTTCTTTCGGCACGCCAAAGACCACCTGCACGACACCGGACTGCTGGGCTTGGACGATCCGCATGAAAGCCCCGTGGCAAGCCGTTCCAGAAGCGCGTCCAGCATCCGGTCGCATCTGGCAAGTTGGTCGCGGCTGACAAATTCATCCGGCCGATGCCCCTGCGCCATGGACCCCGGCCCGCAAACGACTGTCGGGATCCCCAGTTGCGTTGAAAACAAACCGCCCTCCGTGCCAAAGGCGACCTTGATCGTCGCATGCCATCGGTCAGGGATGTGACGAAACGGACCACGTCGGAATCCTCACCCGTCGCAAGTGGAAGGTAGCTGCCGGTGGTCTCGATCACGATGTCGGCCTCTGGAAAGGTCTGACGCAGCGGGTCCAGCACATCCTGTGCTACCTGTCTCAGCCGGTCCAGAATGACCTGCGGATCATCGGCCGGCAGATTGCGGATTTCAAACAGCAACTATGCCGTCTTGGGCACGATATTCAGCGCAACACCGCCACAGATGCGCCCGACATGCAGCATCGAATAGGCGATAACGTCGTCATCATCCTGCAGTGACGTGCCGCTGATGTCGGAGACCGTCGGAAACTCGATCAGCGCCTTCAGAATATCAACCGTTTGCATGCGCTGTCTATCCCGTCGCCTGTGAATGCCGCGCCGCAATATGCTGTGCCACATGCCGGGCATCGACCCAGACGCCCCAAATGAACGCCGATCCCCGCATCGACAGCCAGGGCAAGCCGATGAAATAGACACCGGGTGCGGTTGCCACGCCGCAGTCATGCTGCGGCTTGCCGTCCGGCCCAAAGGTATCGACCTGAAGCCAACTGAAATCCTGCGCAAATCCGGTCGCCCAGATGACCGTCGTGATGCCCGCCTCCGCCAGATCAAGCGACAGGATCGGATCGGTCAGGCAACCTGGATCGGACGGGATGACATGGGCCGCGGACTCTGCCGGAAGATCGAGCCCTTCACGCAAGGCATAGTCATCCGCCTCTTGTAGCAGCGACAGATAGTTCGCGTCGCCTGCTGCAATGTTTGCAACCAGATCGGCGTTGAACCGCAGGACACCGTTGTCATAGCCCTGTGTCCGACCGACGAGCGTGATGCCCGCGGCAGCAAGTCTGCGAAAATCGACCGTCTCGCCACCGTTGGCCCCGCTGACGGCAATGGTCACATGCGCTTTTCCGACGGGCGGCGTTTTGGACTCCCACTTCCCAAGGACGCCAAGCCACCAGCAAAAGTCCCGTCCGCGATAGCTGCGGGGCGGCCGGTCATGCGGCCCAACGGACAGGTAGACCCTGCGACCGGCACGCTGCAGCTCGCTGGCGATCTGCGTGCCGGACGATCCGGCACCGACGACCAAGACGGCACCCGGCGCCAGCTGGTCCGGGTTGCGGTAGGCTGATGAATGCATCTGCGTCAAACCGGCAAGTTCGGGCAACACGGGCGGAATGACCGGTTTTTGAAACGGTCCCGTTGCGGCAACGATATTCTGCGCTTCGATCGTGCCTTTGGATGTCTCGACCCGGAAGCCTGTGCCGCCTTCAACGCGCCGGACCTTGCGGACCTCTGTCCCGCAGTGAACCGGGGCGTCGATCTGCCTGGCAAAATCCTCGAAATAGGACGCAACGCTGTGCTTGGTCGCAAACGCGTCCGGTGCCGTATCCGCGAAGGCCATGCTCGGGAAACGGTCGTGCCAGGCCGGACCGTTGGCCACAAGGGAATCCCAACGCTCCGACCGCCAGCGCTCGGCGACGCGCGCGCGCTCCAGCACCACATGCGGGATTCCGCAATTGCCAAGATGCTCACTCATCGCCAGCCCGGCCTGACCGCCTCCGACGACAACTGTATCCGTCTTTTCGGGTAACATGCTGATCCTTTGCGCGTTTGTAAGCCGTCTGGCACATGCCCCACCAGCATACTCAGGGTAAGGACTTGCTGAAAATACGATTGAACTAAGCACTGATTGCACGCAGGCTTATGTCGCCGTTCGACGTCTAAATTGCGGCATGGCCTTCGATCCGGGGGCCCGCGAACCAACTTACACCTAAATCAGACTTTTGATAAATAAGTTGGCTGCGCACTTTGTCCGGCAACCGGACCTCGTCACGGGCTGCGCAGAAGGTCCGATTCGAGCACTCCCTTAAGACTGCTGTCCCGCAGCATCTGAAGTTAAAGGCGAGAACTGCATCCTTGCGCAATGCGGACATGCCTCTCTGCGATTTCAATTGACGTGCCATTGCACTTGGCCTGCGCGACTTGGTCGCAAAACTTGACGAAGGTGAATTGATCCCCGCCAAGTCTTTCAGGAAAGGTTCGAAGTTAGATCAGTTTTGTGCGCGTCAGCGAGGGGATGACCGTGCCAGTTCGTGAGCAATGGCAGGCCGCGGTGTGTCAGGGGTGATGCCAGCAGGTCACGCGCGCAGGCCAAAGCCACCTGCATGGCCGGTGTCTATGCGCGTGAAGGTACGATCGCCATGGCAGACATGGGCCAACCCCACGACCGATGCGTCGGTCGATGCAATCATCCTGATCGCGGCGCAGATTACCCGTGGCATGGCGTGGCACGCCATCCGGTCTCTGCCTGTCCAAGCCCCACACCTGGCGCGTTTCACGTCTGGCCCATCTTCCGTGTCGCATCGGCCGTGATCTCACGCCAAAAGAGGGGCGTCAGCATGACGAGGACGGTCAGCAATTCCAGCCGTCCCAGAAACATGCCCAGCACGAGCGTCAGCTTCACGGGACTGGTCAGTGACGCAAAATTGCCAGCCGGGCCAATGATCGCACCGACGCCAGGTCCGACATTGGCAAGAGCAGTCAATGCACCGCTGGTTGCGGTTGTCACGTCAAGCCCCAGGAAGGTCAGCGCGAACGACAATAAGGCAAAGGTGGCGAGATAGACCGCGAAGAACGTGATCAGTCCGGCGATCACATCCGCATCGACCCGTTGCCCTTCGTAATGCACCGTCACGATACGGTGGGGCGAATGCAGGGCCTGAACCTGTGCCTTGATGGACCGGCTCAACAAAAGCCACCGCATGGCCTTGGCACCGCCTGCCGTGGACCCCGTGCAGCCACCGACGGCCGTCAGCACAAAGAACATGGCCACCGCAAAGGGCCCCCACAGAGTGTAGTCCGTCGTCGCGTAGCCGGTCGTCGTGACGACGGACACCACGTTGAATGACACCTGCCGCAGCGCGGTCAGCGGCGGCATGCCTGTTCTGGCCATGACCCAGACCGTCAGTAGCAGGATGACGATGGTCAGGGTCTGGACCATGGCGCCGACCTGCTCGCTGCGGAAAGAGCCGCCCTGGGCCACCCTGATATACCATGCAAACGGCAGCGCCCCCATCAGCATGAAGACGGTGCCGGCCCATTGCAGAAACGGGTTGCGGAAGAAACCGAACGAGGCATCGTGCCCCGAATAGCCGCCGGTCGAGATCGTCGTCATGGCATGGGTGATCGCGTCGAAACCGCTCATGCCGCCGGCGAGGTAGACGAAGGCACAGAGCATGATCAGACCGGCGTAGATCTGAAGGGTCGCGGATGCGAAGAGGGCCGCGCTCTTCAGTTCCTTTTCACCCTTGTCCGAACTCTCGGTCCGAAAGAGCTGCATGCCGCCCACCTTCAGAAGCGGCAGGATGGCAATGCCCGTCACGATGAATCCCACACCCCCCACCGCTTGCAGCGCCGCGCGCCACATGATGATGCCATGCGGCATGGCATCAAGACCGGCCAGGACCGTCGCACCTGTCGTGGTGATGCCCGACATCGCCTCGAAGAGGGCGTCCGTAGGGGTCATCGACCAGACCATCAGGGGCACGGCACCGGCCACGGCGGCCATGAACCATACCGTCGACGTCAGCAGAAAGGTATGGGCCCGCCGCAGGCCAGCGTCCGACGAAGACGACGACAGAGCAAGCAAGATGCCTGGCACCCCCACGAGCGCCATCGAAAAAAGGAAGACCGTCGCCGTCGTCGGAAAGAGAAGCGCATTAAGCCCCATCAGCACCGCGAAGAAGATCAGGACCAGCCCGTTGATGAAGACCACGAAGCTCATGGGCAGAAAACTACTTTTGACAGTGGACATGTGCGAGAGTGCGCAGCTCTCCATAACACGTAACGGACGGGTTGGTCACGGTCGGGTCCGAACATCGAGAAGCCCGCCGTTATTTGGCTAAAAACTTAATAAAATCAATAATTTGAACGATATATATATTGGCGTCATCATCATTGAGGCCATGATTTTCCATCATTGGCACTGATGATTTTCAGCTCTCTAGAAGTGCGTGTTGAGCTGCTGCCGGTTTTGTGGACACGAAGATAAGATCGTGACCATTGAACTGGAGAGTGGATATGACGAGACGGAAGTTTAGCCGCGAGTTCAAGATCGAGGCGGTAAGGCTGGTGACCGAGCGAGGCGTTGCGGTCGCTCAGGCGTGCCGGGACCTGGATCTTGCGGAGAGCGTGCTGCGTCGCTGGATGCGGGAATTGATGGGAGCGCCTGTTGCGGCGTTTCCCGGCAATGGCTTGCAACGCGCAGAATTGGCCGAGATTGCGACCCTGAAGAAAGAGGTCGCCAAGCTCAAGGCGGAGCGTGACATCCTAAAAAAGGCGGCAGCTTACTTCGCGCGGGAAGCGACATGACGTTCGCTTACGTGGCAAAGCATCGGCACATTTGGCCGGTCAGCTGGATGTGCGCGGTGCTGGGCGTCTCCCGATCCGGCTTTCATGCCTGGCTCAGAAGGCCGATAAGCGAACGCGCGGCTCAGGATGCAAAGCTCGTCCAGTCGATCGACAAGAGCTTCAAGGCCAGCGATCGCACCTATGGCGCCCGCCGGGTCTGGCGTGACGTTCTGGAAGAAGGTTGAGGTGCTCCCCTTCCCTTGGACAGGATCTGGCGCTTTCTAAGCTCTGATCTGCTCCTGCTGATCGGGTTGCGTTGCTTCGACTTTCAGCGAGTAGACTACGGCCGGTGGTTGGCCGCCAAGGGCTTTGTGCGGGCGGCGGTGATTGTAGAACCCCATCCATGTCCGGACACCCGCGCGGGCCTGAGACCCGGTCTCCCAGACATGCAGATAGACGCACTCGTATTTCAGCGTGCGCCACAGGCGCTCGATGAAGATGTTGTCCAAGTAGCGGCCCTTGCCATCCATCGATATACGGACGCCCGACCGCCGCAGGCGGTCTGTCCAAGCAAACGATGTGAACTGCGATCCCTGATCGCTGTTCATGATGTCAGGTGGCCCGAACCGATAGATTGCCTCGTTCAGCGCGTCGACGCAGAAGTCGGCGTCCAGCGTGTTCGAGATCCGCCATGCCAGAACCCTTCGGGTGTGCCAGTCCATGATCGCCACCAGATAGAGAAACCCTCTGCGCATCGGCAGGTAGGTGATGTCCACGCACCAAACCTGATTGGGCCGCTCTACGCGCAGCCCGCGCAAGAGGTAGGGATAGGTCTTGTGCCCCTTCGCCGGCTTGCTGGTGTTGGGTTTCTGGTAGATTGGAATCAAACCAATCAGGCGCATAAGCCGACGGATGCGCTTTTCGTTCACCGCGTGTCCCTCGTTGCGCAGGTGCCACGTCATCTGGCGCACGCCGAAGAAGGGCGTCTCCGTGAATTGCACGTCGATCAGCCGCATCAGCGCGAGGTTCTGCTCCGTCTCACCCTGCGGCGTATAGTAAAACGACGACCGAGAAACCTGTAGCAGCGCGCACTGCTGGCCAATCGACAGGTCCGGATGGTCGCGCTCGACCATGCTGCGCCTCACTTCCCGCCCCAAGGTTTGAGCTTTCTTTCCAAAAAAGAGTTGGCCACCGCCAGCTCCCCCGATCTTGGCATGCAGATCCCTGACCCGGTCTTCATCGATGACCGGCGTCTTGCGGCCGCCGCGTTCAAAGACACCGGACGCGCCATCCAGCAGCGCACGTTTCCATTGGTTGATCATCGTCGGATGCACGCCGAACCGGCTCGCCAGCTCCGACACCGTCGCCTCACCTTTCAGCGCCTCAAGCGCCACCTTCGCCTTGAACTCAGGGGCGTGCTGCTTTCGTTTCGACATCTTCGATCTCCTTCGTGGTGAAGATCAACAGACAGCAAATCGGAGCTTACGTCAGTGTCCAGTTTTCGGGGGGCACCTCACGCTGGCCATCTGGCGCTACGATTACAACAACGTCAGGCCGCATTCATCACTCGGCAACAAGACCCCCGCAGAAGCGCGCCGAGCGCTTGAGCTACTTGATGGCACCGCGCCCGGCGCGCTTGCCACACCCGAAACCGACGAATATCAAACCCTAGGAGTCTCGTTATGAACGAGGGACGAACGGGGGACGAACGGGGGGCAGGTCAGTTTCGCACGCAGTTTGCCCTGTTTTGTTGCCCTATTGTTGAGCTAGGATTTGGACAGCAAAAAGCCCCGCGTGATGAGGGGCCTAAAGCACTGTAGTTATTTGTTTCTTTGGTTGCGGGAGTAGGATTTGAACCTACGACCTTCAGGTTATGAGTCTAACGGCCCGTTGCTTGCGCTGCATTGCTGAACATCTTTTAAGCTATCTAAAACAGTTATTTAAGGCCATATCGGCTTTGCTTAAGACGACTGCGGATTGTCCGTTTTTGCGCTCTAGTGTAGCACCAGTGTAGCACCGCATCTGAGGACAGGCATATGGCAAGCTTTGAGATCAACTTCACCAAGGCGGCGCTTTCGGCAGCCAAGGCAGCGGAAAAGGGCAAGCGAGATTACTATTACGACGGCAAGGAAAAGGGCCTGGTGCTGGCGGTCACGGCGGCAGGCAGCAAAACCTTCTATCTGTACAAGCGGATCGACGGACGGCCTGAACGGCTGCTGCTGGGCAAGTTCCCCGACCTGACCGTAGAGAACGCCCGCAAGCTGGCAGCAAGTGCCAAGGGCGAGATCGCGATGGGCGAGAACCCACAAAAGGCCAAGCGGGCGATCCGCGATGAAATGACCTTTGAAGCGTTGTTCACCGAATACCTGGAAAAGCACTCAAAGGTGCATAAACGCTCCTGGGCCTATGATGAGCGGGAAGTGAACAAGTTCCTGCGGCATTGGTTCAAGCGCAAGATCTCCAGCATCGAAAAGCCGGAGGTCGAGCGGCTGCACGCCAAGGTGGGCAAGGATAGTGGGCTGTATCAGGCCAATCGGCTGTTGGAGCGTATCCGCTCGATCTTCAATAAGGCGGCGGATTGGGGCTGGCAGGGCGCAAACCCGGCAACAGGGATCAAGAAGTTCCGCGAACAAAGCCGGGATCGGTTTTTGCAGCCGGACGAATTGCCCCGCTTCTTTGCAGCCCTCGCTAATGAACCCAACGAAGCAGCGCGGGATTTCTTCATGATCTCGCTGTTGGCCGGGGCGCGTAAATCCAACACGCTTGCGATGCGCTGGGAAGAGATCAATTTCCACGCGGCGACCTGGCGGATCGCGGTGACGAAGAATAGCGATCCGCAAATCGTGCATCTATCACCCCAGGCCATGACAATCCTGCGAGAACGCAAGCTGCACTCACTCAGCCCTTGGGTCTTTCCAGGCAACGGCGCAAAGGGCCACTTGGCGGACCCAAAGAAGGCCTGGGCGCGTATTCTGAAAGAAGCGGGCATTGCCGATCTGCGCATTCACGACCTGCGCCGTACCCTGGGCAGCTGGCAGGCCGCCCACGGGGCCAACAGCTACATCATCGGCAAATCTCTGGGCCATCGCAGCCAGCAATCCACAGCGGTCTATGCCCGCCTGAACCTTGATCCTGTGCGAGAGTCTGTCAACAAGGCCACCGATGCGATGTTCAGCTATACGGGGCACAATGAGTAAAACTTCAGACCACGAAAGCATTGCCACAGCGCCGCTGTGGTACTTGCTGTATCGAGGCGATGCACCCCAAGGGGGGTACAGCACAGCATTGGGTGGCGAGATTACTGCTAAACTTGCGAGTTTTTGTGCTGAGCCTACCGATGAGAAAAGCCTTGAGGCAGGGCTTGCGACTGCAATCGACACCTTTCTCAGTGCTAAATATGATGAAGAGTTCCACCAGTCAGAAAAAGCAGAAAATGCTGCCTTGGGAAAGGTAGCGCGGTCGGCGCAGGAACTGCACCTCGCCTTGTTAGATTTATATGAATTTGGCCGGGCTAGCGACAAGCTCGAAATTCAAATTCAGAAATTTGATAGCCTCTCAGAGGGATCATCCCCCAAAGTGTTGTCGAGCCTCTTGGCCGAAAAACCTCACACGTTGGCAATGCTCCAAAGCCTCGCCACTGACATCGCCGTGGCAGCAGAGGATGCGATCAATCGCAAGCCCAAACACGACGCCGATCACGCTGCCCTATGGGGTCCAGATTATGCGGATGAATTGGCTCAAGAGACAGAAAGCTGGCGGAAGCGCAGCGCAACGCACAAGCTAAGATCCAACCATGCTGTCATGGCATTTTTAGAGGCTTTTAAACCAGTTTGGGAAGAATACTCAGAGCATCCTTTCACTGAAGGAATGTATTTCACCGAGGCCAGATCAACGGCTTCTTATGCTGTCGATGCCGTGCATATGGTCCTCAAGAAACTCGATCCCTCACTGCCCCGCAGCGCTGTAGTGACGGGGATAAAAAATTTACGCTGTCAAATTGATGCCATTTAACTAGAGAATGGCAGACCATCTTATAAACAACGCCGGAAATGAACTTTGAGCCCGTAAGGTTTATCGTGAGATAAGACCCCCTAGCCCACACTCACATATAATGATTATTTTTTCTCTCGTATTGGTAGAAGCTGCAATTCAACTGCAGCTTCGTATGCGACAGATGGCTTCTTCCCATCTAATACGCTTCGCTTGTGGAAACGACTAGCTAGCGCCTCGAATTCTGCATATGCAGCTGGCGTCCATGATCTTGCATACAGTATATATCTGGAATAATAACCCAAATATCCAGAAATTTGAGTTCGCGAAAGCTTAAATATGACCTCCTCGTCAAACACTCCCATGTTTACTCCAATAGCAAGCCTTTCGAGAAGCGCCAGGCTATCGACAACCTTCGCTCTAATCGCTCTATTTTCTTCACCATCTGAAACAAGGTAAGAAACCTGAAGCTCGCATAACGGAATCGTTCCTTCTGATGGGATATCAGGGAATGCTTTAGTGAGTGCGCTAATTACAATTTGATGGTTATCACGAATTCTAGACCGCGAATTATCATAAAACTCAAATGTATCGATGGTCTTTTGCCTAGCGAACTCACCCTCTTGAACTGACTTAGCTTGTAAAATTTCCAAAAATACAGCAGCCAAACCCATAGCTGTTACTATCAATGTTCCTAGACCGATCCAGTCTGCAGCTTCCATTTCATCACCTGAATTTTCCACTCTCTACCGTCATGAATATCGATCATAATGCTGTTGGTCAAATATTGCATCATCAGCATGCTACATGCCTCTCATAAATACAAACTTGACGTGATTTAAATGAACGATACAAATAGCCGCTTTTTACTGGGGCTGCACTGCCCTCTCGCATGTCGCGTGATGAACTTCGACAATCGTCGTATCTCTTAAAAGTTGGTGTAATCGCAGATTCCGGGAGCGTTGAGCTCCCGTAATCCGCGATCAGCTTTGATTGAGAGATACGGGCTAAGCTGTGACCCTTTGAGCATGGATAAAACATGCTCAAAGGAGCCCACAACATGACGACTACAATCCAAAAGCCGAACCTCCTGACCCCTCAGGACGTGGCAGCGCGGCTTGGCGTGTCCACGACAACGCTTGCGACCTGGCGCTGCACCAAACGCTACGCGCTGACCTACATCAAGGTCGGGCGGCTTGTCCGGTATCGCCTGGCAGACCTGGAAGCCTTTGAAGCGTCCCGCGAGCATGAGGTGGGGCTATGAGCGTTCAAACCAACTGGCGCAGCGTGTCCTTCGTCGTGGTCAATATGGCCTGCATGGACCGCTTCCCTGGCCTCTTGGCGGCCTGGCTGCCCGATGGGCGGCGCTGCGGCCAAGAATGGGTGGCCCGCAATCCGACCAGGGCAGATCGCCGCGCCGGATCGTTCAAGGTGAACACCGTGACGGGACGCTGGGCAGACTTCGCCACAGGTGACGCGGGCGGCGACCCTGTGAGTCTTTACGCCTACATAAACGGGCTGAAGCAAACCGACGCGGCCCGCGTGCTGGGCAATGAATGGGGGCTGAAATAATGCGCGACAATCTGAAAGCATTGCGCCACCCGAAAGCAGGCGCACCGACAACGCAGCACCTCTACTGTGACGCCCAGGGCAACACTGTCTTGATTGCCAATCGCTTTGAGCGCGGCGACGGCGGTAAGTTCTTTATCCCCTATGACGTGGCCGCCGAAACCTGGACCGCCCTGGACAGCCGCCCGCTGTATCGCTTGCCCGAACTCCAGGCCGCAAACCTGGACCGCCCAATCATCGTCACCGAAGGCGAGAAGTGCGCCGATGCCTTGGCGAAACTTGGCTTCATTGCGACGACGACCTTCGGCGGATCGAACGCGGCCCGTAAAACCGACCTTTCGCCCCTTACAGGGCGGCGGGTCATCGTATGGCCGGACCACGACGAACCAGGCCAGAAATACGCCGCGCAAATCGCTGATACGTTACATAGGGAATTTAAGACCCCGGCGAAGGTGATCCCGATCTCTGACGCGCTCCTATGTAACGTAATGGTACAGAGTTCAGCCGATCCGGCAGCACAGCCTGTTACCTTACATAAGGGATGGGACGCCGCTGACGCCATCGCAGGCGGCTGGGGTGTGACCGAGATCGATCGACTTATCGCCCTTACGTTACATGATGGCCCGCCACCGCCTGAAGCTGACGACGCCAGCGCTGACGTCCAGCTCTTTGAGGACGCCGACCTGTGGCACAGTCCGGACAAGACGCCCTTCGCCACGATCCGGCGCGGCGATCACTTTGAAACCTTCGCCCTCGGCAGCGGCGGCTTCAAGCGACTGCTGGCTTACGAGTACTTCCAGGCCAAGGGCAAGACACCCGCCACCGCCAAGCTGGACGACCTGTCGCGGCAATACATCGGCCAGGCCTTGTTTGAAGGCGAGACTCATCCGGTATTCTTCAGGATGGGCCAAACCGATGAGGGTTTTGCCCTGGACCTGGGCGGCGCGGATTGGTCGGTGATCGACATTGACGCGGAAGGCTGGCGCGAGAGGCCGATGGGCAGCCCGCGTTTCCGCCGCTCGCCTGGTATGGCGGCCCTGCCCCGCCCTGCCCGCCAGGGAGCCGATCTCGAATGCCTGAGACCCTTCGTGAACGTCCGCAACGATGATGACTTTAAGCTCATCGTTGGCTGGCTCCTGGGCGCGTTACGGCCCGAAGGCCCCTACCCGCTCTTAATCCTGACAGGGGAGCAAGGCAGCGCCAAAAGCACGACGGCCAAAGTCCTGCGCCGCCTGATTGATCCGGCAGAACTGGATAGCCGCAGCTTTCCAGGTGATGAGCGGGATTTGATGATCGCGGCACAGAATGGGCATGTGCTGGCCTTCGACAATCTCTCACGGATCAAGCCCGCGATGGCTGACGCGCTATGCCGCCTGGCGACAGGTGGTGGCTTTGCCACCCGCAAGCTGCACAGCGATGCCGACGAGGTGCTGTTTAAGGCAACCCGCCCGATCATCCTGAACGGCATTCCTGAACTGGCAGAGCGGCCTGACCTGGCAGACAGGGCCATCAGCCTCAATCTCCCCGTGATCTCCGAAACGCGCCGGGAATATGAGGCTGACTTCTGGCAGCGCTTTGAGGCGGCCCGCCCTGCGATCCTGGGGGCGTTGCTGAATGCTATATCGGGGGCAATGTCCGCCCTACCCTCTGTGCGACTCACAGAGCGGCCCAGGATGGCCGACTTTGCCAAATGGGTCACAGCTGCCGAACAAACCTTAGGGTGGCCCCAGGGGAGCTTTTTGCGGGCCTACAGCGCGAACCGCAAAGAGGCAGAGGAAGCGGCGCTGGAATGCAACGCGGTTGCCAGCGCCATCCTGACGATGATCCAGGCACAGAGCCATTGGGAAGGCACAACTGCCGATCTCATTACGTATCTACGTAAGCGCTATCCGGCGATCACCGAAGGCAGTGATGCCTTTCCGCGCCAGCCCGCAGCCTTTGGGACCGAACTGCGCCGCATCGCGCCCCTGCTCCGGTCGCGGGGCGTGATCGTCACGCACACCCGCACCGGGAAGGAACGCCGCCGCGTTACAGAAATAACACTGACCTAAACAGCTGTCCGCCCTGTCCGCCCCCGTCCGCCATCATAATCAACAGGGCTTGGCGGCGGACAGCGGCGGACAGGGCGGACGGCAAAATAGGTAGCTAGGCGGACTGCTGTATCGAGCGGCCCACGGCCGATTTCATGATGTCGGGCGGACCTGCAATGCAATTTCGCCAAAGCAGTCGTTTTGGGAAATGCGCAGGGCCTTCAATCCGAACTGGCCTCCTCACCGTCTTTCGGAAGCCTCCAATATAAACCCAAGAACCAATGCATTCGTGCTTTTTCGAGTGATCCGGCTTCTGCAGCGATACTGCAAAGTGCACCCCTGACTTCCTTCGCCCACGCCCCCTCACTTTCATTGCTATGCAAGTTGCCGTGTCGGTCGGCCAGGGCTCTCAACAAACTTCCAATAGCCTCGAATTGACCCGAACCGACGTAACGAAAGGCAACTTCAGCAAACTTTCGGGAGTCGATTAAATGCAGAATTTCTGTTTTGTAATAGCCGGATCGGCCATCTCGACCTGTAACTTCGTTGGCAAACGCATCCAAGTCTTCGGAAAATAGGTCAAGAATTCGCTCAGCCTCTTCGGGCATTGTAGCATGGAATGCATCCAATTGGGCAACTTTCATGGCCTCAACTAACGGCACTCTCAATTCATCAAGATCGAAAGCATATCCCCCATAAGAAAACCCCATATCTGAACTCCAGCCGAAATCCACCCCAAATTTCGCAGCAGGGATCATACAATTTTTTGAAAGCTCTTGAATTCTATCTTTTATCTTACTCGCAATTTCAGCGCCACTGCCATCGCTATCCTTTGCAATTGATACAAGGTCGTTTGCCATATGTAGATAAGGACCTGCCTCTATATTTTCCTCATTAAATACGTAATTGCTGACCGCATCATATGTCTTTTCAAGATCGGCAGTCGGCAAAAGCCTCCATTCGACGAAACGCCGCCAGAGCGGAATGTCACTTGCACCAGAGAACTGCTTTGTTGCGCGGAGAACCTCATTAATCGTTTCAGGTTCCTCATAACCAATCCCAATCAGTGAAATTCCTAGTTCGATAGGGAGTATACTTGCGGCATTGCCAGCAAAAATTTCCGCCTGTGGATGCTCCTCCGAGCACTCAAATAGAGGATGCGGTTCCTCCCCGTCTCTAGGTTTCACAACACATCTATGGTTTCCGCGATCAGCTAATTGGATCGAACTGACCTTGCCCGTTGCAATCGCCATCGACAATACAAAGTAAGTGCGCACAAAGCGGCGCATTGCATCCGTGGACGCATTAAGGTCTTCAGCAAGAACATCGATGACCCGCCCACAATCGTGTAGGCATTGCCGCATCACTCTCAGATTGTTGTGCTTTGCTGCATCGAACACTTCCAGCACCAGTTCATCATTTGAGCTGAACCATTTTTTTCCATTACCATCTGGCATCGCCGCGATAAATTCTGGGAGCGCCTTACTCGCGTCGGCGACAATTCTGACGGTTCGACCCACAACCTTTTCCTTCAGTGTCAAGAAAAGCTCACGCCTCTTCTTCCCTGAATCAGAGCCTTCGTCTCTTTCAATATAGGCACAAAGGACGACGTTTTTTGATCTATGTTCAACAAACTCGTTAATAAGCCCTAAGATTTCGGCAGGTGACAATTCACATCGCTCGATATCATCAAAGATAAGGAGATCAGGTAGATTACCAATCATGCGATCTTCGAGTGCATCTTGGACAATCGATCCCACATTACCGATTTTCGCAAGGGAACCGAGGGTATCGCCAAATCTTCCAACTGCTTCTGAAAGCTTTGCATCAGAGGTTTCAGTGAGGAGGGCACGTCGGAACGCCTTTCTATCCTTAACGCCATTTAGCGTCGCATAGCAGGCCTTGCCATTGGTCAGGGAATCCTTGAATTCGCGCTTCACTAGATGGGTCTTACCCGCCCCCCAAGGCGCTTCAATCATAAATGCGTATTTCGGATCTTGAATCTTCACGTATTCAATGAGAGCACTTATTGCTGCGGTATTCTGATCCATTTTTCGTTCCATTCCTACTATTCAACCGCAAGTTAGGGGCAACACTTCGCCAAGCCAAGTGCCGCCTTGTCCAATTAGAACGGACCTACTGCAAAGAACATGGTGAGGTTGCGGCGCATCCTTGATGATATGGCATCTGCCGCGTAGCGGTTGTGAGGCGTTGCTGTGCGGCGCTTAGATTAACGCCTCTAATATTCGCAGCGTACATTCGTAGCACCAGCGTAGCACCGCGCAAATAGGGAACGCAGAAAGCCACCCGAGGGTGGCTGCTAACGCGTTGTAATTATTAGGAAGATTTGGTTGCGGGAGTAGGATTTGAACCTACGACCTTCAGGTTATGAGCCTGACGAGCTACCGGGCTGCTCCATCCCGCGACAGGGTGTTTTAAATCGTTTGAGAGATACAGGTTGAACGTTTGGGTTCAACCACGGGTGTTTCTTACTAGGTGTGGCAATGACTTACTCTCCCACGTCTTAAGACGCAGTACCATCAGCGCTGTGGCACTTAACGGCCGAGTTCGGGATGGGATCGGGTGTTTTGCTCACGCTATGATCACCACACCAAGAAAGAAACACCGGCGGACGCACCCGTGTGCGTCCGCCGGGTGGCAGAGCACGTTCGCAAAGCAAATGTGCAGCCACTCAGCAGAACACTTCGGTGCATCTACCTATGTTTGTCATCAGCGGCCTGCGTTTTCACGCGGACCGTCGTTCAAGCCAAGTACGGCTAATGTTGTGTATGTATTATGATTTGGGTCAGTGGGGGGCTTCCCGCTTAGATGCCTTCAGCGGTTATCCTGTCCGATCATAGCTACCCTGCACTGCCGTTGGCACGACAACAGGTCCACCAGTGGATCGTTCACCCCGGTCCTCTCGTACTAGGGGCAACTCCTCTCAAGTATCCTACACCCACGGAAGATAGGGACCGAACTGTCTCACGACGTTCTAAACCCAGCTCACGTACCTCTTTAAACGGCGAACAGCCGTACCCTTGGGACCTGCTCCAGCCCCAGGATGAGATGAGCCGACATCGAGGTGCCAAACGGTGCCGTCGATATGGACTCTTGGGCACCATCAGCCTGTTATCCCCAGCGTACCTTTTATCCGTTGAGCGATGGCCCTTCCACGCGGGACCACCGGATCACTATGGCCGTCTTTCGACTCTGCTCGACTTGTCAGTCTTGCAGTCAGGCTGGCTTCTGCCATTGCACTCAACGAGCGATTTCCGACCGCTCTGAGCCAACCTTCGCGCGCCTCCGTTACAATTTGGGAGGCGACCGCCCCAGTCAAACTACCCACCACACAGGGTCCCGGATCCGGATAACGGACCGCGGTTAGACATCAAGCAGAGCAAGGGTGGTATCTCAAGGGGAGGCTCCACCGGGAC